>JAEURH010000030.1:0-26709 GCA_016789365.1 Anaerolineales bacterium
ATAAAATCTTATTTCAACGCTTTCCAAAATTAAAAAGCTGGCTTACCCGCTTGCAATATGAATATGTCTCCACATTGGTCAAAGACAAAGGTGCTGTCTTTATGAATTTTGGATACACATCACATCATCAAGGCACAGAAACTTTAGAACTACATCCCGAAGATGAATATCATCGTTATCCGTTACAACTCTATCATCATGTCGCCAAACATGTAGCGTGGGAAAATGTTGAGGCATTAGAAGTCAGCTCGGGGCGAGGAGGAGGCGCGCACTTCATCATGCGTTACTTCAAACCTAAATCATATATCGGTGTAGATTTTTCGCAACGCGCTATAGATTTTTGTCGCAACACATATCAAATAGATGGTTTACATTTTCAACATGGCAATGCCGAAGATTTGAAATTTCCTGATAACACATTTGATGTAGTGGTGAATGTCGAAGCATCTTTATATTATCCAAACTTAAATAAATTTTTTGAACACGTCAAGCGCGTGCTAAAACCGAATGGATATTTTCTTTACACCGATTTACGATATGCAGAAAAAATAGATGAATGGCACAAGCAATTAAAACAAATTGGATGGAAAGTTATCAAAGAAGAAGATATAACCGAAAATGTTTTGAAAGCATTAGAAATGGATAGAGAGCAACGCATCCGCTTGGTAAAACAATATGTGCCTAAAATTTTGCATCGCTTGTTTTATGAATTTCTTGGGCTTTCGGTTGCTTCTCCAAAAGATGGCACGCCACATTTAGACAATCGCAAATACTGGTATTTTGTTTTGCAAAAAGTATAAGCAATGAAAATTCTGACGGTTGACATCGGCACAGGCACACAAGATATTTTTTTATACGATTCGAATCTCGATATTGAAAACGGATTCAAACTCGTTCTACCTTCGCCCACCATGATGATTCATCGCCGTCTCAAACAAACGCTTCATGCTTCGGGGATAACTGGTTCTAAACCTCAGCTTTTATTTAGCGGACATCAAATGGGCGGCGGACCATCCGCTTGGGCAATTGAAGAAATTGCGAAAGCAGGTTTTCCCGTTTACATGACTCCCTCCGCCGCAACAACATTAAATGATGAATTAGATAAAGTTGAGTCGCTTGGTATAAAAATTATTTCAGAAGAAGAAAGCAATAAGTTACAAGCAACAAGAATTGAGTTGAAAGATTTTGATTTTGAATTAATATCCAAAACATTCTCTGATTATGGCGTTTCACTAAAAGATTTATCTGCAATTGCAGTCGCCGTCTTTGACCATGGTAATGCTCCCGCAGGCGTTTCAGATAGGCAATTTCGTTTTGATTATTTAGATGAAATAATTAAACAAAAGAATTCATTATCTGCTTTTGCTTATTTATCAAATGACATACCCAAAATCATGACACGCTTGCAATCTATTGCGGATTCAGCCAATGATTTGCCGTGTCCATTAATCGTCATGGATACTGCTCCAGCCGCTGTGTTGGGTGCAATGTTTGATAGTAAATTAACTAATAACCCTAATTTGTCTACACGCAAAGAAATAATTATATGCAATGTCGGAAATTTTCACACCCTCGCCTTTCGTTTGGGTGAAAAAGGGATTGAAGGCGTATTTGAACATCACACTGGCGAAATTGATTTACCCAAACTTGAGTCATTAATTTATAAATTAGCAGATGGCTCATTGAAACATGAAGATGTTTTCGATGATATGGGTCATGGTGCATTGATGTATTCAGATAAAAAATTTGAATTTGGAAAAGATGATTTTGATGTCGTGGTGACAGGACCGAGAAGGTCAATGTTTAATATGGAGTCAGCCAGCTTGCTGGCGAAAACGCAGGAGCAAGCTCCTGCACCCCAAAAATTGCGACCTTATTTCGCTGTCCCATTTGGTGACATGATGATTGCAGGTTGTTTCGGTTTACTATCCGCTACAAGTGAGATATTGCCTGAGTTAGCAGAACCAATTCAAAGGTCATTAAGAGGCGGAAGTAGAAAAGCAGTCGCTCCTTGGGACGCTTAAGATGTCACTTAATTGCAAGAGGATAAGTTATGAATAAAAAAAACAAACAATTTATTCTTAGCGGTATCATTTGGACAGTTTCAATTTGGGCTTGGACATATATTTATTACTACCATCCTGGGTTAGGGACAACTTGGGTAAAGGAACCTTTGCCACATGAAAATATCATATCACTCAAATTAGGAGAAACAGGGGAAGTCATATTCGAGACCGCAGATGGAAAATTATTTGAATTTACAAAACATAGAAGCGAAGAAATATGGACAGAAGTAACAGAACCCTCTGGTATTCCTGCAACTGGAGGTCAATGCAAACCAGGTAATCCTATGTACGCAGTCATTCCTCCGCCTGGCCAAGTCAAACTTCGCGTAAATGAAACATGTTCGGCTTTTGAAACGGGAATACATTTAGAATTCGTAATTTTAGAGAATAATGAAATTTGGTCATGGGTACATAGTGTTTATGGCTATACCCATATCCTGAAAGCATTTTGTTTAGGAGGGTTTGGTTTTTTGGGTGTATTGTTAATAGTGATTGGTTTGTTACAAAATTTTAATAAAATTCATAAAGAAGAATAAAGTGAATGTGGTTTTGTGAAATCAACCCACCTCTTGACAAATAGACGTTTATCTATATAATAAATCTGAAAATGAAAACAAAATTTGACCCCGTCCTTTTTGCGAAAGCCATCTCTGACGACACGCGCCAGAAAATTATGGAATGCTGTTGTTGCGAATGGTGTTCGGTGACTGAGATTGTTGAGAAAATGGATGTTTCTCAACCGACTGTATCCCATCACCTTGCCATTTTGCGCGATGCAGGTTTGGTCAACATTCGCGAAGAAGGCAAGCAAACTTTTTATTCTTTGAATCAAGACCATGTCGCATATTGTTGCGGGCAGTTGATGGTCAAGTTTGCGCCAGAAGAAAAAGCAACGCAAATTGTTTTGAAAACATTGTCTTAAAATTCTTCGCCGAGAACGGTGCAAGATATTTTTTTACACAAACATATCGATATGTATCTATATAAAGAAAGGAGGTGAATGCAATGAACGAATTGGAAGTTATGAACAGCAACTGCGATTGCTCTGAATGTGAAAGCGGCGGTTGTGAATGCGGTAGTGCAGATTGTTGCTAGTTAATGTAAGACTCTGTTCATCGCGCGGTGAACAGAGAGACATCATAATTTTTTTTATTTTGATATATAGACAATAATCTATATAAAAGGAGATTAACATGACGACAAATGAATCAATTCACGAAACGGTACGCGAGCATTATGCGGAAAGGATAAAAAAAGACGCTTCTTCCGGCGGGGATGATTGTTGCTCGCCTTCAAACAATCTTTACCCCGAAACCTTGTTGACCAGCGTGCCAGCAGATGTTTCCAATACTAGTTACGGTTGTGGCGACCCAATTACATTGGCTTCGTTACAATCTGGGCAAACCGTGTTAGACCTCGGCTCAGGTGCAGGCTTAGATTGTATTCTCGCGGCGCAAAAAGTTGGTGAGACAGGCAAAGTCATCGGTGTAGATATGACCCCCGAAATGATTGAACGTGCACAAGCCAATGCAAAAAGAGTTGGGTTAAATAATGTGGAATTTCGGCAAGGTTATTTAGAGCATTTGCCTGTTGACAACAATGTTGTTGATGTAATTATCTCAAACTGTGTTATCAACCTTTCGCCCGATAAAGAGAAAGTTTTCAAAGAAACCTATCGCGTTTTGAAAGATGGCGGGAAGTTGGCGGTTTCGGATATTGTGACGGATGGCGAATTACCAGATAATGTCAAGCAAAGTTTAAGCGCGTGGGCTGGCTGTGTGGCAGGCGCGGTGGATGCCAAAGATTATATTGCGATGATGAAAGCAGTTGGGTTTAAGGATATATCTATCAAACCTGTTTTCTTTGATAAAGAGACTGTAGATGCGGCGTTGGCAGATATGAATGTTGATTTACAATCATTTTCAAAAGAAGAGATTTATAAAACGGTATATAGCGCGAAAATCACAGCGTATAAATAAATTTTGATATAGAATTAAAAATCTATATTGATAGAGTCACTTATAACAACAAAGCCTCTGATTTTTCAGAGGCTTTGTTATTTACGATTTTGCTATGGGATGATGATTTGACGCGCCACCGAACAAGTTCCCCAATTCCCTTGTGCATCTTTAGCTTGTACGCACCAATAATATGTTCCACTAGGTAAGGTCATTCTTCTTGTCAGACCGCGTAAAGTAAAGATGTACTCGGGAGAAGAAAAGTCGCTGTTGTTGTCTATTTGCAAATGATATTGCACGCCATCAATCACACCTTGCCAACGGAAGGTGACAACCCGATTGGGGGAGTTAAAGGCATCGGCTGGCGAAACAAGTGTGGGCGCGGCTGGACCCGTTGTATCTATAATGATAGTGCGGACTGCACTCCATTTTCCAGGATTTCCGCTAATGTCGTTTGCTTGAATTCGCCAGTAATATGTGCCTTCTGATAAAGTGGCTAAGTTATAGTTTGTTCCTGTAATATTGTTACTACTATGTTCAATCGAAACAAAGTTGTTATCGTTTGCAATTTGTATGTTGTAACTTTGTGCGCCTGCCACTCTTTGCCAAACAAAATTTGGTGTTGTATTGTTCGTTGCTCCACCTGAACGTGGGGAACGTAAAACTGGCGCTTTCAATTGCGGTTTGTTGATGGTGTATGTTTCTCCACTCAAACCTGATGAGGTTGGATTGGTCGCGAGGTCGGTGACGCTGTCATTATCTACAAAGTTTAAGTGAATCGTGCCGCTTCCTTGCCCTGTACTCACGCTGACGATTCGCGTGTTGCCGCTTCCACTCACATTACTAACAAATGCGCCAACCACGCCGCTGGCGCTTAATGTGAAGTCGGTATTGTCCACGCCAATTACACTTTCTGAAAATGTGACTGTATATGAAACATTGAGCATGTTACTTGGGTTTGCGCCAGCACGGGTAATAGTTAAAACAGTCGGCGGGGTTTTATCAATTGTATAAACTTCACCCGATGTGAAATTGCCGTTGCCTGCGTCTACCCCACCTAGCGGTGCAGAAAATGAATCTAAGATGGAATCATCATCTACTACATCTAATCGTATCGTGCCATCTCCGCTTCCAGTATTGACCGTGACTGTGTAACTGCTCCCCGAGCCGTTTACTTGGCTGATGCTTGCCCCCGCCACTCCACTCGTGGTGAGTGAAAAATCAGAAACATCCACATTGCTAACCGATTTTGAAAAAGTAACATTAAATGTAATAGAAGAAGCATTGGTAGGGTTTGAACCAGCGCGTAAAATGCTAGAAACTTGCACAGGCGCAAGATGCGCATCAATCCAACTCCTATAATAAGAAGTGCGCGTATAAATGCCAGGGTAATCGCCACAAGCCGCCGCGCCTGATGAAACAATGCCTACATGAATCCATGTTCCACCTTGATTAATCACCAACGGGCCGCCCGAATCGCCACTGCATGAATCTTTTCCTGTGCCATTGCCAGCACAAATATTGCCCGCTATTATTCCACCCCAATATAAAGAGCATTGTGCATTCGATATAATCGGCAGGCTCACCTCATGCAACTGGGTTGGATATTCGACAGGGCTTACTCTGGTTTTTCCCCAACCCGTCACCCATGAAGTAGCATTTGCTAAACTGCCAATATCGGCAGGCGCAAGCGCAATCATTGCCGCAGCAGTTGCGCCGCTCCCGCCTAATATTACAGGAGACGTTAATCGCATCAGTGCAATATCATGGTCAAAGGTAAGGTCATCATAATTTGGGTGACGGATAATTTGAGCAACATCCTTACGCTGAAAGCCCGAAGCGGGAAATTCTAGGTTGTATAGCCCAGCTACAATGTCTATGCTTGAAGCAGGAGATTGCGAGTGGTCATCTTCCGTGACGCAATGTGCGGCGGTGAGTACCCAGTAGGGGTCTATCAATGCGCCGCCACAAAATTGATACCCAGCGCCCCAATAAAATTCATCATCTGAATTGCTTCCGATTAAAGCCACTTGCCACGGGTATTCGCCAGGGTCAGCCAATTGCCCGCCTACAATACGCGGTTCGACTTCTGGCGTGGGGGTTGGTTCTTGCGCGGCGACATTGGTATTTGGTTGTGTCAGAAACAAGGTTGAAAATAATGATAATGACAAACAAAATAATAGGAAAACCTTTATACTTTTATTTATTTTTCTTTCCATTTGAACTCCAAGTAACAAAAAAAGAACCTTCTATCTTTAGAGGATACTTGCGGATAGAAGGTTTCGTCAAGCGATTTAGATTACGGTTTTGTTATGGAATATTGACCTGAAATGGAGCAGACCAATCTCCCCAATTGCCTAGCGCGTCTTTGGCTTGCACGCGCCAGTGATATATTCCACTGGGTAAATTCATTCTTCTGGTAATACCTCGTAAAGTAAAGGTGTATTCAGGAGAAGAAAAGTCGTTGTTATTATCAATTTGAATACGGTACTGCACAGCCTCAATTACCGCTTGCCAACGGAATGTGACTGTTCGATTCGGTGAGTTATATCCATTGGTTGGTGAAATCAATGTCGGCGCGACTGGACCAACTGTATCTATGGTGAAGATGCGGGTTTGACTCCATTCGCCCATTCCCCCGCTCACATCTATTGCTCGCACTCGCCAGTAATAGGTATTATCAACCAAAGCGCTTGGGGTGTACGTTGTTAAGGTAGTTGTATTTGTTTCTATAATATTTGAGAAATCATTACTATCTGCAATTTGTATTTGGTAACTTTGGGCTTTGGCTACTCTTTGCCATATTAAGTTTGGTGTGGTGTCGTTGAGTTTTGCAGTGGAACGTGGTGAACGCAATATGGGGGCAGGGAGTTGAGGTTTATCAATATTATATGTTTCACCATTTAATCCAGAAGTAATGAGATTTCCTGCTAGGTCTGTAACACTGCCGTTATTGATAAAGTTCAATTGAATTTCACCATCTCCTTGACCAGTGTTTACGCTCACGACTCGTGTTGAGCCGCTTCCACTTATGGTGCTTATAAAAGTTCCCACCACGCCGTTTGTATTCAATGCAAAATCTGCATTATCTATTCCGATTACGCTTTCTGAAAAGGTGACAAGATAAGAAACACTCAACATTTTGCTTGGGTTTGTCCCAACACGATTAATTGAAATAATGTTTGGCGGTGTTTTATCAATTGTATAAACTTCACCTGTTGTAAAGTTGCCATTTCCTAAACCTTCATCACCTAATGGATTAGAAGATGAATCAATGATTGAATCATCATCTATTAAGTCAAGGCGGATGGTGCCGTCGCCATTTCCAGTATTAACTGTCAGGGTGTAGGTGTTTCCTGAACCAGTGACCCCGTTCAAGGTCACGCCTGAGGCGATGTTGGTTGTTATTACAAAATCTGTTAAATCCACACCTGTCACATCTTTTGAAAAGGTGACTGTAAAATCAACTGAATTAGCATTCGTAGGGTTTGAGTTTGCGCGAGTAATTTGAGTAACGAGGGGCCAGTTCATGTATGGTGTTTCGGCAGAATTAGGGTCTATCATTAAAGAGGATGTATCTACTGCTTCAAAGTCGTTGCCTGTTAAGTCATCCAATTCATGAAGCATGTCATTATTCCAACCTGTATGTGGAGCGCCGCTAACATACCACGGTGAGCCATTATCTGCTAACACAATGCCATATTTTTTCATGGCTTGTAAAAGAATTTGCATTTGAGGTGAATAACCTGAAATATCATAATTTGCTTTTAATCGGAATCGTGCGCCAAATGGAACAGGATTAGAACAACTTCCACTTTGGGCAACATGGCGAGCGGGCCAGATGTAATAATTGGCTGTGCAGTTTGTAGTAAAGCGTAAGGCGTGATTAATTTCTCCAGCGAGAATTTCTTCGTAACGAGCAAGCCCTGGCAAAATGGGTAAGCCTGCCGCATCGGCAGATGTCCATGTATTTGGGCGGAGTGCATTTGAATTTAAATCCCAAATTGCACCAGAGCCACCAAACCAATTTGGATTGCTATAACTTGCATCATAAATTTCATAAAGCGTGCAATCTTCTGTATCAATAATTAAGATGTGATGGTCACTTCCATGTTCAATTAAAGGGTTTGATGGAATCGGATAAGGTCCAATGTCTGATTCATCGGGATAATAAAAATCTACTGAGTAGTTTGTGACAGTAGAACCCGCAATAATGTTGTAGGGAATACCAATGGGTCCACCATCCCAAGTGCCAGAGCCAAAATCCATGTGAAAGCCGCGTGTGGCGCCGATTGAATTAATCCATGCGGAAGAAGAAGCGTGAACTGGTAATTCATCAATTGGGGTATTCCAGTAATTATTTTGCGGAAAGATTTCACAACCACCAAGGATGGGCGGGTTTGCTAATTTTTTTTGCGGTTCACTGGCATACGCAGGTTTTGAAAAAGGTGTTGCAATAAGTGCAAATAAAGTAATGAATAATAATGGTGTTTTTCTCATGTCCGCATTGTATTGCAAGCATAGATATTAATAAATTACTTTTGGGGGAGTAAGGCTTTACAGTTTTGTAAATCATTAAGTAAAAAGCACTTCTGGTTTCAGAAGTGCTTTTTGATTCATGAAATTGATTTATGGAATATTGATTTGATACGGTGTAGACCAATCTCCCCAATTTCCAAGAGAATCTTTCGCTCTTACACACCAATAATAAATGCCGCTTGGTAATGTTGCTCTGCGGCTTGTTCCACGCAATGTGGCTGTGCTGATTGGGCTAAGGCAGTTTGCATCATTATCATAAGCAAATTGATATTGCACTGCTCCATTAGATGATTGCCAGCGGAAAGTTGTCGTTCGATTTGGTGAGTTAAATGTATCCGCTGGGGAAATCAATGTCGGCGCGACTGGACCCGTTGTGTCTATTGTAATAGTGCGAACTAGGCTCCATTGCCCTGGATTGGCGCTGACATCATTCGCTCTTACTCTCCAATAATATGTGCCTTCGGGTAATACAATCGAAGTATAGTTTGTGCCTGTCACAGCATTGTTGCTATCTTCAGGCGAACTGAAATCATTATTATTATCAATTTGAATTTCATAACTTTGTGCGCCTGCCACTCTTTGCCAAATAAAATTCGGTGTGGTGTCATTCATTGCTCCACTTGAACGCGGAGAACGTAAGACTGGCGCTTTCAATTGCGGTTTGTTGATGGTGTATGTTTCTCCACTCAAACCTGATGTAGTGGGATTGGTTGCGAGGTCGGTGACGCTGTCGTTATCCACAAAGTTTAATTGAATCGTGCCGCTTCCTTGCCCTGTGCTGACGCCGACAATTCGCGTGTTACCACTTCCGCTGACATTGCTGACAAATGCTCCAACAACTCCAGATGTATCTAATGCAAAATCACTTACATCTACGCCTGTCACATTTTCTGAAAAGGTCACAAAGTAAGAAACATTCAGCATGTTGCTGGTGCATGAGTTAACACATTCAATAGTATTTACTGTTGGGGGGGTTGTGTCAAGATTTAGTTTTGCTACAAAGATATTCGTAGGCGAAGGGTTAATAGATGGCTCAATATCATTCTGGGCTGGACGAATAGGATTCCCCCAAGTTAATTCACTAAAACCCATTACAAAAATATTTTCGCTATCTTGTACAAATAAACTACTAGAATAATCTGAACCTTCTCCACCAATATATCCATTTGCTATAAGTTCTCCAGTATTTTCTAACTTAATAATATTGCCATCAGGACAATTGGAAATGGAATTAAATGGATTTCCCCAAGAACTACAACTTGACCCGACAATATAAAGATATCCATCATCATCTATACCAACTGCATAACTTTCATTAGAACCATTGCCTAAAAAGGTATTCCAAACCAATGAACCATTTGTATTTAACTTTGTTGTAAAACCATTTAGAGCTCCAAAAAAACCCTCAAATGCCCGTATAGGACTTCCCCATGAGCTAGAGCTAGTGCCCACAACATAAATATTTCCAAATTCATCAAGTTTAATACCACCACCCCAATCGCGCCCTGCACCTAAAAAAGTATTCCACAATAAAGTACCTGATGAATCTATTTCAGCAACAAAAGCATTCCAAAAAGTTCCACTAAATGCCCTTACTGGGCTTCCCCAAGTTCCGTTACTAGTGCCGACAATGTGAATATTCCCATCATCACCAATAGCAATTCGGCTTGCTGTATCTCGCGCAGTTCCTCCCAAAAATGTGTACCAACTAAAATCTCCTGAATGGGTTAATTTGGCAACAAAGATATCATTGTCTCCACTATGAGGATTTAATGGAGTATCTACGATATCCCAATCACCTTCACTATTCCCAGTTACAAAAATATTTCCATCTTCATCGAAATCAATACCTGTCAAATGGCCCATTAAAGTTCCATCTACGCTCACATCCAAAAATGTATGCCAAAGTAATGTGCCTGATGAATTTAATTTCGCTATAAAACCATCTTGATAACTACTGAAAGGTTGAAGTGGACTTCCCCAACTAGCTCTACTATTTCCTGTAACATATATATTTCCATTTTCATCTAAAACTATATTATTTATTACATCTCTATCGGCACCGCCTAAAAATGTATTCCAAATTAGAGTGCCGTTAGGGCTCAATTTAGTAACAAAACCATCTCCTTCACCACCAGCATAAGGGTTTAAAGGATAACCCCACGTTGGGTCAGTAAAAGTACTTAAACTATCAATATAATATCCGCTACTAGTGCCGACAACATAAATATAGCCATTCAAATCTACAACAATATCAGAACCGAAATCAAACCCTGGTCCACCTAAAAATGTATTCCAAGCTAGCCTTGAAGAAGTTGTTAATGAAGGCAAGGCTTTTGCTGAGCCAAAAACCGAAAATACAAGCGTAATAACTATTGTTATTGATATAAACTGAACTTTTGGGAAATTTAAATTTCTCATCATGCCCTCGCTTGATAATAGTTGAAACGTCAAAGTAACTATATACGATATAAATCAATCAGTCAAACAAAATATTAATCTTCCTACGGCTTCTCCAGTCCATGCTGATTCAAAAACACTTCATCCGCAAGGATATCTTGAGTCAAGCCATCAGCCACCACTTTGCCTTCATCCATCACAACCGTGCGCGGAAATAATTCTTTGACCAACGCCATATCATGCGTTGAGACTAACATCGTTATCGGTAATTCGCGCAACAAATTAATTAATGTCCTGCGTGCGCGTGGGTCTAAACCTGCTGAGGGTTCATCCAAAACCAACAAACTCGGATTCATTGATAATACAGTTGCAATTGCAATTCTTTTCTTTTCGCCCACGCTTAAGTGATGTGACAATCTATCTTTATAAGCAGTCATTTTTACGGCTTCTAGTGCATTATCAACTCTTTGGCGAACTTCATCTTCTGTCAAACCCATGTGTAACGGACCAAACGCCACATCTTCAAAAACGGTTGGCGAAAATAATTGGTCATCAGGGTTTTGAAACACTAAACCAACCATGGCTCGAATCATTGGCAAATTATCTTTTGTTAGTTTTTTACCCGCAATTTCAACATCGCCGTTGCCATGCAAAATTCCATTGAGGTGCAACATTAAAGTAGATTTGCCCGCGCCGTTTGGACCCACCAATGCAACTTTATCACCATTGCACAATTTCAATGAAACACCATGCAACGCGGCATGACCATCAGGGTATGAAAAATGCAAATCGTTTACAGATAAAACATCACTATCGGTTTCGGGTTGAGCAAACGTTTTTTGAATATGAGTAACAGGCATTACAACCTTCCAATCACTTGCAAAATAAAAATTAATCCAATTGCAAACGCAGTTGCAAAATAATCATACGATTTCATTTCGTGCGCATTCAATGTATATAAATGACCCACATATCCGCGTGCCACCATTGCATTATAGATTCGGTCACTGCGTTCAAAACTTCGCAAAAAAAGTTGACCTGCCATATTGCCTGCTATTTTTGCCCGCCACAAAACGCCTCCACCTGACCGTGAACCTGTTACTGCACCCGAACGTGATTCTCTCGCCCGAAGCAAGCGAAAGACTTCATCCGTCAAAACAAAAAGATAGCGATATAAAAATGCAATAATGGTTGTAAGAATTGCTGGGACTCTTAAATGTTCTAAAGCGTGAATCAAATCGGGAAAGCGTGTAACTGCCACTAACAAAATCGCCATTTGAACAGAAAGCCATGAGCGGATGAGAATACTAACAAAACGTAATAACCCATTATCGGTAATAGTAAGTTGTGATGATAGAAAATGGAAAGTATAAAGTGGTTCGCCCGGAATTGAAAATAAAACTGTAATTGCAATTAATGCAAATGGTAAAGCAATGATAGAACGCTTGAGCGTAAAGCCGATTCCTAATTTTGAAATCAAGTTTGCAACAAGCACAAACAACCAAGCCAAAATAAAAGCAAGCCATGTGCCATCAGGGAGCAAAGCATTAGAAACGATAAAGATAACCGTCACGAGAACTTTTACGCGCGGGTCTAGTTTATGGAGAAAACTTTCTTTCTCGTGATAACGGTCAAAGGCATCGAAGTGCATGGTAATTTATGATTTCAGATTTACGATTTTGGATTGACGATTGTTTGGGTGCGTCGCGCTTCACATTATGAGAGTCACAATAAATCAGAATCAACTTGCTATACACAGAATCTCATTAAGATAAGCGCGACGCACTCTTTTAACTTACGACTTTGCCTTCAACCCACGCCCCACCAAAACCATAATCACAGCGACAACGGCTATCCCGATGACTCCTGCCAAAATGGTTGAAAGAGCAGTTTCCCCTAAGAAAGGAAGCGTGTAATCAGGAATAATGGAATATGGTGCATTTTGACCAGCATCAAGGAAGCCTAAATCAATGGCAACACGTTCCAAGCCGTCGGGGTCGCCAGAAGCGAGAGGCGAAATCAAAACCACAAGCAAAGAAATGATTCCGCCTGCATAAATCCAATTACGACTTCCCTTAGCAGATTCAGAACCTTCACCTAATAAATCAGGTCTAGTTTGGATAATGAATGCCAGCGCGAAAACAGTAATCAATGCTTCGCCAACGCCGATGAGCGCGTGAACGCCCATCATAGCGGGGATGACGATATTTAATTGAGATGTGCCACTTAACCAAAGTTGTAATGAAGTAAACAAAGCACCTGCCATTACCGAAAGCCATGCGGCAACGCCTGCCACGCCAAGTTTGACAGTTTTTGAACTTCCGCTCACAGAACGATACAAACCATATCCAATGGCGGCAGTGATTAAGCCCATGTTCAAAATATTTGCGCCCATCACAACCAAGCCGCCATCTTGAAATAATAATGCTTGCAATGCAATGACGGCAGTCATTACCAACATGCCTGCCCATGGACCTAGCACAATCGCGGCTAATGCCCCACCCAGCATGTGACCCGATGTGCCGCCCGCTACTGGAAAGTTAATCATCTGTGCCGCGAAAATAAATGCCGCCATCACGCCCATCAGCGGAATTTGTTTTTCACCAAGTGATTGATTCGTTTTGGAAATTGCAAAATACAACGTAACAATTGTAATTACCCAACAAATGATAGAAACAACGATACTTAAAAAACCATCAGGGATATGAAGTGGTGCTGGTGCATATAACATTTCTAATCTCCTTTTTGATAATGAAAGCTTCTAATTTTACAAACCTAGCCACAGAGTTCACAGAGACCTTTGAGTTTTTTCTCAGAAAACTCTGTGTACTCTGTGGCTAAGAAAGAAATTAAACATTTTCACTCTTTTGACAATCGGGACATAGCCCAAAAAATGTGACGTGACTATCTGTTAATTGATAACCACTTGCCGATTCAAGTTTTTGATACATAGATTTTAGTAACGTATGTTCGACCTCCATTTCATCACCGCAATTTCTGCACTTGATATGATGATGTTCATGGTTTGCAATTTCATAGACAAGCCGCCCATTGCCAACATGAGAAGGGCGAGCCAAGCCGTTTTCCGCAAGAAATTCAAGCGTGCGATACACAGTCGCTTCTGTTAGACCTGCAACCTGTTTCTGCGCCTTTGCATACACCTCGCTGGGAGTTAAGTGCTTCCCCGAGTGACACAGCACATGCAAAATGGCATGACGTTGCGGAGTCATTCTGTATCCACGAGCGCGCAGTTGAGGGGTGTATTCTTGTGAGCAAGACATTGGTTTTCCTTATTGCAAAAAGTTGCAATAACATATTTTATAGAATATCACAAACGCAATTTTCTTACCAATGGATTAAAAAGAAAATTCCTCTTTCAAAAGAAAGAGGAAAGAAGAAAGACAGTATCTACCGTCAAGAACTTTCTTTCATCTTACTTGCAACCTTCTTAATCACTTCTGCCACGCCACTGATTGGATTTTTCAGCGTTTCCATAGCAACATCTACAATATCAGGAGCCATGCTTTTGAGAACGCGAAATTTTCTTTCAAGAAAAGTTTCATCAGGTTGCTTTGATTCCAATGCGGTTTGCACATCTGCTAATTCTGCTTTAACAACTTCTTTATCTGATGAAGTTAATTTTGGATTCTCATCAACTTTCTGATAAATTGTTTGAAAAAACTGATTGAGATTAATAGTTTGATTGGTAACAATATTGTTATCTCCCTGCACAATATTGCTTCCAGTTACATTGCCGCCAATGACAATGCCACCATTGCCTGTGCTTAATCCGCTTTTCTTTTTATTCGCCATCTCTCCTCCAATACCGATTACTGACCACTGATTACCGAATACTGATTACCGATTACTTCTTCTTATCCTTCGGTGCAATCACAATACGAAAACCTAAATCATCATTAAACATCAACGGGATAGACCAATTACAAAACGAAGCGCGTGCAAACCAATGATACCCAATCCACGAGCCACCACGCACAATGCGATATTTCTTTTCATCATCATACCATGAGCCAGTCCACTCCCAAGCATTGCCACTCATGTCCCAAGCATCCTCGGGGCTAGCACCCTGCGGAAAAGTACACACAGCAGTTGTCCCCCCAAGTCCTGAACCGGTGGCATCGCTATCCCAAGTGTTGGCGGCAGTTTTATTAAATCCATCACCCCAAGGATATTCCCGTCCATCTGTTCCACGTGCGGCACGTTCCCATTCTTCATCACGCGGTAAACGAATCACATAGCCTTCTGGAACGGCAACAATTTTTTTAGAAAGCCAATTGCAATAGGCTTCGGCTTCATACCAACACACACCCACCACTGGAACAATTGGGTTACTCAATTCGATGTTATGCCAATAATGTGGCATGTTTCGTTTTGCTAACGGGCGATGTTCTAACCAATCACGCTCCACATCTTGCAATGTACGCGAATCATATTTGCCTGTGCGCCACTCCCAACCTGCCTCACTCCAATATTCTTTTATTTTATAACCATCTTCTTTGACGAAGCGTGCATATTGAATATTGGTGACAGGATATTTGGCAATGAAATATGAATACGGAATCTGTTTCGCTTCTTTCTTAACCCCAACCTGATACTGACCCTCAGCCACCTCTACAAAACGGTCTAAGTCGTTCGGTCGCCAACCAAGCCTGCCAAGTAACAAACCAGCATGTCTTCTTAACTCTGAACGAATAGAAGCATCTTGCATGGTTTCGATTAATGCTTGAATCACTTTTTCTCTACTTGGTAATGGAACACCACCGGGCCAAGTATCTAAAACCGCATCACCTGCTAGTACAACTGCTTCACCTGCGGGACCTGGTTTTTCTTTCACCAACGCTTCCACAACTTCACCAGCAATCTTCGGCAATTGCTGACGAATGCCAAGATAGCCAATCGTTAATAAAGTCACTTCACGCCAGGCTTGTTCACCCACATGAGCAGACAATGTTTCAATAATCGGTTTTGAATCGCCTTGACCTTTTAATGCCAATGCAACTGCCGCTAAATATTCTTCAAATGTTAGGTGAATAAAACCATATTCGGCAGGTCCACGTTCTAGTAATAATGCGGCGTGTTCACGCACATCTTGCAAAAATTGGCGCGCGGCTTGATGTGGTGAAACATCACCACGTTCATGGAAGAGTTCTTCCAATTTTCGGCGCATATCTTCACGCCCCACCAACCCAACACCGGGGCTAACTTCGTGCATCCATAATGCCAAAGGTGCAAGGATTCTTACAGTTTGAATTTCGTCAATATCTCGTCCGGGGGCACGTCCGCTTAAACTTCTGGCGCGATTCCATGTGGAAAGCAATGTATTTACATATTGGTCATATAACTGCACACGCCGTTCTGGTAATGTTACGCCTTGACGTTTCATCAAAGCGAGAATTGTCAACAACAAAGGCGTGGATGCTAATTGACGCACGCCGGGGTTTTGATGAATTGCATCTATCAATTCACGGCGTTCGGTGTCTGCATCTGAATAGGCAACGGAAGTATTGCCTTGCGCTTGTTTTTCTAAAGCACCCGTCCAATGATTGATAAATTCTTCAATTTCATCATCTTCAAAATCTACAATCGTACATTCTGCCAAATCTTCGGCAGATGGACGCACAGCCCGATACCCCACTACACGGCTGGTGATAACAAATTTATTACCTTGATGATGATGGAAAGTATAAAAATCTACAACACGCTCAACCACTGTATTGCGAATATTGAGGTCACGGACTTCATCGAGACCATCTAACAGAATCAATGCGCGCCCGGCTTTCAAGGCTTCGTTGAGCATATCGCTAATTGGCAAGTTCGCGCCAATGCCTTCAAAATATTCAGCAATAAAATCATCTAGTGGAATATCACGGGTTTGCAGTGCGTTGGCATAGCCTGCTAACGGGAGCAAAATCGGCAGATAATTATTTAAGCCAATTTCTGCGCCTTCGCCGCGTGCCAGTTTGATGGCTAAATATTTAACGAATGTAGTTTTACCGGCACCTGGGTCACCTAGCACCACCATGCCAGCGTGGCTCTTCAAAACATTGATTAATGGAACAGGGTCGCCAAAATGTAAAACTTCTTGTTCATGGTCGGTGATGTCTCGCCCGGCGAGGCTTAAATCACGCTTCCATGTATCGCCTTCGGGTAATTCCATGCGGGCTTTGAGCGGAACATATAAATCGAGCAGTTTTAGTTTTAATGGAATACGGTCTGCAACCCCCATGCCTTTCATGTTGAGATAATAATGCCGGTCGGCAAGGTAGTTCAAGTAAGCGGCTGTAGCTTGGTGAATGGTCTCGGCGGGCAAAGCAGGTTTCAGGTCACGCCAGAAGCGTTCTGCTAAAACAATCGTCTGTCCGTGAATAATCGCGCTTTCGGTCACCGAGCCAGCAACGGCAATGCTATCATCACCCGCTTGAATATTTTGTGTGGGTTTGGGTTGTCTTGTTGGTTGCTTTGTGGAGGGCTTTCTGTCTGCCATGCCAACCTCACTTTTCGAGGTCAGTATACAGGTTTTTAGGCAGAGGTGGGTTTACTGTCTTGAAAGGTAGGGAAATGTAATCTAAAAAAGCCCAATTTTTGAGGTTTTTTGCTAAAAAAACGCCGCCGGGAACAGCGGCTTGAGCGGCTAGGCTTCACCAAAAGCAATAACGACAATGTGCTGGTTGAGGAATTTGGGTTTTGAGTTTTCGTCGGCAGTGGTCACTTGCCCAAGCGTGTAGCCGCCTGCAATGGGTACATCTTCGCCAAGAATTTCTTGAATAGCAGTAATTTCTGCGCCCGGCTGGGCTTTGAGAAGCATTTGCCAAGCCACATCTACCAGCACCAGCAAAAGAGCAGGTTTGCTATCACCAAGTTGTAACAAGGCTTGTTGTGCGGCATTTCGGGCGGCGGTTTCGCAGGCGGCGCGACTGCCGACTAAAAGATAGGCATCGATTCCATCTCGAATGGCGGCATTCATGCGAAAACTTCCATCCGCTTCAACCCTAATCGGGGCGCGGACTACTAACCCGTCATTTTGTTCTACCCCCAAGGGATATAAACGGGCTAAATAACTTAATGGTGGGAATGCCCAATCACGCGCGGGGTAACCAAACAAGCTGGCATACGATTCTGAAGCGGGTCTGCCATCTAATGTTCTTAACCAAAACCCGCGTGAGCGTGTGACACGAAGTTGACTGCCGACAGGGTCCCAGCCATGGTCTGTGCCGACACCAATTTTTATATTGCCGCGCAATAATGCGGCGGCTAAACTTCCTGTGCCAGTTTGATTGCCCGTGAATTGATAGGTATTGCCTGTATGCAAATCTCCGCTAGAAAGCCCGCCAATAATGTTTAACTCTGTAGAAATTGAATTGCAAAATTGTTCAGCGTCACCATTGAAGCCATCGGCAAAAAATAAAACCGATTGCCGTTCTGCCCGCGCTGAAACATGTGTTTCAATTTTTGAAGCGGTTTCACGTCCCGATTGGGCATAACCGGGAAGCCAAAGCGTTTCGCTTTGAAAGTCACCGCTTAATAATGCTACCGTTACCGAATGCGGTTGTTGACCTTGATGTGTTAACCCAGCAGGTGAACTGTATCCAATCATGGGCGTATCGCCTACCAAGCTAGAAACGCCATTCAATACTTCGCGTGCTTGATATTGATGAGAAGAAATGACAATGGCTAAAGTAGGTGCATTTGCACCCAACCGATTCAAGGCTTGATGCGTGGCTTGTAAACCCGCCTCACGCCCATTTAATGCTTGTGCAGAACCAACCGATGCAAGTATCGCCATGTTGGTTAACCTTCCGCCACTGGAACTGTGAAGTGGAACGTTGTGCCTTGACGATATTCACTTTCAAACCAAATTTTTCCACCTTGCATTTCAACTAAACTTTTGGTGATGTTCAAACCCAAACCAGTGCCGGGGGCTTCTCTAGCCTTCGGGTCATCTGAACGGAAGAATTTTTGGAAAATCTTTTGTTGGTCTTCAAGCGTCATACCAATGCCACTGTCTTTGACCCATAAATGAATCACGCGTGGCGCGCCATCTAAATCCCATTGATTGGCGGTTTCTTCTACACCTACTTGCACCACACCTTCTTCGGGTGTGTATTTATGCGCATTGCTAACTAAGTTGGTAAGCACTTGTGCTACGCGCGTTCTATCTGCCCACATCGATGGCAAGCCTTGTGGAATTGACAGTTCAAGTTTTTGTTTTTTATCTTCCAATTGACGGGTAAACGTGCGAATGACTTCATCTACTAAATCAGATGCATCGGTAGCTTTATATTCCAAGCGCAAACGACCTGCTTCAATTTTAGAATTATCGTTTAAGTCTGAAACCAAAGTGGACATACGTTCCACGTTGGATTTAATTGTCGTTAAGAAATTTCCTTGCATATCGTTCACTTGCCCTACTGCACCAGCGGCAAGCAAATCGGTATAGCCTTTAATCGAAGTCATTGGGTTTTTCAATTCATGCGCCACAAACGAAACAAAGTCACTTTTGGCAAGGTTAGCGCGTTGCACTTCACTATATAGTTGCGCGTTAGAAATAGCAATGGCGGCATGGTCTGTGAGGCGTGTTAGAAAATCAATATCTACGCGCGTATCGCTTAAACTTTCCAAATACAACAAACCAATGACTGTCGTTTCACGACGAATTGGAATCACCATTTGCGTATGAGATGCTGTCAATAATTTATTTTTAGATGATTCAACCGCTTCTTGCTGAGGGACGCCTGTTTCTACTGCGGCGAGCATGGCTGGCAATTCAACTTTCATCAGCATTTCTGGCAGGTTTTGCATTTGCTCATCCAAGCCTTGATGTGCCATGACGCGTAACTTATCTTCTTCCAAAATACCAATCAAACCAGCCTCTGCACTAGATTGTCTCAACGCCCAATCTAATGTGATGCGCATGGCGCGGTCTATTTCGAGGCTGGCGTTTAATTCGCGGTCAATGCGTTGCATAACAGACAATTCTTCTACACGATTGGCTAATTCTTGGTCGGTCAATGTATATAAACGAGCGTTTTCAATCGCTACCGCCGCCTGACCTGCAAACGCATTCAACAGCGTTTCATCATTTTGGACAAACGGCAAACCATCACGGCGGTTGATGACTTCAATCACGCCAATCACACGGTCTTTCACTTGTAGCGGCACAGCCATTAATGAACGGCTGACGAAGCCAGTTTGCTGGTCTATGCCTTTGAAGCGAGATTGTGTATTTTGGTCTTCATTTTCAATCACGGCGTTGCGCGTTTGCACGGCACGCCCAACGATGCCTGTTCCAGGTGGAAGGCGTTTACCGATTAAGTTTGTGGCTACAGGTCCCACCGTCACGCGGAATACCAATTCATCCGTTTGTTCATCTACTAAGAACAAACTGCCTGCTTCACAATTCAAAATGCCAACAGCATTTTCAAGAATATTCTGCAATAGCGGATTCAACTCCAGTGTGGAGGTTAACTGTTTTGTAATTTCATTTAATGTTGATAATTGCCGCGCACGTTGTTCAGTCTCTTCTAGCAAACGCGCTTTGACGATTGCACCAGCGGTTTGGTCGGCAATGGCTTGCAGTAATTCCAATTGACCGCGTGTATAAGCAATGGAACCATCACGGCTACCGACGCTTAATGTACCAATCGTTGCCGCGCCAGCGTTCAATGGCACGCCCATCCAAGCGAACACATTTTCAAGTGCTGGCGTATGCCCACGTGCCTGACATTCACGCATGTAATCTTGGGTGATGATGGGACGGCTTTTGCGAATGACATCTGGGCTTAAACCTGTATTTGCAGAAAATGGTTGATTCTCGCGTTCTTCAATTCTTTCATTATTTTCTAAACAAAAACCATAATAGTAATAATCACTATCTTTATTATGCAATGTGATATGAAAATGTGAGGTTGGGATAATTTGTGCCGTTTGCGCGTAAATCAATTCAAGCACATCATCAAATGTAAGTGTGACGTTCACACCTTTGGATACACGAGTCAAGGCGTTCATTTCTTGAATGCGGCGTTCTAATGTAGAAACTGTTTGCACACGTTCAATGGCAACAGAGGCTTGGTCACAAATATTTTCGAGGAAGCGTAAATCGCGTGGTGTGTAGGGTTGACCTGTTAATCTAGGTCCCAATGCTAACCAACCATTGAGTCTTTCTTTGCCGGGTAACACAATAAATAACCTTGCTCCCAATAATGCCAAGCGAGATTGTTCTGATTGTAATTCTTGTGGTAAAGAAGTTGTATTATCTAAATACAAAGGTAGGCGTTCTTTTGTAAAATAATTAACCAACGGACTTGTGGAAATAAAACGAATGTCGCTCGTGGGTCGGCGGTCTTCGCCAGGTAGAGCAGAGAAAAAGTCGTTGAGAGTATCGTATGTGTAGATGTGGATTCGGCTTGGGGTCAGGGTTGAAGCGATTTGGTCACGGATGTTGATGCCGATGGTTTCTAAATCTAAAGAGGTGGTTAGTTTGCGAGAAAAATCTTCCAATTGTTCGGCAAACACACGCGAGCCGCGGAAGAAAATTGTATCTACTAAATTTTGTAAGCGGGTGCGAATCGGTTCGAGAACGATAGCAATCACGAAAAGACCAAGCCCCACAAACACTGGGCTATTAGAAGGTAGATTACTGCCAAATAATAAACCTGCACCTACTACCAAAAGCGAATAGCCTAGCGTAATCAAAATCGAAAGCAAAAGATACATCACCCCGCGCCGCACCATCTCGTCGGTGCGCAAGAAGCGGAAACGTAAAATTGTATATCCAATTGCTAACGGGAAAATAATCAAAGGTAAGAAAAGGAATGGCGAGAAATTAATCGGACCTAAAAAGCCTGCCGCTAACCAGATACCAACTGGCACGAAAGCAATTAGCGCACCTAATAAAATTGTGCGTGCTTGGGTTTTAATCACAGGTGATTGAGCATTGAGCGCGTGATAAATATTAACTGAAATATAAAACAAAATGCACAAGGCATTGAAGCCATAAATTAAACGCCAATTGGCAAAGTAGGCAGTAGGCTGACTGAAATTATATAAATTTGGAAATGCCGCTACAGCCAAAAGTGCGCCTATTAAAATACCAACCCAACGCAATGATGGACGATTGAAAACTAAGCGCGACTCAACTGGAAACACCAATGCCAGTGCCACTAACCCGCCACCTGTTAATGCGAGTGAAAGAGTCCAGATATAAGTAAATTCATGCGTGGTAGAAATGTTGAAAAATGCACCCGTAACAATCGCCAAAGATGATGTAAATAATGAAAAAGCCCGCCCTGCCGCTTCGGTTCGGCGAAAACCAAAAATCCACAAACTGATTATTAAAAAGATAGCACTTAAGATTGAAGGGAAATAAAAATAAACAGTACGCCCCGACTCAGGAAACGCATACAACGTGACATCAAAATGACGCGCTTCCCCTTCCAAAGTTAACACGCTAACCTTTATGCTTTCGCCAGCAAAGCGGGTAGATAAAATCTGCTCTACCTCTGCCGCGCTTTTTACAGGCGCACCATTAATCGCAATTAATTGGTCACCTGATTTGACTTCTTGCGACAACGCCCAAGCCAAATCCGTTGTGTTCGGCTCGGTATCATTGAATATCATTGTTTGTTCAAAAAATGAACCCAAAAACGGCGTTTGTAGCCAACGGCTAGCAAAAACCAGCCCCAACAAAAACACCACCACCGCCAATGCCTGATACGCCAGCACCACCCATTGCAAAATACGGTTTAGCAAATCACCAGAGCGCTGAACACTCAGCCCAGCCCCGCGCACATCTTGAACTAACATGACTAAATTTTACTCCACAACCCCCCGCCAAGTATATGGTACTTTCATAACAAAGCCGTAAGGTGGATGAAGTGCTTCGTTTCGTTCTTAGGGGGAAGTTGATTCTGCTATTCTTGAATTTTATTACTTTAAAAGTGCCTCATACACAGACTCAGAAATCTCGGAAACTTTGTAGATATACACATAATCAATCCCATTAATCACTATCGTTTTTTCAGGCATGATATTTTCAAAAGCAGTAAAAAGTTTTTCGGTTTCGGGTTGTTGAGTTCGTATCACTGGATACAAAACCAAGTAATCAGATGATTTGGTTTCTTCCACAATCTGCTCATAGGATTTATCTATCAAATACACACGCTTGAAAACTAAGGTTTCACCAGCGAATAGATATGAAAATGTGCCCATGCCGTTATAGACGTAAACCCGCATCTGACTTGCATTCGGCTTGTTGATTAAATACTCGGCGGCTTGGTCATAACCCTCACCATAGCCAAACGTAGCAGGCTGTTTCGCTAGCGGATTCTTGTAGGTGAAATAATACGGCGCATACGGAAGCCCAAAACCAATTTGAGTTAATACCAAAGCAATAATAAATGTAACACTTGCATAAGTTTTATTCAAAATTTGCCATTTGTTTTGAGTATACATCCATGCAAATCCCCAACCAATGCCAGCAATCACATCAAATGCCAAGAAAGAGCTGGTGATGTAATGTGCATAATTTCTTCCTTGCACGATGCCGAACATCAAAATAAATAAACTTCCTAAAATTAATAAATAAAAAACCAATGACTTTATATTTTCAATTTTACTTTTTGAGAAGAAAAGAAATCCAGCGAAAATGATTCCAAGCCATGTGATGAAGGTCGTACCAGAAAGCCAATAGGTGATGTAAAGTCTAATACCAGCAAGGCGACTTGCAATATTAAATTCGGCAGGCGGCGCTTGTTCTATTTCATCTATCGCTTCTAAACGCGCACCTTGAAAAGCATAACTGAACGCGTTCCCATATACTTCTGAAAGTATTTTGCCGGGTGCTACCCACATGCCAGGCCAGAGGATGAAATAAGTCAAGGCGGCGGAGGCAAGCCAAATGCCAAAGGTTTTTGTAGCAGATGTCAACTTAGAGAGAAGCGGGTTTTCATCTTTTCTAATTAATTGAATCAAAAGCATTAATCCAATAACGCCAATCAAAACAATAGACGATGATTTGGTTAATTGTGCTAATCCAAAAGATGCACCAGAGATAAATAAATATAATATTTTTTTGTCTCTATGCAAATAAACATAAATGGCAAGGAATGATACCAAGACGAATATCGCTAACATGCCTTCGTGATTAAACAAACGTGCATGACCCAGAAAAAACGGCGCGAGCATTGCCAATGATACAGATAGAAATGCAATGGAATAACCAACAATTAATTGCAAAAAATAAAATGCTACTACTGCAAAGAAAAGAATCACAGCAGTTTGAACGTAACGACCGTTGCGCAAAATAGTTAAGACATCTTTTTCTTGCGCACGTAAAAATTCTTCGTAATTGGTTTTGCGAACATCAAAATATCCTTGCCCTAAGCCGCGATATTCAGGGAAGTATGAAAGCATTCCAGCGGTTATTATCCATGTGGTTGTGACGGCGGGATGATAATCGTAACGAGTGTTTTCAAAATCTCGATGTGTAAGGGCGTAATAATAATTGGAACCAGAAATCATCCACCACGGTTCATCAATGGTAATAGTTTGGTCATTTTGGATAATATGCGAAGGGGTGATAACAACTAATAAAAGAAGTGCAAATATCCATGTACGCCAATGGTTTTGTTTCATCATAAATCTGCGAGTGCCTCAAAAACTTCTGGCGGAAAAGAATCTACTTTGTAAATTTGAACGTATTTGTAATCGTTCATCCAAACTTCGTAAATCGGTTCTTGGGTCGAGATAATATCTAAGTATGGGTGATATTTTGATAATTGAATTTGATTGGCATAATACACCACCAAATAATCTGCTGAAGTTAGGTAATTAAGTAAATCTTCGTTGTGATTGCCATCTATATAATATGGACGAAAAGCAGTAGTTTCACCGGGGAAAAAGTATGAAAAACATCCACGCGGATAATAGACGAAGGCTGTTGCTTCTTCTGCGCCGGGCAATTGGGCGAGGTACGTGGCGGCTTTTTCTAAGCCTTCGCAATATGGGAATTGCGGATATTCGTTATACCAACCCATCGAATATAAAATTGGGTTGCGATAGGTGTAATAGTATGGGAAATATGAAAGCGCACTCCAAATTTGAATGATAAGGATTAATGCAATTGGAGCGACTCGCCATTTTGTGAGTTTGATTTTTTCAATAAACCAATTTAAGAAATAAAACCAGCCAAAGCCTGCTACTAAATTCAATGCTAAATAACTGGTGAGAATATAATGCGGAGAATTTCGCCCTTGTGCAATGCCGATTAATAAGATGAAGCCTACGGCAGTGAACAGTAGAAGCGTAGTCAAAAGTTTGAAAACACGAATCAACTCTCCCCTAGTGATGAAGCGGAAAATTAATCCGAAGATAACGCCCAGCCACGTCAACGGGGTCAAGCGGTATAACAAAACATAAAATACTTGTCGCACGCCATAAAAATTAGATTCAAGATTGAAAGATGAAACATCCAACTCTTCGGTCACTTTTAAGCGCGCGCCTTGAAAGGCATAACTAAACGCATTGCCATATACTTCATATAACATTTTTTCAGGCGCAACCCACATGCCGGGCCAAAAAATAAAATAAGCCAGCACGAGAAATGCAAACCAAATCAAAAATACTTTTGTTTGATTCCAAAAAGATTTTAGCCAGCCATCTTCACGATTTTGGATGAACTGAATCAATAACAAAATGCCAACGGGCGCGAGTATGGCAATAGCAGATGATTTTGTGAGTTGTGCCAAACCTGCTGAAATACCTGAAATGACTAAAAAGATAAATTTTTTATCTTGTATGAGATAAACAGTTAAAGATAAAACCGAAACAACCACAAACAAAGCCACCATTGATTCATGGTCTAACATGCGATTGTGACCTAAAAAGAATGGGTCAAACGAAGCGAAGATAATTGCAAAAGCGGCAACCCATTTTGGAATTAATTTTTGTAACAAATAATAAAGAAACAAAAATAAAAACAAAAGAATAAATATTTGAATCAAACGCGCATATTCTAATAACACCAACGGGTCGTACCCCTTGCTATACATAAACGGGTCAAGCCGCCCTTTTTCATAATCCAAATATCCTTGCCCAAAGCCGCGAAATTCTGGAAAATACAAGTGCACTGCTGTAGCAATAATCCACATGGTTGTTACGGCAGGTTGATATTCATAAACTGTTTTTTCAAATTCACGTTGCCCCAACGCGTAATAAAAATTTGCACCTTGGCTTAACCATGATGGTTCGTCTAATGTCACAAACGAATCAACGCCCGGCAAGCGTGGTGCAAGCAAAACAATTATCAAAATTAAATAAATCAAAATATTGGTGCGTTTTTCATCCATAAAAAAGATTATACCAAAGCAAGTTTTTTAACTTTCACTGGTAGAATCACATTTAATGAATCAAAAAATAAATCAACTTCTGCAAAAACCTTTTATCATTCCTGCACTTTTTGCATTTCTCATTTTTCTGGCTTATGGCTTGCTCGCGCCGTGGCTCGGGTTTTATTGGGATGATTTGCCTTTCGCATGGTTTCTAAAATTTTTCGGTCCCACAGATTTCATTGAAGGCTTTCGTCCGTTTCGCCCATTATTAGGATATATCTTTACAGTCACCACTGCTATCTTCGGTGGACATCCGCTCACATGGCAGATTCTTGGCTTAGTCATCCGCTTCATTCTTGGACTTCAAGTTTGGTCATTGCTTCGTCAAGTTTTCCCTAC
>JAEURH010000030.1:26719-35810 GCA_016789365.1 Anaerolineales bacterium
TGGCAGATTCTTGGCTTAGTCATCCGCTTCATTCTTGGACTTCAAGTTTGGTCATTGCTTCGTCAAGTTTTCCCTACACGGACGCAGTCTGCGCTTTGGGTTGCATTGTTATTTACAGTTTATCCTGCTTATCAACAACAATGGGTAGCATTGACGCATGTCAATCAAGAATTGATTCCGTTAATCTTTCTTCTTTCTTCTTTCCTCTTAACAATAAAAATATTACGAAATGAAAATAGCCCAAAATACTTAATTGCACTTGCAATTCTTTTACAAGCGTTAGGTCTTTTCTCCACTGAATATTTCTTCGGGTTAGAAATTTTACGTTTGTGTTTTATTGTAGCGATTTTGTCTGAAACGATTCAAAATAGGAAAGCATTAATTCAAAAAAGTATGGTGACATGGTTTCCATATTTTATAGTCTGGATTGCAAACGCCATTTGGACATATTCCTATCATCAATCTTCTGATTATGCCTCATACGATATTGATTTAGCATCCACACTGTCACCTTTGGCATTGATGAATGAATTTATCACTACACTTTCATTATCAGGTTTTGTTTCTTGGCTAAACGCATTCAATATCTTTTCAAGTATTGACGGCTCTGCAACTCAAATCATTGCATTATTTATTTTTATAGTTTCTACTTTCATTGTTTTTTTTATTACTCAACCCAAACAAGAACAATTTACGAATTACAAATTACCAGTTACGAATACTGGCTTACAACTCACCATCATCGGTCTTATCACCATCTTCGCAGGCAGGCTCCCCTCTTGGGCGGCAGGCTTACCTTTAAGAATAGAATTTGATTATGACCGATTCTTCGTCTCAATAATGCTTGGGGCTAGTTTATTTATCATTGGGCTGGCAGAGTTAATGTTAAGAGAAGGACGCGGAAAAATTATCTTGTTAAGTATTTTGATTGGCATATCTACCGCTTATCAATTTTCAATCGCCAATACTTTCAGAAGAGATTGGGCAAATCAACAAGAGTTCTTTTGGCAAATGGCTTGGCGTATGCCTGCTTTGAAAGAAAATACTGCCGTATTAACTTATGAATTGCCATTCAAATATGCATCGGATTATCAATTAACTTCCTTACTAAATTGGCTATATGCTCCTGATTTAGATAGCCGCGATATTCCATACCTGTTGATGTATTTGAAAACGAGATTTAATGTAACGGATATTAAAGCGGATAATCGGATTGATGTTCAATATCGAACTGTGAATTTTAGTGGGAATACTTCTGATAGTGTTGTGATTTATAAAGAAGCCGATGGTTGTTTGCGCGTACTTGACCCAGTTTATAACAATGCCGAAACTGTGCCAGACGCAAATATTTATTTAATTGAAGCGATTCAATTATCAAATCCCAATTTAATTATTACAAATGAAAATCCGAGTTTAGATAAAACTTTATTTGGCAATGAACCCGCACATGGTTGGTGCTATTTTTATACAAAAGCAGAAGTGGCGCGTCAGTTAGCGAATTGGAATGAAGTTATCAATTTATATCGTGAAGCGGAAAAGAATCAATTTTTCGCAAAGTTGCCAGTTGAAAATTTAATTTTCATTGAAGCCTTTGCTGAAACTGGAAATATTGATAATGCAATCAAGTTAACTGAACGGACGATTAAGTCTCAACCAACATTATGCCCCGCTTTGAAAACGCTATGGAATCGTGTAGGAAGTTCGGAAGCAAATCAGTTGCTTGAAAAAGAGTGTAAGTGAGAAAACCGTCCCGCAGGTTTTTGCATATCATTTAGTTTTGTTAACGAAACCTGCGGGACGATTAACTTGTTTCGCCATCAAAATATCAGGCTTGCCAATTCCGTTTGCATCGGGAATAACGCCGATGATGGTATATCCCATTTTTTGATAAAACTCAAACGGATGACCTTTTATATTTTTGATATTGGTTATTTTTTCAAATAGATTTTCGTATAAATCAACATTTGAGAGTGAAGTCATATTGTTTTCATCATCTGTTCCAAGCAAGATGGTTATTCCATTCTTTTGACGGACTTGTTCTTCAAAATCTTCTACAAGTTTTCGCCCAATGCCTTGTTTTTGTAAATTGGGTTGAATCGCTAATGGATGTAATTCCCAGACGTTGCCATCATATTGTGAAAGACCTCCAATGATGCCAAGTAATTTGTTGTCATCATCTACAGCAACGCGGAGAATGTGGTCTTCTTCCATGATTTCGTGAATTTCTTGCAAGCCATCTTCAAACGTTTGCCAGGCTTCGGGCCAGTGTTCGCGGAAAGCATCTACCAGTAATTGAGCAGATTGATGAATAAGGTCTTTATCTTTTTTCGTTAGAGAAATAATTTTCATGCTTGCCTTTTTATAAAAAACGCTGATTTCGTCATTGCGAGCCATGAAGTGGTGAAGCAATCTCCAACATGATTATAAGATTGCTTCGTCGTCTTGGTCTCGATACTTGCTTCGCTTTGCTCAGCAAACTCGACCAGCACCTCCTCGCAATGACGACCACTTACTTCCCTCGTGCTTTTTGTTCAAGTGGCAGTAATTCGGCATATATTTTTTCATGGATTGGTGTAGGAATATTAACTGTTTTTCCGATACGAATCACTGCGCCGATTTGATTATCTAATTCAGATGGACGACCTTCCATGATGTCTTTTTGCATAGAAGTTAACATACCTGTTGGTGTAGCATCTATGCGCTTCATAATTCCATCAACCAAGTCATCTGCAATTGAAACGCCACGCGCACGAGCAACGTTAACAGTTTCGTGCATGGCTTGAATAAGCATATTTCTAAATTCTGGAATACCACGATATTCGTTAATTGGCATGCGTGAGACTGCACCTACTCCACTCGTACTAGAAATTAGAATGAATTTTTCCCACATTGCGGTATGAATATCAGCAGGGATTTCGGCAGTCATATTTTCTATCTTTGAAAATATTTTGTGAATCGCTTCAACTCGCTTGGTTTTGGTGTTATCTAACTCACCAAAGGAAATGATAGGTTGTACTCCCATGTGACGGATATGACCTGCGCCTTCAACAAAAACACTGATTCGACATAAGCCGCCAATAACATGTTCTTTTCCAAATGCAGAAACTAAAATATCAATATGCTCCATGCCATTTAATAAAGGAAGAATTGCTGTATTCTCACCAATTAAAGGTCTGATTTGTTCGAGAGACGAATCTAATTGCCAGGCTTTGATAGCAAGGATGATTAAATCAACAGTGCCAATTGATTCTGTTGAATCTGTGGCTTGGGCAGGGTGAATAACAAAATTACCTTGAATTGAACTAACTTTCAAACCAGATTCTTGTATGGCTTTGAGATGTTCGCCTCTTGCTATAAACGTAACATCCTCACCTGCTTGGGCAAGTCTGCCGCCGAAATATCCGCCCACACCGCCTGTGCCGAAAATTGCTATTTTCATTGAGTCTCCAATTTGAGCATATTGATATAAACTTAAGTGATGAATACTTTATCACACATCCCAAGTATAAAAACAGAACGGCTTATCTTACGTCTATTTACATTAGATGACAAAGAATCTTTATTTCAGATTACACAAGAAGAGAATATCTTTCGTTATTTTCCAACAAAAGCGGCATGGCAAATGGAAAAGGTTGAAAGATATATTAATCATCAATCTTCGCATTGGGAAAAGTATCATTATGGTAATTGGGCTGTGACGTTGCGTGAGACAGGTCAACTGATGGGTTGGGATGGTTTGGAATTTTTGCCAGATACAAATGAAACTGAAGTTGGTTATTTGTTTAGCAAAACATTTTGGGGCAAAGGCTATGCAACCGAAGCAACAAAAGAAGCAGTTAAGTTTGGAATCGAAAATGGATTAAAAGAAATCATTGGTCTTACTGACCCTGACAATATTGCGTCACAACGAGTGTTAGAAAAAAGCGGGTTATCTTTTACACGCAGACAATTTTATTTTGGAATGGAAATGTTTCGGTTCAGCACACAGGTATCCCCGTAGAAAGAAGCGAATAAAAAATCCGAGAAAAATTTTTCTCGGATTTTTTATCATCAAGCAGGGAGTGGTTCTGCTTTTTTTAATTCATCATGGTCGGGGAGCATGGTCTCGGCTTTGTAAATGGCGGGAACAAAATATCCAGCCACGCCAACCAACACGCTGAACACACCACAGAAGAAAATTATCAACGCCATGCCTGCACCTTCGCCTGTGCCAACGAGCCAACCGAATGTTTGCGAAAGTGTGCTATCGATTCGCATTTGTGGTTCGAGTACAAAATCTGCAAGGGTGCCGGCGATGATTGGTGAAATTGGATTTGTAAGCCAAGCAATTAAGCGACGTGCTGAAAAAACTCTGCCTTGCACATCGGGCGCAACTTTGGATTGCCATATTGCTTGATTGGAACCATTGACTAATGGAATCACGATAGCAGAAAGTGCAATGCCGATAACCCAAATTGGCACGCCTCCTGTTAGACCTAACACTGCGATGCCCGCCCCAGAAATTATCCAACCTAAGAGGACGCCGTGCACACGGCGTTTGAATCCACCCCATGCGCTCATTGCAACACCGCCAAGAACACCGGCAATCGCTCCAGCCGATTGCACTGTGCCAAAGATAAGTTCATTATTTGCTGTCTTTGAAAGAATCATGGGGGCAAGCAATGTAAATGAAATGCCTGCAAATAGATTTCCGACAAAGAAAATTAATTGTAAACCGAGCAAACTGGGTCGAGCGAAAATATATTTGAATCCATAAGCGGCTTCTTTCCAAATACTACCTTGACCTTGTACACCTTCTTCGGTTTTTTCTGGTTGTGGGATATGCACCAGCATCAATGCACCGATGGCAAATAAAAATGTGACTACATCAATAAACAAGATGCCTGTCAATGCAATGAACGGAAGTAATGCGCCTGCTAATAATGGAGCAATGACTCCCGGTCCTGCTTCTATCAAAGACATCATGCCGTTGGCACGACCGTATTGTTCTTTGGGAACCATAGTAGAAATTGCGGCAGAATAGGCGGGCCATTGAAAGGCATTTCCTAAACCATTGATGACAGCGGCAATATATAAATGCCAAAATTCAAGAATGCCCATTGCTTGAAAGACGAGAATTAAAACTGTTCCTACACCTGCGGCTAAGTCACTGACCATCATCATCAGTTTGCGGTTATGACGGTCAACCATCACCCCGGCAATTGGTGAAATGATAAGAAAGGGCGTGATGAAAAATACTTGCATCAACCCCAAGGCTGTGGCACTGCCTGTTTCTTGAAACATCCAAATGGTGAGAGCAAATTGGGTCATCATGCTGGCAAGCACAGAAACAATTTGCCCAATCCATACAATTGTGAAGCCAAACATACCCGAAGGTTGTTTTGTAGAAGATTCTTGCATTCATTCTCCTTTTGATTTAATCAAGCACACCCCTGACGCCAAGATTGCCTAATCTTGGCGTCGCTTTTTATGTTCAGTAAATTCTTCTTGGAGGAAAGTTTTACTGTTACAAACGAAATCAAACATTATTGCATCAGTTTGTGAAAGAAAAAGTACATTTCACACTTCCTTTCAATTGGTGAAAGCGTCCCGCAGGTTGACGAGAAATATCAAGTTCTTTGAATAAACCTGCGGGACGATTAATAACTACTCCACAAAAATTTCAACGTGTTCGCCGTCTTCTTCGTCGGTGACGTCAATAATTTTTCCAGTCACGCCCATACGCAAGGCTTCCATTACATTGCTCATATCTACGCCTTGCACTTCGGGGGCAAAGTGTGCGCCAATTTTTAATCCAGCATCTACTAATGCAAGAGGGATTTGAACAGATGCTTTCGAGCGACCTGTCCTTGTATCAGTCACACGCACGCGCAACATTCTCGCGCCACCGCTTCCCGGCGGACGGGGTGGCGTGGGAATCCCACGTCGAGAGTCACTTAGGGCTGACAGTAACTTCGCGCCTTCCTCTGCACTAATTTTGCCTTCTTCAATTAACTTCAAAATTTTCATTCGTTCTTCTGTGTTCGCCATTTTTTGTAAAACTCCTTTCCATAATTGCCCTCACCCCTGCCCTCTCCCATTGGGAGAGAGAGTTTAAGATGAGGTTGTATTGCTTAAGGTATAGCAGGTACTTTCTCTTCTTTCAATTCTTCAATCACTGGCGTATCTGAAGAATTATCTTTTGGTAACTTGAACTTTAACCAAATTGGAATAACCGAAAGCAAGATAACACTTGCTGTAATCATAAACGGAAAGGTCGGACCAAAATTTTCCCATAATTGGGAGCCAATCCATGGGGCGGGCAGAGAGACAACACCTAAACTCGTGCTGAACAAACCAAAGGCAAGTCCGCGTTGTTCTTTCGGAACTGCTTTGCTAATCAGTGATTGATACGCGGGACCTGAAATCCCTGCGCCTAAGCCTGCTACTGCCCACCCGACATAGTAAAGCCATTGAGATGCAACCGTTTGCGGAATATTTATCAGAATAAATAAAGCCGCCGAAAGCAGTACCATGCCGAGGGCAATTGGGAAGCGTTCTCCCATCTTATCTGAAAGCCAGCCGCCAGGAATCGTGCTGAGCATCATAAAAATTCCAAACATCGAAGTGACCCAGCCGATTTGTTGATATGTGAGCCCGCCGATTTCTTGCATGTAGACTGGGAATAAATTTCCAGAAAATTGGAATGAAACATCGCGCAAGCCATCGGTGATTAACATCCAAGTGATTAATCCGCCGGAGAAAACTAAACCAGCCATTGTCCATAGATTTGATGTCAAATTCTTAAATGTTAATTTTTCAGTATTGGCTTTGGATGTTTTCGCTGCTTCGCGCGCCATGCTCAAACGAATGACCATGGCAATAAAATAAAACACGCCTGCAATAAATAACATTAATTTGAAACCATACGCGCCAGTTAACAAACCACCAAGCGGAGGACCGACTACCATCACAATCATAAAGATGGCTTGAGAAATGCCATATACTTTTCCGCGATTTTGTTCGCTAGAATGCTCAGCAATGAATGCATCAAAACTTGGACCCACCAATGAACGTGCGACAGCACCAACGGCGGTTGCTAACAATAACCATTGCCAAGTATCTGCTAACACTAATGGAATATATGCTAAAAAGCCAAATACACTTCCGATAGCAATAGCACGTAAGCGACCTAACGAATCTGAAACCCAGCCGCCTAAAATTTGCAAAAGCAACGGCACGACTGAGGACAAGGTGAAAAATAAACCAATGTCGGTGATGTTTGCATTTAATTCTTTTAAGTACAACGGCAATAAACCGTCATACATACTTCCGCCGATGTTGGCAAACACCATACCGACCAGAAATAAAATCAAGAGACCACTTAATAAAGGTTGTTTTTTTACTGTTTCCATTATTTTCCTATTTAGTATTCACCAGAGATAAACGGAGATTCACGGAGATAAAATCACTGCATCTTTGTTTATCTTTGTTCATCTCTGGTTTCAATTTTTATCCTATAAAAACTTGAACTTTCTCGCCGTCGTCGCTATCATCTACATGAATGATTAACGGGTCGGTCATATTTTTTGCCATCGAAATGGCTTGTATCACATCATCTACATTCGTATTTTTCAAACCGTCAATGCGGCTTCCAAATGTGCGAATGAACCAACTTGCCAAACCTAACGGAAGCGGAAATGCCAAAGAAATTTTTCTCGGTCCATCTTTATCTTTAGATTGAGAACGGTCAACATTCACATATAACCAACGCGATGATTTACTGCCCGCGCCAATAGCAATTAACAAAATCCCTAAAAACAGCGGCAGGCTAAAACAGTAAAACCAAAAGTTCAGCCCTGAATTTTGTTGAATGGCAAACATTGCCCAAGCAAACAAAACGGTGAACAAAATGCCGATTGCTAAAATGGCATTGGAAAAACGAAAGGCTCGCTTTTTGACTGCATCAATCTCTGGTGCTTCGCTTCGTTCTCCTGTGTCAATGGGTGCTGATATAATGACTTCTGGTTCATCCCCAGCAGAATCTTCATCGAGTGCGCGCATCAATGTTGCCGCTTCTTCAGCACTGATTTTTCCATCAGCAACCATTTGTAAAATTTTTCGGCGTTCTTCAGAAGACATTACCAATCTCCTTCATCAGATGAATCCCAATCTTCTGATTGTTCATGTTCATCTAATGCACGAATTAATAAAATTGCCTCGTCGGCTGTAATTTTTCCATCTTCAACCAATTGCAAAATCTTTTGGCGTTCTTCGTCAGACATTACGAGCCTCCTTCTAATGCGGCTAATAATTTTTCGGCTTCTTCGGCTGTGATTTTCTTTTCTTGTAGCATTTTCAAAATTGCTAAACGTTCTTCATCTGATACTGGCGGTTTGGGTGGCACTGGCACACCTTTGGGGTTTGAACCTAAATCCCATTTCCAACGCCCAATTTCCAAAGCACCTTTGAAACGCCGACTTTGTCGGTCTGCATCGCGGGTTTTATGCTCAATACGGCGCGTGGCTTCATCTATTTTTCTTTGTGCGCGGGCTGTGGCTTGTTCTACTTTGCGCGAGATTCTTTCACCAAAGCCAGACCAATCCATGCCGATACCGGCGAAGTTGCCAAAATCTTCGGCTGAGTCGCCTGCATCAGAACGATTTGAAATGCGAATGTCACCACCTGCACTAATTGTCATGTCGGCAGAGCCATCACCTAATGTAATTACTCTGCTGGTTGCATCGTTATCATCTTCCACACCTTGCCAATCCACATGGATTCGGTCGGCTGTCAAAGTTAAGGTTGCATTGGCTTTGGGCGGCATGACCAATAAAACATCATCACCCGCATTGATAGCATACGAATTGCCCGCTTGCGGATTGATGTATAAAACTGCATCTTCACCTACATTTACTTTCACATTGCCTTTGGCATCACGCAATGCCAAATCGTCAGCGATAGAATCAATCGAGACGCTTCCATCTACATCACGGATAGAGACATCACTCTCCGCTTTCTTGATAGATAAACTTCCTCGCGCACCACGCAGGCTGAAGTCGGCATGAACCGTACCCACAGCAACCGAGTTGACATCTCGAATCGAAAAGTC
>JAEURH010000310.1 GCA_016789365.1 Anaerolineales bacterium
TACAAAGGCCGCCGCACGCATCTGCCGCACCTGCTCATCAAAAGGATGCGTCACGACGTAATCGACACCCGCCTCAATCAGCAGGTCGGCGCGCTGTTCCGGTGACGTCAGGTAGTAGCGACCCTGCAGATTTCGCAGCACAATGTCTGGATGCGGAAAAAAGGTCAGGACAACAGCGAGACGACCGGTGGCACGCGCCTCGGCCACAAGACGCTGGACGAGGTGTTGATGCCCACGATGGACGCCATCAAACACGCCGATGGTCACAATAGACGGTTGGTTCAGGTTGACTTCGGAAAGGCTGTAGACGTGTCGCATGAATTGACTTCTCGTCGGTGACTTCGGCTCACAGAAAACGGCGCAGCAATCCCGCTGGCCGTCACTCTGTACTCAAGAATACCTTATGTGGCCGCCACAGACCACCCACCCCATGAACCACCGCCACCAGAGTACCATCCGGCCCGTAAGCGAAGGCGGCAGCCCCTTCGCCTGCTGTCAGATCAGGCACAGGGCGACCGTAATGCACCTCAGTGATGGCGTGCGCTGTCAGAGTGATCGCTGGATAATCGGCCAGGGCGCGTTGAGGGCTGATGAGGTGGCGCTGCCACTGCGCGTCC
>JAEURH010000311.1 GCA_016789365.1 Anaerolineales bacterium
CACAAGGGTCTCTTCTACACCTTTATAATAACAAGCAATGGTATAGCCAAGAATATGTGCTGACAAACTCGAAATGGTTTTTGAACCTAAATATAGCTTCGGGTTCGTTTTAATAATATCAATGTATTCGTATAAGTCTTTGGGAAACGAATTTGTATTCATAAGATGATAGTACAAGCAATTAACATTTCAGCCAACGTTCAAGCATTGGCGCAGTGGGAGTGAGGCTTTGTTCGTCTGCCCGGATGCGAATGCCCTTAGAATTTGCGAATTTGAATTTACTGGGTTTTACTGAAGGGTCAGGTCACCCCCTGACGCTGCCAAGCTTTGCTTTTATGCTGAAGTATGGGTGTCAAGCCCCCATTGCGGCCAATGCCTTTGTTGGGTGCTGTTAGTTTTCAAGACACTGATAAATGTCCTGTGCGTATATTTTAAAAGTTTGATTTCCTAAACTGCCAAAACTCAGTTTAAATATTTTCCCATTGCGATCAATAATAACGGTATAGGGTACAAAGTCAGATAATTTGAAGGTTTCGCTGGTAATTTTTTCCGAACTAGGAATAGTGGTAAATCTAAAAGGAATCTTCTTGAAAAATCTAGTAAGATCTTGCTTTGA
>JAEURH010000312.1 GCA_016789365.1 Anaerolineales bacterium
CCCAGCCAAAAAGTCAAGAGCGATGCGGTTAGAATTTAAAGTCACACCTACATCTGGACCAAGTTTTCAATCCGAAGGTCACTTTTTGATTGGTGATTCTGCTGTCGAAAAATATTCAGTTGGGAAAAAAGTTTATGTGCGCTTCGACCCATCACATCCTGAAAAAGTTGTCTTAGATAGTGAGCGGAATAAATCTCTCAAATAAGTTTAAGTGCATTTTTTGTTTTCCTATTTTTTTACTTATCTATTAAAATAAGTTATATCTTATTTTAGGAGCGTCCGCCGTGGACTTTAGTTGGATTTCAAACCCGCAAGCATGGATTGCATTTGGAACGTTGGTTGCGTTAGAACTTGTACTTGGGGTGGATAATGTTATTTTTATTTCTATCCTCGCAGGGAAACTCCCGCCGCAAGACCAGCAACGCGCGCGCACTACAGGCATTGCACTTGCCGTTATTACGCGAATTTTGTTGCTGTTTTCATTGTCATGGATTATCAGCTTGGAAGAGCCTTTGCTTTTTATTCCTTGGTTTAGTGGTGAAACGATTGGCATTTCAGGTAGAGATTTGATTTTGCTCTTGGGCGGTTTATTCCTAATCTGGAAAAGTACGCATG
>JAEURH010000313.1 GCA_016789365.1 Anaerolineales bacterium
CCTTCTAACAAGCCTTACTCTATTTATAAAGCGACAGATTCCTGCAAAGCCACTTGTTAAATATTCAACTATTTTGTTTGCTATCACTCATATCTTATGGATATATGCAGAATACGATGGATGGGATAGTTATGCAGTTTTCAAAATCATAAATGGTGTTGGAGCATTCATAGCTTTCGGTGTGCATGTGCTGAATTTCCAAGACCCACGTAAACAATTGACTTATGCTTCTAGTTTTTTTGCCTTATTCATCGCCTTATTTGGGATTAAATTAATTATCAATGAATTCGATATCTATACTTCAGAGATTCAAAACCCGATAATTCTGCTTGGATTAATCGCCGCGATTTTCTTGTGGTTTGAGCAATAGGTGAATCAATAGATATTCAACAAGGTATAATTTGTGCACCTATTATTTAGATAAATCATCTTTTGTTTGGAGGAGAAGTTATGTTTGGAATTCAATATATCAAAGCCGCACCTACACAATATATTATCCATTTTGTGAATGGTCGTAAAAAAAGAGCAGGTAATGGGTTGTCTTTTTTCTATTACAGACCCTCCTCTTCTATTGTATTGATACCTATTGGCAGTACCGATGTTCCATTTATTT
>JAEURH010000314.1 GCA_016789365.1 Anaerolineales bacterium
GAATGAGAATAACTCATCAAGAATGTTTACCTGAATATCTTGCAATTTACTTAAATTCTTCTATCGGTAAAGCGTTAAGTAATCGCGGAGTGACTGGCGGAACACGTATTGCACTAGATTATGAAGTTATAAAAAAGATACAAATACCATTACCACCGCAAAAAGTTCAAGAGAAAATCATCAAAGAACTCCATAGTCTGCAATCTCAAGCCCGTCAACTGCGCCAAGAAGCCGAGAGTCAATGGCAAACTGCAAAAGAGAAGTTTGAAAAAGCGTTGTTGGGGTAAGAAGTGACAGTCACCTTAAAGGTGACTGTCACTTGGGTATGTTTTACTTCTTCTTTCTTCTCCTGCTAAATTTTTTTCTGCCTTCTTTTAGTGCCTTCTCAATTGCCTTATTCCATGTATCCCAATCTTTCAAACCGCCATATTTATCTTCAAGAGCAAATGGTAAATCTGTAATACGGGCTAGTTTATTGCAAGAATTAAGCAGGTCAATATATCTTTCTCCTGTCAAATCAAACTTAACAAAGAATTTTATAGCCGTAAAAAGATTATAAAGTTCCCTTTGTTTTTTACTCAAAGTCTGAAAAAACATAAAATCAGCATTTTCA
>JAEURH010000315.1 GCA_016789365.1 Anaerolineales bacterium
ACCGTGGTGTTCTTCGCATCAGGCAATTCAGCAAGATATTTTGCGGCAAGTTCCAAGCCTTCGCCATACGGAAAGTGGGGGTAGTCGTTGTACCAGCCCATTGAATACAGAATAGGATTGCGGTAGGTGAAATAATATGGGAAGGTTGAGACCATGCTTGATACTTGGATTAGCGTTACCAAACCAAGCATGGCATAATGCCCATACCTACGCAGGAAAGAAAAACGTTCAGCCAGCATTTGGAGGAAATAATACCAACCTAAGCCCGCCAATAAATTCAAAGATAAATAACTTGTAAGAATATAATGCGGAGAATTTCGTCCCTGAGCCACGCCAATTAAGAGGATAAAAGCAATGGCATTTGTCAGCAAGAGCGTAAAGAAAAGCCTGTTTTGTTGCACCAATTCATGGTTACGCGTGAACGGAAGGGCAAACCCTAGCAATACACCAAACCATGTAAGGAGCGTCGTCCGATAAAGAAGTATTTTTGCTACTTCCCAAATATCCGCTACGTTCGTATTCAAGCTAAAAGTGGAAGGCTGCAATTCTTCGGTAACTGTCAGTCGTGCACCTTGAAAGGCATAACTAAAGGCATTGCCATATACCTGATAT
>JAEURH010000316.1 GCA_016789365.1 Anaerolineales bacterium
AGAAAAATTACCATATAAAGAAATGGCACGATATGGCATTATAGATGATAGTAGTGGCTGGTTAGATAATGAAACTTTTATACTAAAGAAAGAAATAGCATTAAGAAAGAGTGATGGTGCGTTATACGAATCTTTGTCAGATGAAGAAATGGAGATTCTTGATAAAGATCAATCACTCGTAGAATATCGTTATGAAACAACACAATTTAAAAGACCTCCTTTCCAAGAATAGGAATTATTAAATTAATGACAAATCACTACAACACTATCATCATCGGCGCTGGGCAGAGCGACCTCACCCCTAACCCCTCTCCTAAAGGAGAGGGGAACGCGCTGCTTGAAAAATAAAAGCCCCCGTTTTCACGGAGGCTTGAAAGTGTGACTTTTTATTTTTTTCGTTCTTTTATAATTTGCTTGCCAATTTCACGCACACTCTTCTTGGGCAGCCATTTTCGGCGGTCACGCGTGTAATTACCACGCCCCGTTTCGTATTGCTGGATAAAACGAATAGCGCCTGCGGGTCCTAATTCGCGGAGCAGGGCTTCAAATCCAATGGTGCGGATTTCGCTAAGTGTTAGGTAAGTACTGTTCATTACAAAACCTCTTCCAG
>JAEURH010000317.1 GCA_016789365.1 Anaerolineales bacterium
GTCCGTGAAGCGCGTGAGGTGAGTTATATACATCCGCTGTGAGGGGAGAGCCGAACGCGATTTTCTCTAACACTCCTCCAATATTCCCCATGCTATAATCCAGCCCCGAAAGGGATTTCATGCTTAAAAACTTCGTAAAACCCTTCGACAGGCTCAGGACGGCGCTCTTGAGTGGGACCCCACAAAGCCTGCACTGAGCCGTGCCGAAGTGAAGACCGTTGAACAATATCAAGACCTCGTGGTGCAGAGTTAAATAAAACACTCCTAGCTATCTTCCGAAAGTTACCTCATTTGGCAACCTTGTCGCTAGGGGCGGGTAAAATGGTCGAACTGTTTTATTTCAACGGATTAATAATTTTCAAAGTCCCACGCACCACTAAGCCTGATTGCATATCTTCTGAATAAAGAATTTCTGCATTTGCTGTTAATGCACAAGCCACCACCATGCTATCCCAGAAAGAAAAAGAATATTCTTGGCGCAATTGCGAAGCAGTGAGTAAAATACTTTCATCAAATTCAACAATTGGATATTTTTCGTAAAAGCCTTCAATTAGTTGAGAAATTTGTTCTTCTGAAAAATCAGCCTTCTTAATTAAATTTACACAAA
>JAEURH010000318.1 GCA_016789365.1 Anaerolineales bacterium
CTTTAGGAGAGGGGCAGGGGGAGAGGTCAAACATGTGCTAACTCGTTTAGAAGTAAGACCCTAAAGGTCTTTTGCACGGGGAGTTGATGTTAGAAAGACAAAAGCCTTTTGCCAATATAGAAGCTATTAAATCAAAAGAGACCTTTAGGGTCTTGTAAGGGGTTAAGACTTCCGAAGTCTCAAAGACTTCGGAAGTCTGGGTTCTAAACATGTCGTGACTCATCCCCAAACATGTCGTGACTCGTAAGCAAACATGTACTGACTTGTTGACCGACGAGTCGTGACTCGTTTTACCTGCTAACGCCTGACCCCTCCCAACCTCCCCTTTAGGGGAGGAGCAAACACCCCTCTCCTTTAGGAGAGGGGCAGGGGGAGAGGTCAAACATGTACTGACTCGTGCCACCTCCCAAACGCAACCAAGACCTGACAGGTTTTATCGAGACCTTAATCAAATCAGGATTTGTGAGTAAACGGGAAATGCGATAAACGCAGTTCTGTGGAAACCTGTCAGGTCTAAATCAAGGTCAGCCCTCTACAATCTTCACTTCCTCTGGCGTGAGACCGTATAACTGATAGACCAACCTATCAATGGATTCATCTAC
>JAEURH010000319.1 GCA_016789365.1 Anaerolineales bacterium
CCCAGACCAACGCGATTTTTATAATATCGAAGAATTGTGGGAAGATGGAAAAGTTTTGTTAAAGTTGAAGTGATTTTGAGAGTAGAAAATTGGAGGATTGATTAATGAATAACATAGTCTTCAAGAAAACAGGTAGAGAAATTAAATCAGCAATTTCAAACCGTCGTACGCAATTAGAACAAAGGCTTGAAAAAAGAAATCAGTCTTTAAATGAGTTCTTAAAAGAATCAAAGAAAGTTCGTTCATACTTAATAAGAAGTGCGATTCCAGATTTTGGTCATAGAGGAAATATTGGATATCGCCTAATAGGCACAGATGATATTTCAAGCGAAGAGCGACAAGAAATTGACCAATTGTGCCAAAGAATATTTGAAATTGAGCAAGAATTACTTGGATTATCTTTTGTTGTTACCCACATTCAAGACGATCAAGTATTTGAACTAACAATAGAAGATTTAGTTGGATATGGGTTTGAAGCATAATTAAGAAATCAAATTGGAGGTTAGAGTATGAACGAACAAGAAGCAAAAGATTATGTTATAAAAGCATTAGGTCGCCATCAATCACCAAACATTATTTTAGAAACTCTTTGTACCGAAG
>JAEURH010000031.1 GCA_016789365.1 Anaerolineales bacterium
GATACGACACTCGCTATCGCTCTCGTCTACTCGACCATCGGTTAAGAATTAATTCTTTGAATCACTCTTTTCGTCACTTGACCAGTTGTCAAACTTCCACCTAAATCAGGCGTGGACTCTTTCTTTGAGATGCAATCTTGAACGGCATTGTGTAATTGTTCTGCTGATTCTTTTTCATGTAGATAATCTAACATCAAGGCAGTTGCTAAAAACATTGCAATTGGATTTGCTTTGCCCGTGCCGACCAACGGAGGAGCACTTCCGTGAACAGGTTCGAAGACTGAAGTATGAACTCCGATATTTCCCGAAGCGGCGACTCCGAGTCCGCCGACAAACATGCAAGCTTCATCACTTAAAATATCGCCAAATAAATTTGTGGTGACGATGATTTCAAATTGTTCAGGTACGCGGACTAATTCCATGGCACAAGTATCCACAAGCATTTCAATCATTGTGATCTCTGGATATTCTTTTGCAACTTCTAATGCGACGGTACGAAACAGTCCGCAGGTTTGACGAAGCACATTGGCTTTATGAACCACATGAACGGACTTGCGATTTGTTTGCTTGGCAAGGTCAAATGCTTTGCGAATGATTCGTTCTGAACCTTTGCGGGTGATGACTCTTTCTGTAATGGCTTTATTGCCATCATCTTCGACTCGTTCAATGCCTGAATACAGCCCTTCTGTGTTTTCACGGACGATAATGATGTCAATATTTTCTTTAGATGATTCATGTGGAATCGATTTGCATGGACGAAGATTTGCATACAAATCCAAGGATTGGCGCATTCGCACAATCGGAGAAAAATATCCAGCGAGGTTAGGTGGTGTTGTAACAGCACCAAGTAAGGTTGCGGAAGAGAGGCGGATTTGTTCGAGAGTCGAATCAGGTAATGGTGTGCCGAGTCGCTCGTAGGCACCGAATCCAATATCTGCGCGAGTGAATTCAAAATCCAATGGCAATGCAGATAAAACTTGTTCGGCGCAATCAATCACTTCTGGTCCGATACCATCGCCAGGCAAAAGGCAAATTTTATAGGTCATGCAAGCAAATCCTGAATGTCATGTGTTTTCAAAAAGTTGACGATGCCACCCGCATCCGCGATTTTCAAAACAAAATCAGGCAAGGCTTGCGCTTGATATTGATGTCCGTTCGTGCGATTAAAAATTTCACCAGTGGATAAATTAACATCAATATCATCGCCTTCGGTAATATCCGCAACGGCTTCGGGACATTCTAAAATTGGTAAACCAATGTTGATAGCGTTGCGAAAAAAGATTCTTGCAAACGATGGTGCAATGATACATTTTGCTTGCGAGCCTTTGATTGCAATTGGTGCGTGTTCGCGCGATGAACCACAGCCAAAGTTTTGTCCACCAACGATGACATCACCAGGTTGCATTGTTTTTGCATATTCAGGTTTGACTTCGCAAAAAACATTTTTTGCAAGTTCAAGCGGGTCAATCGTAATATTGTAACGACCAGGGATGATTTCATCCGTGTTCATGTTTTCGCCAAATGTCCAAGCTTTTCCCATAATATTGTCCTTTGATGATTTACCACAAAGTGTCACAACGGCTCACAAAGGAAAATCAATTAAACCTTTGTGTTACTTCGTGGTTAAAAAATAGTTTCTAAAAATTCTCGTGGGTCTGTGATTTTTCCAGTGAGTGCAGTTGCCGCCGCTGTAGCAGGGGATGCCAAATAAATTTCAGAAAGCGGGCTGCCCATGCGACCAATAAAATTGCGATTCATTGTTGTCAATGCGCGTTCACCTGGTGCAAGGATTCCGCCATGACGACCAATACATGCACCACAACCAGAACCTGTGACTGTGCAACCTGCATCCATCAAAATTTCAATCAAGCCATTTTTCAATGCTTTCTTGTAAATGCGGTCACTGGCAGGCGTGACGATGACACGCACAAGCGGATTTACTTTTTTGCCTTTCAACATGTTCGCCACAATTTCTAAATCTTCATAGCGTGCATTGGTACAAGTGCCAATATAAACTTCATGCACGTCTAAGCCTTCAACTTCAGTCAAAGGTTTGACGTTATCAACATCAGGATGACATGCGACTTGTGGCGTTAATGTTGAGACATCAATTTCAAGCACACGTTCATATCTTGGGTTGATTGGATACAACGCTTCAAACGGACCTGTGGCAGGCGTCTCGTTTTCGAGATAGTTAATTGTCACTTCATCCGCCGCGATTAATCCACATTTTGCACCAATTTCAGTGGACATATTTGGGAAAATAATTCGTTCGTGCATTGGCAAGTTATTAATATATTCACCGCTAAATTCAATAGAACGATATGTGCCGCCATCCATACCGAGCAAGCCCGCAATATGAATCATTACATCTTTGGCATACACTCCTGCTTGAGCTTGTCCACTTAATTCAACACGAATCGTTTCAGGAACTTTGAACCAACATTTTCCTGTTATCCATGCAACGCCGATTTCTGTAGAACCAAGCCCCGTGCCAAATGCTCCCATTGCACCATAAGTGTTTGAATGTGAATCCGCACCGATGACAATTGATCCAGGTGTGATGTAACCTTCTTCAATCATCACTTGATGACAAACGCCTTGATGTAACAAGTGTGGCAATTCTTGCTCTTTGACAAACTCAATAATCTTTTTGTGATTTTCCGCCGCTAAAACATTTGGGGCAGGGTAGGCATGGTCAAAATGAATCACGATTTTGTTTTTATCTAAGATTGGTTTCCCAATATCACGAAATGCCTTGATGGCAAGTGGCGTGGTGTTGTCGTGACTCATGATGTAGTCCACATCTAACAACAAAATTTCACTTGCTTGCACTTGTTTACCTGCTCTGCGAGAAAAAATTTCTTCAATCAATGTGCCCATAGATTCTCCTTTGATTTCGTTGGTCGAGTAGCCGCGCTCTTGTTCTTTGCGGTTTATCGAGACCACAAGTTTTCAAATTACAATTTTTTATTCAACTGTTGGTCTTGATACAGTCTCGCTGTCGCTTGACTTACTTGACCAACGGATTATTTATTGCTTCCGTTATATTTTTTCAAAACCATGCGTGTTTCTGTGCGTTTAACTCCTTGTACCGTTCGAATTTCTTCAATTAAATTGTTCAATGCAGAAACATTTTCAACATTGATAAATGCGCTGATATCAAAGTCACCTGTGATTTCGTAAACATTGGAAACATTTGTAAACCCACGCATCCGACGAACCACCGAAGACGTGTACACATGCGATTCGACTTCGACCATTAACATCGCACTGATATCTCGTGGAATCACATCGATCTCTCTACCCGTGACTTGCTCAGCGATCTCCAAAATGTCCGCATCGAAGAGTTGTTTTCTTTCATCGCCGATATTTTTGATTCTTGAAACAATTACTTCCAATTCAGCATTGCTGACTTCGATGTCATATTCTTTCAAACGTGCAGCGACTGCGCTTTTACCTGTGTATTTATCAATGACAATTTTTCTTTCACGCCCAAGCATGGCTGGGTCAAATGGTTCATAAGTTCTTGGGTCTTTCAACACACCATTCGTATGGACTCCGCTTTTGTGGCTGAATGCGTTTTGACCTGTAATCGGTTTGTTGGGAGATAGAAAGAAGCCAGATATTTTTTCGAGATAACTGGAAAGTTCCATCAACAGTTGAATGTTATATTTTTGAATCCCCTCCAAATTATGAAAAGATAAAATCGCTTCGGCTAAATCGGGGATGCCAGTGCGTTCGCCTAATCCGTTCACTGTGGTGTGAATACAATTTGCACCTGCACGAATCCCTGCCATGGCATTTGCAAGTGCAAGTCCATAATCATCGTGGCAATGTAAATCAATTTGGCATGAAAGCAATGACTCACGCAATGCAGAGACTCTTTCAAACATGGTATGTGGTTGCATGATTCCCAAAGTATCTGCAAAACTGATTCGATCTGCGCCTGATTCGATAGCGGCATTACAAATTTGAACGAGAAATTCAAAATCAGTACGAGTTGCATCTTCTGGTGTGTAGCGGACTTTTAAACCTAAACTCTTTGCATAAGAAATATGCTCACGAATAATTTCAATGGCTTGTTCTTGTGTTCGATGAAGTTTGCTATCCAAATGAATCTTGGACGTAGCATAAAAAATGGCAACACGATTTGCACCACAGACTTTGGCACGGTCAATGCTTGGGCGAGATGCAATGCTGTGGGCGACCACCTCAGCATGAAGTCCGAGAGAGGCGATTTTTTCTATTGCTTTGGCAACATTGGGCGAAACAGATGGATCGCCTGCTTCAATCATGTCCACGCCAATACAATCTAGCATTTTGGCAATTTCAATTTTTTCTTCCACACTGAAGTTAACATACGGTGTTTGTTCACCTTCACGCAATGTTGTATCTAAAATTTCAAGCATATATTCCTCATGGATAAAACAAAAAACGCTCTCCGTTATCGGAGAGCGTTTAGGTAAGCAGATAAAAATAAAAAGTTATTTCTGTTTTCTGTTTAACCGAAACAAAACCAAACCCGACAACATTGGTTGCAGATTTGGCTTGCGCTTTGATTTGGTTTCATAACAGAAAATAGAAAGCATAAAGATTGAGCCGAATTCTACTCGTGATATGAAATATGTCAACCTTTTTGTATTACCCAAATGGATAACATTCATTTTTCAATAAGTACCCATATAGGGTATTGAAAATAGTTTTTTGCTCACTATCATTAAAAGAATTTATCAATTCCTAACTGAGATGAGGCGCACCATGAAAAATATACTTGTAAATACAGAGGATGACCAGCAGAAAAAAAATAATTTATTTAATTGGTTAACTGCTGAACATACCAAAACATGGTTAGAGGAAAGAGATGCTTGTGCTTTAGTAGCATCTGTTCGTAAGAATGGTGAAGCGTCACATGGAAATCTAAAACGGGCACTCGCTGCATTAAGCATCATGGGGCACCGCAGTGGGGAAGTGAATGGCGAAGGGGATGGTTGTGGAGTCATGACAGACATTCCACGTTTGTTATGGTCGCAAGCATTAGAACAAGAAGGTAAACCCGGTTGGTTGGCAGAAGACCGTCGTTTTTTTGTGGGGCATTTGATGATTCCGAATACTGAAACGGAACTTTCAAATTTAAAGTTACAAGTTATCACTATGTTAAAAGAAAAAGGCATTGACCTTTTACTCGAACGCCCTATTCTTACACGTCCGCAAGTGTTGGGGAAAATGGCACAACAACAAGCACCATATCTTTGGCAAATTGCTGGCATGGTTAGTAGTGGTCCCATTGAACATGTTGAACGCACACTTTTTCAATTAGGTCTTTATATCGAAAAAAATACCAATGTCTCTATTGCTTCGCTTTCAAGTAATGTGGTTGTTTATAAAGTGCGTGGTTCGATTGAAACGTTGTATCAATATTATCCAGAACTTCGCAATCCAGATTTCACAACTGCCATCACCATTGGTCATGCGCGTTATTCAACCAATACTGCTACAAGTTTTGAACGTGTGCAACCATTTAGTTTGTTAGGTCACAATGGTGAAATTAACACCATTGCACGTTTGCGTGAACAATCTGAAATGCTAGGCGTTGACCTTCCACGCGGTGGCAGTGATTCACAAGACCTTGACCGTTTGTTAGAAACATTGATTCATCAATATCATTTTTCATTAACTGAATCAATGGAACTTGCATTTCCTCCACTCATTAGTGAAGTAGAAAAACTTTCTCCTGAATTACAAACCATTTATAAATATTATCGTCAGGCATTTGGTCCGTTTGCACAAGGTCCCGCTGGAATTATTTCACGTTATGGCGATGAATGTGTTTTCAGTGTCGATGCACTGGGTCTGCGTCCGTTATGGTTTGGTGATACTGAAAAAGAATATTTCTTTTCTTCTGAAAAAGGTGTCTATCATCTTGACACAATGAATGTGGATCCGATTCCACTTTCGCCCGGTGAAAAGATGCGTTTACGAATTCATCGTGGAAGAAATGTAGAAGTCTTTGATTATCCTGCTATTCAACAACGCATGTTAAATCTTTCAATAAGAAGATTTGGTTCACTCGAAACGATGAGTCGTCGTTTACAGCATCAAGATGAATCACAAACCCGCTTCATTCTTGACCTGAAACCTGATTCGCCAAACCTCGACAATCGTTTATCTGCTTTTGGTTGGGGACGTGAAGACCGTGAATGGGTGAGTGAACTTGCTAAAAATGGAGTTGACCCCATCAGTTCACTTGGCTTTGATGGTCCACTTGCGCCATTATCATCAGAACGCCAAAATATTGCGGATTATTTCAAAGAAGCAGTTGCAGTAGTGACGAATCCCGCTATTGACCGTGAACGTGAAGTAGAACATTTTTCTACACAAATAGTATTAGGTTCACGTCCGCCACTCATGCCGAACGAACTTGGTAATGATGTCACTTTTACCTTAGATACTCCACTTTTGCTAGAATATCCCAGTGGTGCTGTAGAGACGATTGCATCCGATTCTGGTTGCGGCACATTGCATCAATTATTTTCAAAATTTTCCGAGCCGCAAATTGCTCACATACAAACCGTCACCCAACCTAATGAAAATACAGAGCAGGCTTTAGAACGAATCGCTCAAAAATCTATTGAATCAGTTAAGAATGGTGCACGAATTGTTCTACTTGATGATTCATCTGCTTTTCAGAATGAAAATGGCTGGCTAGACCCAATGCTTGTATTAAGTATCGTTGACCTTGCTTTGCGGCGCACTTTCATTGAAGTTAATACTTCTGAAGCACCAACTCCGCTTTCATTAAATATAAATGGAAAAATTGATTTAGGTTTAATGGCATCACATCACTCAATTAATTTACGCAGACAAGCTTCGATTGTCTTACGCAGTGGGGCAATCCGCAATTTGCATGATTTGATAATGTCTATTGGCATGGGAGCAGATGCAGTTTCACCGTATTTGATTTTTGAATCTGCTACCAAAGATAAAGTTGAATTAACAAATGAAGAAATTAATACTCGTTTGAAACATGTATTGAAAGCATTACGTTCTGGCGTTGAAAAATGTACTAGCACAATGGGCATCCACGAATCACGCGGCTATGGACGTTTGTTTGCTAGCATTGGGTTGAGTCCACAAGTTGCATCTGCATTGGGTACAGTTAATTATGGTGGTTCATCACAAGGTGGTTTGCAATGGAAAGATATTGATGCAGATATTGAAGCACGTGCTAAGTCATATCACAGTGTAGGGCGTGGTGAACTTTCACGCGTGAATCATTTTTATCCAAAAATTTGGAAGGCGGCTGGCAAGTTGGGGAAACAAGAATCAACTTGGAGCGAGTATGAAGCGCATACCCAATCTACTGCAAAATCAAATCCAGTCACCATTCGTCACATTCTTGATTTTCGTTATCAAAATGAATCAAATATTGATTCGCAAAAAGTAGATGCCAGTATTACATCACATCAATTACCATTTTTGATTGCATCTATGTCGTTTGGTTCGCAAGGTGAAGTTGCCTATCGTGCCTATGCAGAAGCGGCGTTTCGTTTGAAGATGCTTTCGGTCAATGGGGAAGGCGGTGAGATTCCTGATTTGTTGGGAAGGTATCCGTTCAATCGTGGTATTCAAATTGCATCGGGTCGTTTTGGAATTACTGCTGAAACAATCAATGCAACCAACTTAATTGAAATTAAAGTTGGTCAAGGTGCCAAGCCCGGCGAAGGTGGACATTTACCTGCGCGTAAAGTGACTCAAAAAGTTGCGAATGCACGCCATGCTCAAAAAGGTGTTGATTTAATTTCGCCATCGAATAATCATGATATTTATTCCATTGAAGATTTGGCGCAATTTATTGAAGAACTAAAAACAATAAATCCAAAAGCGCGCGTGGCTGTAAAAGTTCCTGTTGTGCCGGGCATTGGCATCATTGCAGTTGGTATTGCAAAAGCCGAAGCCGATATTATTTACTTAACAGGCTTTGATGGTGGAACAGGTGCAGCACGTTCACATTCATTAAGATATGTTGGTTTGCCTGCTGAAATTGGAATTGTAGAAGCGCATCGTGCTTTAAGTGAATCTGGTTTGCGCGCGAAAGTGGAGATTTGGGCTGATGGTGGAGTCCGCTCCGCGGATGACACAGTTAAGTTAATGTGTTTGGGTGCAAATCGCATTGGCTTTGCTACATTACCAATGGTTGCAATTGGTTGTACGATATGTAGAGATTGTCAAAGTGGCACATGCCATGTCGGTATCACCACCCAACTTGAAACAAAAGATGAAGCGACTCATTTAGGCATCAAACATTTTGCTCCGCGAGATTTTGAAAGTGCAACGCAGTCATTGGTTAATGTGTTTACAGGTTTAGGCGATGGGGTAAAACAAATTGTTGCCAAACTTGGTTTTGATAATGTGCAAGATATTGTCGGAAGGTCTGATTTGCTCGTGCAAGTATCACATTGCGAAAAAATTGATTTGAATGAAATGCTCATCCCTGCTGATGAATATTTATTAGCAAAACAACCTGTAAAAATTTCACTGCCTGTAAATGAAACAGTGAGTATTGACCGTGGTCCATTGCATCGTCCACGTAATCACTTAACAACTGTAATTTCAAACCTTGTGATGGAAAGTTTTACAACCTATCAACAAGACGTGGTTTTGTTTGAAGATGATAAAGTCACGCCTGTTGACCGTGCGTTAGGTACGCATTTGACTGGTGCATTGACTCGCTTCAAAAAGAATTGGGATTGGTCACCGGGGCATGGTGGTTTAGGTGGGAATCGTGAAACGTGGCGTTTGCCAATGAAGAAACAAGAAATAGATGCTGATTCTGTGCCACGTACATCATTGCACTTTACCAGCAGTTCTGTGCCAGGCAATGGATTAGGTGCTTATAATGCTGACCCTGTTCATATTCTTGTAGAAGGTGGTGCACAAGATGGAGTTGCTAAAGGAATCTCTGGTGGGCGCGTTGTGATTATGAAAGGCTATAACCATGATGGTAAGTTGATTGATGGTTCTGTTGGGAAAAGCCTTGCCTATGGTGGTATTGGTGGCACTGTGATTGTGCAAGGCAATGCAGACTCACGTGCTTGCATTCGTTTGTCCGGTGCAGATGTGATTATTGGTGGTGAAATCACGAAGCCATTAAATGATAGTCTTGGATTCATTGGAGCACGCGCAAACATCAAAGGCTTCTTATGTGAATATATGACATCTGGTCGTGTAGTAGTGCTTGGTGACCCAGGTCCATGGATGTGTGCAGGTATGACAGGTGGTGTTTTATATTTACGTTTGCAACCACATTTGAATTTTGACCAATCTGCGATTCAAAGAAGGTTGGCAAAAGGTGCTAAAGTGGTTGTACAAGAAGTGAATGAAAATGATTTGAAAAATTTGAAAGAGTTGCTCACTGTCTACACCGAAGAACTCAAACACAATCATCAAAATGAAGAAGCGTATAAAGTGAATAATCTATTGGTAGATTGGAAGAATACATTTGTAAAAGTGATTCCATTATCACAACAAGAAGACCAAAGATTCTCAACAGAATAATCCCTTTGGGTAATTGATAATAATTGTTCTATTGAATAGAATTCAGGAATGGTTGGCTTACGTTTCTAGCCTATACCTCTCCTTGTTAGCCCTCATGGGCAATGACGTGAATAATTTTTTATTCACGTCATTTTTCTTAATGCTCCATTTGGGTTAGAAATATTTTACTTTTTATTACCCAATCAAAATAAAAATACCCGTAAGATACTCCATAGGGGTAATAGCCTTTCTATCTCGATTCCATACAATGAGTAATGATTATCTAGCTGTATCCAAGTTAATAAACTTCATTAGTTGGATACAAATCTATAAGTATAGGAGATAGAGCAATGAAAAAAGAAATTACCCTAAAATCTTTGAAGTGGGTTCGCTGGGTATTGCTTCCTGCATTTTTTGCCGCCGTATTTTTGTATGCCACCCCGGCGTATGCACAGGAACCAAGCCCAATTGATGAACTCACGCGCGGTTTGAACACGCTGTGGATTTTACTAACCGCGTTTTTAGTGTTTTGGATGCAGGCTGGCTTTGCGTTGGTTGAAGCAGGTCTAACCCGCGCCAAGAATACAACCAATATTCTTTTCAAAAACTTGATGGACTTTGTTTTTGCAACACTTGCCTTCTGGGCCTTTGGTTATGCCTTTATGTATGGCTCCTCAGCAGGTGGCTGGATAGGCACGAGCGGTTATTTTATAGACGCTTCGTTTGATGATGTGGTAGGTGTTCCTGTATTGGCTTTCTGGTTCTTCCAACTTGTTTTTGCTGGAACAGCAGCCACTATCGTTTCTGGTGCAATGGCAGAACGAACTAAATTTTCGGCGTACTTAATCTATAGCTTCTTCATTACTGCAATTATCTATCCAATCGCTGGGCATTGGGTATGGGGCGGTGGCTGGTTATGGACGCTTCCATTTGGCGACGGATTTAGAGATTTTGCAGGTTCGACAGTTGTACACAGTGTTGGTGGTTGGCTTGCATTGATTGGTGCGATTGTGCTTGGACCTCGTCTCGGTCGCTTCACAAAAGATGGGAAAGCGATTGCTATTCCTGGACATTCGATTACGCTTGTAACATTAGGTGTATTCATTCTCTGGCTCGGTTGGTTTGGTTTCAATCCTGGTAGTCAACTCGCCATTCATGGTGGCAATGCAGATGCTGTGGCATTAGTAGCTACCAACACTACTCTTGCCGCTGCTGCTGGCGCAATATCTGCAATGCTTATCACTTGGTTGTTCGTTACCAAAAAACCCGACCTTGCTACAACACTTAATGGAGCTTTGGCTGGTTTGGTTGCGATTACAGCCCCTTGTGCTTATGTGACACCAGGCTACTCTCTCTTAATTGGTGCAATCGGTGGTGTGATTGTTGTATATGGTGCCATCTTGCTTGAAAGACTCAAAATTGACGACCCCGTTGGTGCCGTGCCAGTTCACTTATTCAACGGAATTTGGGGAACGTTATCCATTGGTATTTTTGGCACAGTAGGGATTGGTAGTTTAGTCACAGGTGATACAGGTCAGATTGTGGCGCAATTTATCGGTGTCCTTGCTTTTGGTGTATGGTGCACAGTGACAGGTTCGGCTTTATTCCTTGGCATCAAAGCCACCAATGGCTTGCGTGTTTCGCGTGAAGAAGAAATTAAAGGTTTGGATATTGAAGAACATGGTTCCCAAGCCTATCCTGAAGATGCAGTTGCAGGCGCATTAAGTGGTGCAGACTAATTAATTTTTTGAAATGCTTCAAAGCGCATGGTGGTTGGGATATCCAATCACCATGTTGTTTTAAGTACCCGTTTGGGTAATAGACTTACCCTACCCACAAACCCTATAATGCCGAAGTTGAAATAATTAATAAAATTCATTAGTAAGGAGTTTATCCATGGCAAAGACAGTGAAAGATGTTTTGGAATTAGCAAAAAACGTGCAAGTAGTAGATTTACGCTTCATTGACCTCCCTGGAACTTGGCAACATTTCACCATTCCAGTTCAACGTTTTACAGAGGATTTTTTGAAAGAAGGTATTCCTTTTGATGGTTCCTCTGTTCGTGGTTTTCAAGAAATTCACGAATCAGATATGCTTCTCAAAGCAGACCCTGAAACTGCATTTATTGACCCAACTTCTGAAACACCAACTTTGGTTCTTTCTTGTAATGTGTTCGACCCATTCACAGAAGAACCTTATTCACGTGACCCACGTTATGTAGCACAAAAAGCCGAAGCGTATTTAAAAAGCACAGGCATAGCAGAAACAGCTTACTTCGCGCCAGAAGCGGAGTTCTTCGTCTTCGATGGCATTCGTTATGTATCTACTCCAAACGAAGCAAGTTTTTCTATCGAATCATCCGAAGCATGGTGGAGTAGTAATGAAGCAGGTTCCAAAGGTGGGCAAGTACAACCAAAGCGTGGTTACTTCCCAACTTCACCAACTGATACTTTGCAAGAACTTCGCAACAAATTTATGTTAGCCATGATTCAAGCAGGCGTGCCAATGGACTTGCATCATCATGAAGTTGCAACCGCTGGTCAAAGCGAAATGAGCATGACCTATACCACACTCACGCGCATGGCTGATGATTTATTGTTATACAAATACATTATCAAGAATGTTGCTCGTCAAAATGGTAAGACTGTAACTTTCATGCCCAAACCAATTTTTGGTGACAATGGTTCTGGTATGCATGTTCACTCTTCATTGTGGAAAGGCAAGACCAACGTTTTCTTTGATGAAAAAGGGTATGCGGGTCTTTCACAAACTGCAAAATATTACATCGGTGGTTTGCTCAAACATGCTCCTGCTTTGTTAGCACTTACTTCACCAACTACAAATTCATATCGCCGCTTGGTGCCGGGTTATGAAGCACCTGTAAACATTGCTTACTCACAACGCAATCGTTCTGCGATTTGTCGTATTCCTGCAAACAAAAGTTCCAAAGCAAAACGTGTTGAATTCCGCGCGCCTGATGCAACTAGTAATCCATATCTCGCTTTCTCTGCAATTCTCATGGCTGGTCTCGATGGTATCTTAAACAAGATTGACCCAGGTGACCCACAAGACCGTGATTTATACGAATTGCCTGCTGAAGAAAAGAAACTCATTAAACAAGTTCCTAGCTCATTGGGTGAAGTGCTTGATGCGCTTGAAGCCGACCACGCTTTCTTGTTACAAGGTGGAGTCTTCACTCCTGACTTACTTGAAGAATATATCAAATACAAACGTGTGCATGAAGTGGATGCCGTTCGCTTACGACCAACTCCACATGAATACGTTCTTTACTTTGACGCATAACCCGCGCCACTGACATCGCCTCCTACCTAGCCGACAGTTGGTTGCTGACCTGTGAGTTTGCATCTGGCTGTCGGTTTTTCATTAAACAATGGGGTGCGTCGCACCTTACTTAAGAAGAGAATCTCAACGTGTAGTTTTCTCTGATTTACAAGATTATCTAACCCGTCTGGTGCGACGCACTCTTTCATAACAAATTAAAAATTATGATTCCTCTTCTTATATCTTCCTTTATTCTCGCAATCTCATTTTGTGCTCCGCCGGGAGTCGTCACAGCCGAAACCATTCGGCGTGGTTCTGCTCGCGGATTTATCCCCGCTTTATATGTTCAATTTGGTTCATTAGTAGGTGATACCACTTGGGCAATCATTGCATTAACAGGTTTAGCATTTGTGATTCAGAATCCAATTGCCAAAACGATTCTTAGTTTAATCGGCGCTACGCTTATGCTTAAACTAGCATGGGATGCTTTCAAAGATGCACGTGAAAATAAAAGCTTAGATATTTCTGCCTCTGCTTCCACTCGTGGAGATTTTGCCAGTGGTGCATTTCTTTCATTGGGAAATCCAATGAACATCGTCTTTTGGACTGGCCTTGGGACAACCGCATTTGCATCTATTGCAGGTAGTCCGCAACCGATTCATTTTGCTGTTTTCTTTGCAGGCTTTTTGTTTGGTGCCATTGCATGGTGTTTTGTAATGGCTGGCTTAGTGGCTTGGGGACGAAAATTCTTAACCCCGACTTTTTTTCAAGGTCTCAACTTGATTTGTGGATTGGCACTTGCATATTTTGCATTTCGCCTGAGTGTTAATTTGATTCAAAATCTTATATAACTGGAACTTGCATGGATAGCCAACCGATGGGAAAATCATCTTTAATTCACGCACATCCAATATTTGAGATGACTACTCAACCTTTCTCTACTTCTGATAATGACCCGCGCTTGCTAGAAGCCTTACGCATTCTGAATCAAATCAGTTTGGCGATTAATCGCATTGGTTCACAAGATTCTAGTCAGAACGCTTTAAGTCTGCAATTAATTGTAGAGAGTGCTATTCGCGTTGTGCCGGGCTCATCAGCAGTAATTTATACCTATGACCAAAGCTTGGGGCAATTTGAAAAAGAAATGCGTGTTTCAGCCCAACCAGATGAACGCACACCTGTTTCTATTCCAACCCATGCAGATGATGAACCTCGCCCAAATGGTATTGGAATACGTGCCATTCAAAATCGTCATAGTCGTTTTTCGTATGAAGAAGCAGATTTAGATGTCCATCCCTATCACGCCGCTTTGGGAGTCAAGGCAGTTGCTTGTTTCCCATTAATCGTCGCGGAGCAAGTAGTGGGAGTGCTGTATATCTACTTATATGAAGAGAGGCAGTTCTCTCCCTTAGAGCAATTGATGTTAGATAACTTCGTCAATCAAGCCGCTATGGCAATTTACCATACCAGACGGCTCGCAGGAATCCAACGTGATTTGTTACGAAAAGAAGAAGAATTAAATCAACTTCGTCGAGCAGGATTATTAATTTCTTCTCGTTTACGACTCGAAGAGACGCTCGATTCTATCTTGCAGTTGGCACTTGAAATTACAAATGCTCAATACGGAATCTTCCGCTTGCTAGACAAAAATGGAGAATTTCTCGTCACTCGTGCTGTTAGTGGATTGATGCTTGAACGTCCACTCGTAGAAAAATTACCTTTAGATGGTAACAGTGTTATGGCACATGTAGCTCGCACACGTGAGCCGTTATTGATTTCAGATTTACGTCAAGAGCCATGGAAAGATATTTATTATCCGCTTGATTCAAAAATTGAGATGCGCTCTGAATTAGCAGTGCCATTAATCAATGCCAGTGGACGACTAGAAGGTGTGTTGAATCTTGAAAGCCCGAAGTTAGGTGCTTTCTCTGAAAGTGATAATCATTCACTACAATCGTTAGCAACCTATGCCATTACTGCTATTCAAGAAGTGCGTTTGTTAGATGCGTTACAAGAAGCGGCACAGTTATTAATTTCTCAACCTACACAAAAAGTATTAGACCGTTTATGTGTCATGGCAAATGATTTGTTGAATACATCAGTCAGTGCGATATGGCTGAAGAATGAATCAAGTGAATTACAACTGATTGCTTCTGATGGTGCAAAACAAAAGATTGAATCATTTTCAGAAATGAAGAAACAAAATAATGCTTTGATACTTCCGTTAGGGGAGGAGGCTGGGGCGTTGGGAATGTTTGGGGTCTTCAACCCAACTACAAGCGAGGAAAGAAGCGTTAAATCTGAATGGGATAAAAAAGTGTTGGCATGTCTAGCAAATTATGCGGCATTGTCTGTTCAGAATAAATCGAGTCAAGAAACTTTAAGAAGAACACAAGAACAACATTGGACTGCGGAAACATTTGCGGCGGTGGGTGATATTTCTGCAAACTTGTTGCATAACATGAATAATAAAGTGGGTGCCATTCCAGTGCGCGTGCAAGCCATTCAAGATAAATATGCACAAACGTTGGAAGCCGATGCGTATTTATCAAACACATTAGCAGAGATTGAACATAGCGCCATGGAAGCCATGCAAATTGTGCAAGAGAATCTTTCGCATTTGCGCCCGATACGTATGGAAAAAGTAAACATTGCTGTTTGTATGAAAGATGCCATTCATGCTACCCAAATTCCAGCAGATGTGAAAATTGAAATCAATTCATTAAATGATTTACCAATGGTCACTGCTGGCAAACAAAGTTTAACTTTTGTGTTTAGAAATTTAATTGAAAATGCGATTGCCGCCATGAAAGGAAATGGCTCAATCATTATTCAAGGTTTATATACAACCAAATGGGTAGAAGTTTCATTAACGGATAGTGGTCCAGGGATTGCACCTGAATACCATAACCAAATTTTTGAATTAAATTTTTCACGCACGGGTTCACATCCTGGCAAGTTAGGATTTGGTTTGTGGTGGGTAAAAACTTTAATGACACGCTTAGGTGGTTCAGTGCATGTTGAAAGTGATGGTGAACATGGTACAACCTTTCGATTGCGTTTGCCAATTGTGGAGCGCGTATGAATCAAGTAATGCGTGCCTTAGTTGTTGAAGATGACCACTCATGGCAACAAATCATCAGTGAAATTTTGCGTGATTGTGGTTTAGAAGTTGACCTTGCTACAAATTTGGACGATGCCACGCTTGCTTTAAAATCTAATACACATCGTGTTGCTGTTATTGATCTTTCATTATCTCCCAACGACCACAATAACATTGATGGTTTGCGCGTTTTAGATACAGTTCGCAAACTTGACCCGAATTGTCGCGCAATTCTTTTAACTGGATTTGCTACTGTTGAATTGGCTGTGACTGCGTTAACTGATTACGGTGCATTTACATTTTTACGAAAAGAAAGTTTTCATCGCAGTCAATTTCGTGACATTGTTTATCGGATACTAGTCAGCCCGCCGCTTCAAGCTCCGCCTGTACCTGCTCCTGTTTCTTCGACATCTGCGTTGCCTCAAAAATTTCAACCACCTGTTACAAAACTCCAAAGTGAAAAAGCACTCGTAGTTGAAGATGATGCAGGTTGGCGAAGCATTATTGAAGAATTATTAAATGATTTAGGCTTTCAAGTATTAACTTGCGCCAGTTTTGGAGACGCACTTGGTTCATTGCGCCGTGAAAAATTTTCATTAGCAGTCATTGATTTATCTTTGCAAGGCATCAATAACATCGTGTGGGATAAAAATTCACAAGATGCTGAATTGGAAGGCTATCAACTATTGACCACGACTCAAAGCAAAAATATTCCTACCATTGTTGTCAGTGGTATTACTGAAACAGATGAAATTCAACGTGTTTATTCACAATATCAAGTCTCTGCTTATGTTGAAAAACAGGCTTTCGACCGCGCTACTTTCCGCCGCATTGTAGAAGAGACTCGCAAAACACATCAATCATTCAGCGAATTAAGTACACTCACTGACCGTGAACGCGAAGTATTGGAATTATTAGCAAAGGGGTTAACCAATAAAGAAATTGCTGAACAACTTGTGATTACAACCAATACAGTCAAACGACATCTCAAAGCCATCTTTGAAAAATTAGATGTGCATACCCGCTCCGCCGCCACTGCCAAAATTGCGGGGAAGTAAATTAACTTAACATTATCTTGGGGCGATATTGCAAAGCCTCTGCTAAATGCGGGGATTGGATTTCTTCGCTTCTTGCTAAATCTGCAATTGTTCTGGCAAGTTTAAGAATGCGATGATAAGCCCGCGCTGATAAATTCATTTGACTCATTGCCGCTCGCATCAAACTCTGACCTTCAGGCTGTAGATTGCAAAACTGCCGAATCTCACCCACACGCATATCTGAATTGCAGACGATGTCTGAATTTGCAAAACGTTTCGATTGAATATCTCTTGCTGTTTGCACTCGTTTGCGAATCGTTTCGGATGTTTCGCCTAATTTGTTTCCGCTTAACTTTTCATAATCCACTCGTGGAACTTCGATATGAATATCAATTCGGTCTAGCATTGGACCTGAAATTCGTTTTTGATATTTCGTTACAACGGCAGGCGCGCAAGTGCAAGGTTTTTGCGAGTCACCATAATATCCGCAAGGGCATGGATTCATTGCCGCAATCAATTGAAAGTTTGCAGAAAAAGTTAATGAACCTTTGGCTCGGCTAATCGTCACAACTTTATCTTCCATAGGTTGACGCATGACTTCGAGTACACGCGAACCAAATTCAGGAAATTCATCTAAAAATAAAACGCCACGATGCGCAAGAGAAATTTCTCCGGGTTTGGGAATATTCCCGCCACCGACTAAACCAGCATGTGAAATCGTATGATGTGGTGCACGAAATGGACGATGTTTGATTAATGGTGTCCCTGCGGGGAGTTGGTCTGCGACTGAAAAGATTCTAGTCACATCTAATGATTCTTCAATAGACATTTCTGGAAGAATACCGGGCAATGCTCTGGCTAATAAAGTTTTGCCACTGCCCGGCGAGCCCACCATAAGTACATTATGTCCTCCAGCGGCGGCGACTTCTAATGCACGTTTTACGTGTTCTTGTCCTTTGATTTCGGAAAAATCTGTTGGGGTGAATAGTGGTTCAATAGAGTCGCTTGAAGGAAGATAAGGCTCAATTAAATGGCGACCAGCAAGATGGTCGTAGAGATGCGCAAGTGTTTGAACAGGATACACTTCAAGGTCAGGAATCAAAGCCGCTTCACCAGCATCCGATTCAGCGACGAAGATTTTTTTAAATCCATTTGCACGAGCGGCGGCTGCCATTGGTAAAACGCCGCGTGTATGACGAACAACGCCATCGAGTGAAAGTTCGCCAACGAACATTGCGCCTTCAATTGAATCTTGTGGAAGAAAACCTGCGAGGATAATGACGCCGAGTGCAATTGGCAAATCATAGGCGGGACCTTCTTTGCGAATGGCGGCAGGAGATAAATTTACAACGATACGATGGCGGGGAAAATGCAAGCCTGCGTTTTTTACAGCAGTTTGCACGCGCTCGCGACTCTCTTGCACAGCGGCATCAGGTAAACCAACGATAGTAACGCCGGGCAAACCGTTGGTGTAATCTACTTCAACTTCGACGATAACACCTTCAAGACCCACTACGGCGCAGGAGTAAACTCGTGAGAGCATAAGAAGATTTTATCAGAATTAAAAGAAAAGACCTGACAAGTTTATAAACTTGTCAGGTCTTTATTGTAAAAGTTAATTCTTAGTCTAAAAGTTCTTTTGGAATGTTGCCACCGTTTGCGGCAATTTTTCTGAGAACTTCTTTGTGAAGCCAAGTATTCAAGCGAGCAGAATCGCCAGTGACATCGGCAGGGGCATTTAATTCTTTTGCTAATTCTTCGCGTGCTTCACGGCTGGAGTCAAGTTCAAGCAATTTGAGCAAGTCTACAATCGAAACTTTCCAATTGAGGTCTTTGCCTTTGGCTAAACCTTCTAATTTTGCAACCACGTCCACGACTGAAACAGGGGCTGGATTAATAACGCCTGCTTGTTGAGGAACAGTGCGGGCTGGCGCATTAGTGCCAACTTGTGGTTTGCTAGCAACATCATCTTTTGCTTTCATACCACCTTTGGCTTCGCCGCCAATTTCTTTTTCCTCTTTCTTTTTAATACCAATCTTTTCTAAAATTTTGTCGAAGAAACCCATAGTACACATCCTTTCAAACTTTTGAAATTAAGATACATAAGGCAAATAAATGAACTTCATCCTTATAAATTTATTATAACCAATTTTTCGGGCAAAATCATTAAGAAATAAAGTTAAAACAAAATTTTAACATTCACTAAAAAGGTATTATATAATCACAAAATGGATAATAAACAAAAACCAATTTGGACTCGTGATTCATCTATTTTGCTCGGCGGATTTTTCGTCACCATTTTTTTAATCGTTTATATTTGGTGGCCCCTTGCCGAAGAAGTTTTATCTTACATTGATTGGAACGGACCCTGGTGGTTATATATGGATTGGCTTTTGCTTGGCATCTTCCTTTTCATGTCTATCACCATTGTGGCGCGCGCAAACCTCAAAACAGATTTACTTATCGTCTTCGTCGGCATTTGTGGTGGCTTAGCAATCGAATCATGGGGAACACAAACAAATCTTTGGCATTATTACACAGCCGAAAGACCACCGCTTTGGATTATCCCTGCTTGGCCCATTGCGAGTCTTTCAATTGATAGAATTACAAGATTTTTGAATTTGTTAACCACAAAGTTTACAAAAGAGCACGAAGGAAATCTTTTTGTTTTCAAAGTTTTATATTGGATGACTTTCGCTTCATTCTTGACCTTGATGCTGGTTTTTGTCTCCCCAACCTTTGACAAATCCTACACATGGCTTGCAACCATTTTGTGCATTTTATTAATTATCACCCCAACCGATTATCGTTTTGCTTTATTAACTTTTATCGCAGGTTCTGGGCTTGGATATTATCTCGAACTATGGGGCACAACTCGTCAATGTTGGATTTATTATACAAATGAAACACCTCCATTGTTTGCAGTGCTTGCACATGGTATGGCGGCAGTTGCATTTTGGCGAGCAGGCTTGTTGACTAAGATGGTGGGGGAGAAAGTTTTCAGAAGAAGAGAACAAAGAATGGAAAGTAGTAATTCGTGATGCGTAATTCGTAAAAATCCGTGAGAACATTTTGCGGATTTTTTATTTGGCTGAGTCCGCTTTAGCGGGCTTTGTAAATATAGCGCATGGGATTTACTTGTACTCTTTAGAGTATCCCCGCGCGAGGATGGGGTGAAGAAAAGTTCCCGAAGCAGAAACAGGCATCAGGTCAGGGGAGAGGCGTTAAGAATCCTCTTGACAAACTGCTAAATAATCTGTAAGATATGTTACCGTTCACATGAACGGTAACATAAACCATGTCACTTTCACGCCCAACCATTCGTGATGTTGCTCGGCAGGCTGGTGTTTCGCACCAAACCGTTTCGCGTGTGATAAACGGCAGTGATGATGTGTTGCCAGAAACCCGTGCCATTGTTGAGGCGGCAATTTCAGATTTGGGGTATCGCCCCCATGCTATTGCTCGTTCTATGGCAAGCGGGCTAACCAATACCTTAGCCATTATTTCCCCAAACTTAACAGACTATACCTTTGCCAGCATTATTGAAGGTGCTGAGCAAGAAGCCCGCCAGCAAGGCTATTTTATGCTTTCATCTTCTGCAACCGACCCGCAGGCTTTTCACGAATTGGTAGATGAACTTGTGGGGCATCGTCGGGTAGATGGGTTGATTGTGATTAACCCGTATGCTGATGAACGCTATAAATTTATGCCGAAAGATTTTCCGTTGGTGTTTGTGGGCGCACGCTCGCATGATGAAAATATTTGCTCCGCTTCGTTAGATGATGAAATGGTTGCTTATGAAGCCACCAAACATTTGATTTCACTTGGGCATAAAAAAATTGCTTTGGTGACGGGACCCATGAGCGAAGATTGTTCACAAGACCGCACCAATGGTTTTCGCCGCGCTTTGTATGAATCGAATATTTCTTACGACTCAAAATTAGTTTATGAAGGTGATTGGTCTGCATCCTCAGGTCAAAATGCTTTGTTGCATTTTGTGAATCAAAGTCATGTGCCGAGTGCGGTTTTTGCTCAAAACGATAGGATGGCAATGGGTGTATTACGCGCCGCACGCGATGTGAATTTACAAGTGCCGACTCAACTTTCGGTGATTGGTGTGGACGACATGCCTTTATCTTCTTATTTTGACCCGCCTCTGACGACCATGCGGCAGGATATGCCTTCTATTGGGCAGTTTGCTACGCGGATGCTTTTTGACATTTTGCAAGGCAAGAAACCTGAAGTTCGTGAATTAAAGTTTCCCGCCGAATTGGTTGTTAGGCAATCTACGGTTAAAGGGGGTGATTGAATCACAAGATAAACACCCGCTCTATTTCGCTCAATGATTGTCTTAAATTCCAAGGAGAAGAATAAAATGAAAAATAATTTGCTCATGAAACTTTTGAGCCTGCTCGTGTTAGCTTCCTTTGTGTTAGCCGCTTGCGGTGGTCCAGCACCTCAAGCCTCAGCTACTGAAGAAGCGATGACTGAAGCCCCTGCTACCGAAGCAGTGACCGAAGCCCCAGCCGCTGACGATGTTGCACTCCGCTGGCGCACTCGTCCAGATAATCAAGAAGAAATTAACGTCTATAGCCAAATCAGTTCTGAATTAGATGCGCAATTAGACGGCATTTCTTTAACTTATGAACCAGGTGGCTCTGAAGGCGCGAACTATCAAGACCAACTCCGCGCTGAAATTGCCGCTGGCACTGCGCCTGATGTTTTCTGGATTCCTGGAACCGATGTTGCCGATTTTGCTACTCGCGGTTTGATTCTCAATGCCGCTGACCTCGCTGGTGCAACTGATGGTTATACAGCAGAGAACTTCTATGCTGGTCCGATGTTCCACCTCACATATAACCCTGAAACAGGTGCTTCTGGTGATGGCTCTGGTGCTGTATGGGGCTTACCACGCGATGTATCTACTTTTGCTTTGTACCTCAATTTAGATTTGATTGCTGAAGCAGGTGCCGCAGACCCACGCGAACTCGCCGCTAATGGTGAATGGGACTGGGATGCTTTCCTTGATGTAGCCCAAAAGACTCGTGCTCTCGGACCAGATATTTATGGTTATGGTGCTAGTGCTTGGTGGGGTCCTTATGGTGTGTGGTTGAATGCTTCTGGTGGTGGTTTCTTTACTGAAGACCGCACTGCTTGTAACCTCAACAGTGAAGAATCACTCGCTGGTTTAGAATTCCAACGCTCGCTCTACCAAGATTTTGATGTAGCCACTCCTTATGGTGAAGACCCAGAACCTCCATTCCGTGCTGGTAATGTTGCTATGTTCCAAAACGGTCGTTGGGCAACTCCGGGCATCCGCACTGTAGATTTTAATTGGGATGTGGTTGAACTTCCCAATGGACCACAAGGAACACCAGGTAACTGGTTATTCTGGGGTGCTTATGTCATCAATGCCAATACCGAACATCCTGAAGAAGCATGGGCATTGGTTCAAGCACTCACCACTGCCGAAACACAAGGGCAAGTTTCTGCTTTAGGTGCCAACATCCCAAGCCGTGTGAGCCAAGAGGCTTTGGATGCATTCCTCACCTTCACCCCGCCAGATAACAATCAAGCCTTCTTAAATGGTATTGCTCCAGATGCAAACCCAACTGCTGAAGGTCCATTGTGGGCTGGCTCATGGCCCGAATTTGACAAGATTATGGGTCCTGCCATTCAAGGTGTGTTGACAGGTGCAACGTCTGTTGAACAATTCGGCGCAACCATTTGTGACGAAGCCAACAAAGCCTTTAATCAATAGCATGTTGTAAGTAAAACGGGGCAGATGTTAATTCATCTGCCCCGTTCATAAATTTAGTAAGCTAAGTACAGCGATATTTGTATCGCCATACAAGTAAAACTACAAACATAATTCAATCTCCCAAATTCAATTTGTGATTTTGAAATGCGTTTGTAAAAAATTCTCATCAGCCGTGTATAAAAAGAATCGAATGGAGAAACCCATGCACTCTCATTCATCTGAACAAACTAAATTAACCCTTCATATTCATTTCGTATGGCGAATCGTTTTTGCTTTTTTGATGATAGTGGGCATGTATGTTTTATGGACAAGCCCTGCTGAAAGAGAATCTTGGCAAAAAATTATTGTTACGGTTGTTTGTTCACTTGCGGCAATATTAAGTATATATGGCGCAACACAAATTAACAAAGGCAATCACAGCGGGCGCATGATTGCCCTGTTATTAGATTATTTAGGATTTGCGACAGCATTGGTGATGGCATTAAACACTGGCGAAATTTTTATCGGTATTGATGCACTTGGTCAAACATTTCCGCAAGGCATTCCATACCTCGGTATTGTAATTGTGGGTTATTTTTTAGGTTCATTAGATGAATACTTACCAACTAAAAAAGCCACATCAGAAAATAGTTTGAAAACTGTCGGGCGATGGATAATGTTGCTAGGCGGTATCCTCTTCCTATGGCAAATCGAAGCGGTGAACGGGGCAGTATATTTCTTCAGCAAATTAATCCAGCCACTTGGCATTGCATCTGTCATCGCTATCATCATCTTTGGTATTTCATTATGGAGCATGTCTCGCCCACACATCGCACAAGCGCTCGGGGTCAAAACGGGTCACGAACAAATTATCAATGGCTGGTTATTTTTATCACCAAATTTATTAGGTTTCTTAATATTTTTTGCGGGTCCGCTTGTGCTGTCGCTTTATTTTTCATTCACCGACTCAGATGCTTTCAATACACCAAATTGGGTTGGCTTTGATAATTACGCTCGCATCTTAAATGTTCGTTTTGCTTTGTTAGAAACCCCCACTCAACTTGCGCGCGAAGTTGTAGATATAAAAATTTATGATGAAGTAGATAGATTTGTGATTGGCAACACAGGAATTTTATTTGCCGCGGCGGATAAATTCTTCTGGCTCGCGCTTCGCAATACATTGACCTTCGTGCTGTTTGCTGTTCCATTGAGCGTTATCCCTGCTTTGATTTTGTCCAACGTTCTTAATAGCAAATTGCCAGGCATGAAGTTTTTTAGAGCGGTGTATTTTATGCCCAGCATTGCCGCTGTCGTTGGGATTGCTTTAGTTTGGCAATGGCTATACAACGCTACCATTGGTTACATTAATTATTTCATCACACTAGGCATTGAGTTTTGGAATAATTTATTTAACCTTGCAATTGTGGACCCAAAAATTCAATGGGTTTCAGATGAACGTACCGCTTTATTGGCAGTGGTTATTATTGCCGCTTGGCAAACCATGGGCTTCAATACCGTTTTGTTTTTAGCGGGCTTACAAAATATTCCAGGTGAATTATACGAAGCCGCCACCGTAGATGGTGCTGGCGCGTGGGATAAATTTTGGGGCATTACATTGCCAATGCTCGCACCGACAACTTTTTATGTGGTCTCAACTACAACCATTCAAGCCATGCAAGTATTTGAACAAGTGTTTATTTTGATGAACCCACCCGAAGGACCAAACAACTCAACCATTACTTTAGTTTTATATTTGTATCGGAGTGGCTTCCAAAACTTCCAACAAGGCTATGCTTCAGCAATTGCTTGGGTGCTGTTCATCGTTATTTTTGGATTAACACTGATTCAATTCCAGCGCCAACGCCGTTCTAGTATTTATGAAAGTTAATCAGGAAAAAAAATTATGAAACTCCAATCCTATCGTCTCATTCGTTTTCTCAATAACTTTTTTATATACTTTGTTTTGACGCTGTTTGCTTTCATTATGCTATTTCCGTTTATGTATATGCTATCAACATCGTTCAAAATTCCAGCAGATACATTTCGCTATCCGCCACGCATGTTGCCGCGTGACCCTGTCACAATTGAAGTAGATGGATTTGAAAAGCCTTTACCATTGTATTATGTTGAAATCAATGGCGAGCAAAAAGAATTTGCCTTAGCACAAAGCAACATCAAAATTGGAATTTATGCTCCAGCAGATAATTTGTCTGCGACTGTAGAGCGTCGCCTCACGGAGGTTAAACCCACAGGGGGAGCAACCAACCAGCAAACCGTAGTCGTGAACGACAAAGAAGAAAAATTGTTTGATGTTGAAGTGGACGGTCAAATTATCCCTATGATTTTAATCAGCCAAACTACCGTTGGCGAATTTATTAACCCTGAAAATCCCGATGAAAAAGTATCTCAAAATGTGCGCTTGAGTACGCCTGTTGAAAGCATTAGTTGGCACCCTGAAAACTACAAGCAGATTGTTGAATTAAATAACATGGCGCGTGCATTGACGAATACAGCCCTTGTCACTATTTTGGTTGTGATTGGTCAATTGGTAACTTCAGTATTTGGTGGTTACGCCTTTGCTCGCCTCAAATTTCCTGGTCGCGATACGCTTTTTGTTTTTTATCTTGGCACGATTATGATTCCATTTGTGATGTTGATTGTCCCGCTGTATCAACTCATGGTTGTAATTGGCTGGACAGACCGTCTCGCCGCTTTAATCATCCCGTGGATATTTACCGCCTACGGCACATTTTTGATGCGCCAGCATTTCATCACTTTTCCAAAGGAAATTGAAGAAGCCGCCTTATTAGATGGCGCATCTCGTTTTCAAATTTTGAAAAACATTATTATCCCTGCTAGCGTGCCTGCGCTTGCAACGCAAGCCACCTTTACATTTTTATATGCGTGGAACTCGTTTATCTGGCCCCTCGTGATTATCAACGTTGGTAACGAAAAAAATCATGTGTTGACCTTAGCATTAAACGTTTTACGCGGGCGCGCCTCTGATACGCCGAATTTAATTTTGGCTGGCGCGGCAATTGCCATCATTCCACCACTCATTGTATTTATCTTAGGTCAACGCTTCTTTGTAGAGAGTGTTGCCAGCAGTGGCGTGAAGGGATAGTACAATCTAGTTTGTTTTGCTTGACTAAGTTAATACTTGACCGCTGACTGCTGACACAGACGCTCCCTCTCCCTTTGGGAGAGGGTAGGGGTGAGGGAAGTCCGCTGTCGGCGGTCATTCATTAAGCAATTATTTTATTTTCAAGGAGAAAGTGCTCACATGCTACAACAGAAAGACGGACGATATGAAGTGTACGGAAATCCTATCTCAAAAAGGCAAAGCCGCGCCGCAGATAAATGGAAGGAAATGCTGGCGAAAAAATTTAACTACAACCCAAATGAAACCTATAACTTAAGTGTTGAAGACCACCCACAAGGAAATGAAATTTTCGGATTAAAAAACATCGTCCGTGATGGCAGTGGCAAGCCGCTGAACAAAAAAAACGGAGTTATTGTTAGCACCATTCGCATGGGGTTTGGACATTATCGCATCGCCATGGCGGGTGTCTCTGCCGCCAAAGCAATGGGATTTACACCCTACTGGCTAGATTTGCTCGGCATCCCAGGCATTTCAACAGATGTTATCAATTGGTGTAACACAAATTACAGCAAATACTCGCGCATCTCACAACGCTATGCTTGGTTCGATAAATATGTTTGGGAATCGCTCACCACGGGCGAACCTACGTTACCCATCTTGAACGAAATTTTTAATTATGCCATCAGTACTTGGCCCTGGCGTTTTCTTAAAACCGAAGTCAAAGATTACAAAATGAGCGAGTTATTCAAAAATTTATATGGCACATTACCATCCGATATGCCCATTCTCACATCACACATGTGGAATTGCATGGGCGCAGTGGCAGGCGGCATGACCAATGTAGTAGATATGATGTTCGACAACTGGCCCATGGCATTTCAATTAACCGAAGGCGCAAAACATGCCGTGCAATCCCCATCAGGTTATTATGGCTTCCGTGCCATGCGCGGATTTGACGACAAAGGAAAAATTCTCAAACCTGTTCCAGCAGATGCGATTCATTTTACAGGTCATCATGTTGACCATGAACTCGTTGAAAACATTGAAAAAGATTGCGCCGATAGACTCCGCCGTATGAAAGCCAAAGAACCACGCCGATTCCTCGTCACAATGGGCGGCGCAGGCGCACAACGCGAATTATTCAAAGCCATTATCGAACACGCTATTCCATTAATCAAAAAAGATAAAGTTGCGCTTTTCATTAATCTGGGCGACCATAAAAATAATTGGGAATGGTTGCAAGGTGAACTTGCACAACACAAAGATTTAATCAATACCCATTTCACATGGGACGATACCCAAAAATTCACCGACTCAATTCGCAAAAAACCAGCACATGGTTTGCATGTCTTTTTGCATGATAATACTTTCCATGCCGTATATGCCACAAATTATTTAATGCGTGTGATGGATGTGATGATAACCAAACCCAGCGAACTTGCTTTTTATCCTGTGCCAAAAATTTTCAACGCGCGTGTAGGTGGGCATGAAATGTGGGGCGCAATTCGCGGCGCAGAAATTGGCGATAGCACCGTTGAAACCCGCACCATTCCACAAACATTACAAGCCATTGATTTGCTCACCGAACATGATGATTTATTAAACATGTTCTGCGATTGCATCATAAAAAACAAAAGCATCGGCATTTACGATGGCGCGTATAAAAGTGTAGAACTTGCAACTGGTAAAAAGTTTAAGCGATAATCTTTCGCTCTTGCTGGGGCTTAGCCCCAGCAAGAGCATTTTTATTTATGAACATTCAACTCTCAACCACCACAAACCCCTTCACCGTTTCTTTTAAAAAAAATAATCTCTTGATGATGACCGTTCGGCTTGATTCTGACACCAAGCCTATTCTCCGTACCGATTCAGAATCAATCACTGCAACATTCCCACGCTTCACACTTGACCTCAAACTGGTTGCTGACCACTGGGCATTGACCACATCCCCAACCGATTCGCCCATTGAAATCAAAATTAAATTAAATGGTCACTGGTACGGACATGGCGAATTAATCAATCAACAATTTCCATTAAACAAAATCATGCTTCAATCGAGTCCCTTGCACACATTTGATAATGGACCCACTGGCTTAAGCGGCAAACTGAATCCAGCATGGTTTTCATCGAATGGAACATTAATCATCGCTGAAGCATTTGACGAAATGGGAATCAATCAACCACCTGAACATTATCCGCGTTACAAATGGCAATTCCACGCCGAAGGTCGCGGACCTTTCTCTCACCGCCCATTTTTAGATGAAAACAAAAATGGCGATGGATTGTTCACATTCAAATCATCCCCCTCTCCCTTAGGGAGAGGGGCTAGGGGTGAGGGCATAAACCTCAAATTTTATTTTACAGAAAACGCCATTGAAGCCTACAAAAAACAAGTGGATTATTTTGGTCATGCAAAATCTATACCACCTGAAAGTTTGTTTCAAAAACCGACATGGACAACTTGGGCAAAATACAAAACGCAAATCAATCAGCAAGTGATTTTAGATTTTGCAAATGAAATTATTGAACATGATTATCCTTACAACGTCTTAGAAATTGATGACCGCTGGCAAGTGCATTATGGCGACTTAGAATTTGACCCGCAAAGATTCCCTAACCCGAAAGCGATGATTGATGAATTACATGAGAAAGGATTCAAAGTCACAACTTGGGTTATCCCGTTTTTAGATAAAGAATCGCAAGCCTTTGTTGAAGGCTCAAAAAATAATTGGCTGGTGAAAAATCAAAATGGCGAGCCGTATCTTGTGGCATGGTGGCAGGGGAATGGCGGCTTGCTCGACGTAACGAATCCGTCAGCCATTGACTGGTTTTTTCGGAGGCTGAACCAACTACAAGTCACGACAGGATGCGATGGATTCAAATTCGATGCGGGCGAAGCCTGTTTTCTTCCATCTGATGCAGTTACATATCAAACCATTCATCCAAATCAATATACACAAAGATATGTAGAAGCAGTTACAAAACATTATGGCTTGACAGAAGTGCGCGCAGGTTGGAAGAATCAAATCGCGCCGATATTTTTTCGTCAATGGGATAAAACAACTTCGTGGGGTTTAGATAATGGTTTACATTCGGTGTTGACTGGAATGTTGGCTTTAGGCTTGGCGGGCTATCCATTCATTTTGCCAGATATGATTGGTGGAAATGAATATGAAGAAAAAGCAACTGCTGAGTTAATGATTCGTTGGACGCAATTAAATGCTTTGTTACCTGCAATGCAATTTAGCCTAGCCCCGTGGGATTATGGAGCGGAATGCAATGAAATATGTAAACGCTATGCAAACTTGCATGTCCAATTTTCAGAAAAGATATTAAGCATTGCAAACGAAACTACAAAAAATGGATTGCCTATTATCCGCCCAATTTTTTGGTTAGATGTTAATGATGAAATTGCATTAACTTGCGATGATGAATTTTTGTTAGGTGCTGATATTTTGGTCGCGCCAATCTTAAAGCCAAATACTTATCAACGTGATATTTATTTACCAAAAGGTACTTGGAAAAATTATTGGACAAGTGAAATTTATGTTGGCGCACAGTGGTTGAAAAATTATGCTGTGCCGTTAGATGCGCTTCCAATTTTTGAAAGGGTATAACGCTGAAAATCCGTGAGATAAACATCTCGCGGATTTTTATTTGACGGAGTCCGCTTTAGCGGGCTTCGTAAACATAGCATGGGGATTTACTTGTACTCTTTAGAGTATCCCCGTGCGGGGATGGGGCGAAGAAAATTTTTCCACGAAACAGAAACAGGCATAAAGTCAGAAAAGAGGCGGGTACGAATCCCCTTGACAGACGGGGGAATCGTCCTATAATGTGACCTTCTGGTCATGTGACCACCTAGTCACATTTCGCAGGGAAAAGGATGAAGAATGATTCAAGTTGAAAATCTTACGTTTACGTATGCGGGTACAAATCAGCCTGCCATTAAAGATTTAAGTTTTGCGGTTCAGCCCGGTGAAGTTTTTGGTTTCCTCGGACCAAGTGGTGCAGGAAAATCTACCACGCAAAAAATTTTGTTTCGTTTGTTGCAGGGCTTTCAAGGTTCTGTAAAAGTGTTTGAGCGTGACTTGCGCGAGTGGGGCTACGATTATTATGAGCAAGTGGGCGTGAGTTTTGAAATGCCGAATCATTATTCAAAATTAACTGGTGTTGAAAATTTACGTTACTTCGGTTCGTTGTATCAAGGTGATGTGATGAAACCTGAAACATTATTGGATATGGTCGGTTTGAAAGATGACGGCGAGATGTTGGTTTCGCAATATTCCAAAGGCATGAAGAATCGTTTAAGTGTGGCGCGTTCTTTGGTGAATAATCCGCGTTTGTTATTTATGGATGAACCCACTGCGGGGTTAGACCCTGTGAATTCACGCAAGATTAAAGATTTAATCAAAGCGCAAAAAGATGCAGGTCGCACTGTGTTTTTGACCACGCATGATATGACGATTGCCGATGAACTTTGTGACCGTGTGGCATTTATTTTTGACGGTCAAATTGCTTTGATTGATTCACCAAGCGAATTGAAATTGCGCTATGGCAAACCAGAAGTGCGTGTTGAATTTGGTTTGAATGGAAAAAATGAATTTCAAAATTTTTCATTAGAAGGTTTAGCAGAGAATCAAGAATTTTTGAAAACCTTACGCGAGAAACATATCCGCACATTGCACACGCAAGAAGCCACACTTGAAAATATTTTCATTCAAGTGACAGGAAGAAGGTTGGAATGAATCGTTTACTTTCAACCGCTCGTTGGGATGTAAGTTTGCAATATCGCAACGGCTTTTATTTCGTGTCTGCGTTTGTGGCGGTGTTCTTCATTATTTTGCTTCGCCAATTTCCAAGTGTAGATTGGTCTTATTGGTGGCCCGCTATCATCACAGGCAACTTAGCCATCAATTCGTTTTACTTCATGGCGGCAATTGTTCTGCTTGAAAAAGGTGAAGGCACATTAGAAGCGCAAGTGATTACACCATTACGCCCGTGGGAGATTCTTTTATCAAAAGTTCTCACACTCGGCTTGCTTTCGTTATTTGAAACAATTTTGATTATCGTGTTGGTGCAAGGCGTAAACTTCAATTGGTTTTTGTTAGTCAGTAGCATTGTCTTTTACATTGCTATGCTTTCACTGTATGGATTTTTTGTCGTGGCACGTTATGACTCAATCAACGAATTTCTTTTACCGTCTGTGCTGTGGACGATGGGATTCTCATTGCCATTATTGTATTACTTTGATATATGGCGCAATCCAATTATGTTTTTACATCCACTACAAGCAATTTTGATTTTGATTCAAAGTGCTTTCGCTTCAGTGCCAACGTGGCAACTTGTGTACGGCTTCGGATACTCGATTCTATGGACAGGCATTGCAATGTATTTTAGTTTGCGAGCCTTTCATAAATTTGTAGTTGTAAAAGAAGGAGTAAGAAAAAAATGAACATGACCAAAGTTCTTCGCTCATTAGGACCCATTGACATTCGCAACATCCGCCGCGATAGTTTAGTAGCATGGATGATTTATATTCCAATCTTGATGGCATTACTCGTTCGTTTCGGCGCTCCGCCGCTCACTGCTCGTTTGCTTGAACAATACAATTTTGACTTAACGACATACTATCCCGTTTTGCTTTCTTATTTCTTTATTGGGATGTGTCCGATGGTGTTTGGTGCAGTGATAGGTTTTCTTTTATTAGATGAAAAAGATGACCGCACATTAACTGCTTTACAAGTCACACCGATGCCATTGAGCAGTTATCTCATCTATCGTGTGTCTGTGCCAATCATTCTGACGATTGTTATGTTTTTCATTGTCTTTCCATTGGCAAACTTAACCACATTTGATGCACATATGATTTTGATTTGCGGTATTGCCGCCGCGCCGATGGCTCCCATGTTGGCGTTATTCCTTGCTTCAATTGCTGACAATAAAATTCAAGGCTTTGCTTTGATGAAATTAACGGGAGTCTTTGTACTCGCCCCCATCTTCGCCTATTTCGTGACTTCAAACTGGGAGCTGGCATTCGGGCTTTTGCCTACCTACTGGCCCCTCAAAGTGTATTGGATGTTATCCGCTGGCGAGACGAATGTTTGGTTGTATGTAGTGATTGCCATCGTTTATCAATTGCTCATCACAGTCTTTTTTGCAAAAAGATTTTACAAGGTGTTACATCAATAAAAGAATTCCTTCATCCCCTCTCCCGTTTTGGGAGAGGGTTAGGGTGAGGGTTAAAAAACAAGGAGAAAAATTATGGATACATTAACTATCATCGCGTACGCACTTATTTTTTACGGAGTTTTCACTTTGTATATTGCCCTTGTCAAACCTAAAGCAATTTGGAATATAGGCAAGATACAAGGCTTCGTACAACTGCTTTCTGAAAAAGGGACAGTACTCTTTTTCAGCATTGTCGGTATCGCCACAATTGTTGGCGGAATCTATTTACTATTGAATTAAATAAAACGTCCCGCAGGTTTTTTCTGTCAACTTGATTTTAAGATGAAACCTGCGGGACGGTATAAAAAGAGGAAAAATGACTAACGAAAATACTGCTTTCGCTCAACGCAGTTTAGAAAAAATTCACTTTGACCATAAAGACATGGATTATTACCTATCTTGGATTTTGGGTCGTGAAATTTATGATGGTGCTGATAAAGCCGAATGTATGGAAACTGTACAAAAAATTCCAAATGCTAATGTAGAGGCTTGGTACACAGAATGGTCTGCGTTAGCAAGACGAATTGAATCACAAGCCGAAGAAGCATCGAAACGCGGTGACAAAGAATCCGCACGCAAAATGTTTTTACGCGCTTGCACATATCATCGTGCGCCGTTGTTTATCATGGGTCAAAAACATGCTGATTTTTATAAACATTGGCAGAACATGCAAGATTGCTTTCGTAAAGCCGCGCAACTTTTTGAGACACCGATTGAAACGATTGAAGTTCCATTTGGTGATAAAAAGTTAACAGGATATTTTTGGAGCGTAGATAAAAGCCGAACAGCAAGACCAACTCTCATCGTAGTCGGAGGCGTGGAGACTTGGGCTGAGGATTGCTACTTCATGGTGGCATCATTTGCTACAGCCCGTGGATATAACGTCATCACTGCGGATTTAGCAGGGCAGGGGATGAATCCTGACCAGGGTTTGCATTTTGGTGCGCGCATGGAAGTGACTGCCAAAGCGTTGGTTGATTATGCACTTTCACGCCCAGAAGTTGATGCAAATAAAATTGCGATGTTTGGATTCAGTTGGGGCGGACACATTGCTTTCAAAGCCGCAAGATTTGATTCACGTTTGAAAGCGATGATTGCCAACCCGCCCATGCCAGATGTATTTCGCTCTGTCTTAGCACAACAAAAAGGTCATAATAGACACGACCCGATTAGTCGCATCGCGTTTGACCAAATTGTTTGGCGTTTTGGTTTGAAGATTAGTTTTAATCCGAAAGATATTGCCGCGCGTTTTGCAAAGGCTTGGGATTATTTAACGAATGGCAAAGTGGATGTGAAACAAATTCAAATCCCTGCGTTGTTGTTGGCTGGTGATGGTGAAGCCGATGTGACTTTAAAAATTGTACGTGAATGTTTTGAACAACTGCCTAACCCGCAAAAGAAAATGGTTATCTTCACCAAAGAACAAGGCGGTGAAGCGCATTGTCAAGTCAATAATTTAGCATTGCCCAATCAAACCATGTTTGATTGGTTAGATGAAGTGTTGAAATAAAAATAAGAACACCCCACAGTTCCCTCTCCCAAAATGGGAGAGGGTTAGGGTGAGGGTTTTGAAATTAATCTTTGAAAATAAATTAAGTTTTAGAATGGATTGATGCAAGTTATGCCCAAACAAACTTTTCTGAATTTACCTGAAGAAAAACGAAATACGATTATCAATGCCGCCATAGATGAATTCGCTGAATATGGTTTAGAGAATGCTTCTACGAATCGTATTGTTGCGAACAGCGGCATTGCCAAAGGAAGTTTTTATCAATACTTTGAAGACAAGCAAGATGTCTTCATGTATTTGATGTCTGTGCTTGAAAATGAAAAAATGGAATTTTTCAAAAGCAAACATCCACCAAGTATGCACATGGATACATTTCAATACTTCCGCTGGATGATTAAAACTGGTATGGAATTTAATTCTGCTTATCCGCGCCTCACGCAAGCCATTAGCCGTGTCTTACTTAGCGAAGGTTTGTATTACGGAAAAACATTTGAAGAGCAACGTCAAAAAGCAAATAAAGCAATGCACATGATGATTGAACAAGCCATCAAAAGCGGAGAAGTTGACCCGAGTGTAGATATTGAACTAGCGGTAATGGTTATGGAAACTTGGAGCAATGCCATCAGCAATTACATTTTGCAAGAAGGCTTGAAACAAAAAGATATTATGAAATGGATACGTTCTAAGAAAACACAAGAAATGATAGACAAACTTTTGTATGTAATGGAATACGGCTTGCGAAAAACCGAATCAGATTTTTCAGCAAGTTTCAAAGAAAGGAATAAATCATGACACTTTATCTAAAACTCGCATGGCGAAATATTTGGCGTCATCGTCGTCGCACCCTCATCATTGCAATTGCAATGGGGCTTTCGCTTGGCTTTATGATGTTTTACGATGGCTTAACCGCTGGCTTCAATGATGCCATTGCTGGAAATGCCGTGCGTGTGCTTGGCGGAAATATTCAAATCCATGCACAAGGCTATCGTGAAAAAGTGGATAGCAATCCGCTTCTTCCGCTGACCGACGACATGAGCGTTGTCACTGCGGCATTATCTCAGCCTGATGTAATTGCCGCGACGCGACGCATTCAAACTGGTGGACTGCTTAGCAACCGTGAAGGCGCATTTCCTTTAAGCATCATTGGCATTGAACCCGAAGCCGAAGCGCCAATTAGTTTGATTGCCGAAAACATTGTAGAGGGTCGCTTCTTGCAATCATCTGATGAAGATGTGATTCTCATCGGCAGAGGCTTAGCAGATGCGTTGCTACTTAATGTAGGTGACCGCGTCACGATGGTTGGAAGCGACATCAACAAACAAAACCGTCAACGCACAATGACCGTGATTGGTATTTACGACATCGGAATGCCGTCTCTTGAAAAGAGTGCAGTGTATGTTTCTTTAGCAGAGGCGCAAAGTTTGTTTGGCTTGCGCGGGCAAGTGACTGAGGTTCAAATCACCCTGAGTCAGGTTGGGAAAGAAGCGGCTGTTATATCTGCTTTGGCTCCTTTGTTACCGGGGTACGAAGTTGAATCATGGGCGCAAACGTATCCAGAACTTGGCACTGCCATTACATCGAAAAACGGTGTCATGGATATTTTCAGCATCGTGATTGTGGCGATTGCCGGGATTG
>JAEURH010000320.1 GCA_016789365.1 Anaerolineales bacterium
CGCGTTGAGGAGAATAAAGAATCACTGGCAGGGGAAGGGTTACGGGGTGCTTTTCACCATTTTTTCCGGGCAGGTCCATGAAATGAAACTCATGGGCATTTAAAACGTGGTCAAAAATCACTTCCTGGGCATTGAAAGCGCCCTTCTTTTCTTCGGCATGTTCGGTCTTGGGAGCACCGGTTTCATGCCCTTCCTCGTGACCATGATCCTGGGCACGGGTAACACCCGGAAAAACCACCAAAAAAACGCTGAAAGCCGCTACAGTAAAGGATTTTAGTAATCTCGACATCATACCCATCCCAAAATTTGGCGCAAAGATAGGGGTCGGAGGTGTAAATGCCGAAAAAATGGAAAAATCCTTTTAGGCGGGAGGGGTGAGACGTGAGTTTCGTGAGACGTGAGGCGTGAGGCGTGAGAGGTGAGTTTCGTGAGACGTGAGGCGTGAGAGGTGAATAGTGAATGGTGAATGGTGAATAGTGAATGGTGAATAGTGGATGGCGGAGGCTTGCTGTGCGAGACCTCTGGTCTCGCACGCATCTCCCGTCGCCTCTGGCGACAGAAATTGATTATTTTTCTAGATTTGCAATAATTTCTTATT
>JAEURH010000321.1 GCA_016789365.1 Anaerolineales bacterium
GAGCACGCGCAGAGGATACCCAATGGCAGAGAGTTGACGTACGAGGGCACGCCCGATGAATCCGGTTGCGCCGGTGATGAGGATCATGGATGGGATTATACAGGTAGTTTGAAAATCAATCTGTAGGTGATAGATGGTTCGCTCTGTCGAAGGCTTAGCCCTGACGGAGCCCTTGGGTTATAAACATGACTCACCTGCGAAATATTAATTTCGGGGTGAGTCATGTTTAAGAGTAAATGGTACGCGGATAAACGCTGAAAACGCGGATTTTTTTTCTGACCTTTCCGCGTCCATCCACGCTTGTCAGCGTCCCATATTAAATTCAGGGTTTATGATGTTGGTTCGTTTTTAGCTTTTCTTGCCTTTGAGTTCGTCACGGAAGATGACGCTCATGATGATGCTGACGATGCTCATGACGAGGCTGCCGAGCAAGGCAGACCAGAAACTGTCCACCGAGAGACCGATGCCGAGTGATTGCCCAATGGTGCGGGTGAGCAACAACATACCGGTGTTGATGACGATGGTGAACAAGCCAAGGGTGAGGATGATGAGCGGGCAGGTCAGGAATTTGAGCAGCGGACGCACGAGTGAGTTTAG
>JAEURH010000322.1:0-263 GCA_016789365.1 Anaerolineales bacterium
ACGAAGGCATCCTGCAAGAAGAAGCGGGAAAATCGGCAAGTCATCAAGAAGGGATTAAAGCATTTTTTGAGAAACGCAAACCACGATATGAATAACACCGTCCCGCAGGTTTCATGATTCAAGGCTGTATTTAACTCGAACCTGCGGGACGTTTCTCGTATTGACTTGTTAATAATTTTCGTGTAAAGTTTGGGCAATGATGACTCACAGGCTATGTATAAACCAGTGTGTTTCATAAGATATTTTATAAAAAGCGGGCACCC
>JAEURH010000322.1:273-594 GCA_016789365.1 Anaerolineales bacterium
GGACTGCCCGCTTATTTTTTTCTAAACCTTTCTGAGGAGCGTGTGTATGGCAGGACAAATCAATGCTTTTGAAATGGCACAAAAACAATTTGACCATGTTGCCAAATTGCTTCACCTTGACCCGGGCGTAGCAGAAATATTGCGCTGGCCCGTGCGTGAATATTCTTTCCGTATTCCAGTGCGGATGGATGATGGTTCGCTACGAGTATTTCAGGGCTTTCGTGTGCAACATAATGATGCACGTGGACCGAAAAAAGGCGGTATTCGGTTTCATCCTGCGGAGACGATGGACAATGTTCGCGCCTTAGCAACTTGGATGAC
>JAEURH010000323.1 GCA_016789365.1 Anaerolineales bacterium
CGAAGCGATTGGCCAGTGTTCCGGTGAAGTAATTGGTGATCGCTTTCACGATACCGAATACGACGATAAAGGAAAGCACTGCGCTGGTGGCTGCTAAGTGAAATTCCTGCTCCGCAATGAGTGGTAAAATGGATCGCTCCAGGCCGATCATGCCGCCAACAAAAGCATTGACAATCACCAGCAGGATGAACTGACGAAGGTTTTGTCGGAGGCCGAGGGTGGCGGGGAGCATGGGGGGGAGTAATTGGTAACTGGTAACTAGTAACTAGTAACTAAAAACTAGTGATTGGTGATTGGTAATTCGTGATTGGGTTGGATGGATTTGGGGTATTAACCTTCAACTTTCAACCTGCAACCTGCAACCTTCAACGTTCAACGTTGTAACGTTCAAACGTTACAACGTTCATCGCTCCGCGAATTTCTGTACCAGTATGTTTTTCCCGTCGCTGACGTGCAGGACGTAGAGTCCTTTCGCCAGTTGTAGTCCTTGCAGACGTAGGGTATTGGCGCCTGCCTGGGATTGTTCCCGCGAGGTGTGGACGAGTCGGCCGGCGGCGTCGTAGATGGAAAATGTCAGTTCAAGGGTACGATCG
>JAEURH010000324.1:0-316 GCA_016789365.1 Anaerolineales bacterium
TGTTAAATTCAACGCAGTCCAATCAATTGTTGCGGCTGTCGTTCTTTCTATCATTGCAACTGTTACTTTTGGTTGCGGTGGTATTCTCGGGTTAGTATTCTTCTGGTGGGCATATCAAGCCTATCAAGGTCAAGATATTCGCATCCCGATGATTACCGATTTCATTCGCAATCAAGGCTGGGCATAATTTTTTAGAGGTTCAAAAAGAGACTCGCGGGCTACGCGAGTCTCTTTTTATTTAATTATGTTAGACTTGATTTACATAATTAAAGGAGAATAAAAATGAATGAACAAATCCCTCAAACAAATCAATTGC
>JAEURH010000324.1:326-593 GCA_016789365.1 Anaerolineales bacterium
TTTAGGTGTGCTGGTAAATTTAGTGACAGGTTTTTTGGGTCCAGTTGTGCCGCTGGTAATTTACATGATTTATAAAGACCGTTCAAGATATGTGGCTTATCAATCATTGCAAGGATTAATTTTTCAAATTGTATGGTGGGTCGGCGGAAGTGTTTTGTCCGGTATAGCCTGGGTAGCCACGAGTGCTTTAAGTGCGGTGCTGATTGGCTTGCTTTGCATTCCGTTTGCGTGTGTCCTTAGTGCTATGCCTTTGGTGGCATTGGGGTA
>JAEURH010000325.1 GCA_016789365.1 Anaerolineales bacterium
GGAGGCGTAAAAGTTGGCAAAGACATCAGAGTCGCTGCTGCTAAAGGAGTAGAGGGTGGTTTAAGAGTAGTGATAGGTGTAATTGTAGGTTGTGTCTGACTATTACAACCAGTCAGTAACAAGAGGCTAATCAAAAGACTGTAGAAAGCCCTAAGGATATTCTTCAATTCTTTACCGATTCCTTTTTGATCTTTTGAGCGAGCGCCCAACGGTTTGCGGCCTGTCCCGTTGATCTTCACAGAATACCTGCGCTGGGGCGGGGACGGCGAAGCCGTCCAACCAGAAAATGCTTGACTGCGAAGCGTGCCACATATCCTGCGGGCAATACTGTGTCAGATTCATGCTTTGTTAGGTGTTTGGTGTTGTGCAATCTCTTGTCTGAAAAGATGCCTTTACCTCTCCAAACGATTAATGTTGGAACGGTATTTGTGGCATCAAAGGCTCTTTTTTTCCACCGTCCCAAGAAATTGCGCCTGTGCATGTTGAGGCTCTTGTGTCTGCTACAGATTTTGTCATGCCATCCCATGCAATTGATGCAACGGTTGACTGTGCAGGATTAATTCCTTCCACTGTATCGCCAAATGGTGAACCT
>JAEURH010000326.1 GCA_016789365.1 Anaerolineales bacterium
ACATGAGCAGGAACACCAAAATAAAACGTTGAACAGAAGTCATGCCCAGAAATCGAGGCGAACGTCCACGCGCAGCGGTCGTTCCGGCGGCTGGCTGGTATTCAGCCTGTGCCTCTTCTTCATATTGTTTTGAAGCATCATTTCGAAGATCATCAAACATGGGAAAACCTCTGAATTTTTCTTGAAAGTATATCACGCGGCAGGGCGCAGGCTCACATCCCCAAAGCGCACAATTCCAAATTTGTCATGTTCCTTGCGGATGCGCAGACTTCCATCGGATTCCAATCCATCCAACTGTCCATACATGGATTCTTCGCCTCCCGCCCAGATTTGAACTGCCTCGCCTCGAAAGGCAAGTTTCTCTTCCCAAGCCTTGATAAAACTATCTGAACCGATCTGCTCACGCCAGCGCAGAAGTGAGTTTAAGACAAGCGATATGACGTCTTCACGTTTGGGTGCTGTGCCAATTGCATCTTCCAAACTTACAGCCGGGAATTGTAATGATTCAATCGGCGGTACAGCAGACTTCTCCACGTTGATGCCAATGCCGATCACTAGGGTATCGGCTTCATCACCAGACCAAACGGTTT
>JAEURH010000327.1 GCA_016789365.1 Anaerolineales bacterium
TTTGAAGCCTTAAGCGTCGGCATCATGGCAGGTTCATTTATCGTGGTCTTGGTTTTATTCATTGTCCCCATCACCTTGTTAGGCACAATCTCACCGTATGCCATCCGCCTCTCAATGGAAGATACCAACAAATCGGGTCAAGTCTCAGGGCAGATATACGCCGTCTCTACATTGGGTTCATTCATCGGCACGTTCATTCCTACGTTAATCACGATACCCACCATCGGCACACGCCTCACCTTTGCCTTATTCGGCATGATTCTGTTAATCGTCGCACTGGTTGGTTTATATCGTTTTGCCAGCCAAAAAGACATGCTCAAACTTATCTGGATGCCAATCGCACTCGTACTGATTGCAATCCTCTTTTCAAACACGTCTCTAAAAAATAATAACGGGCAAGTCTATGAAACAGAATCCGCGTACAACTATATTCAAGTGCAAGAAATCAACGGCTTTACGCTTTTGCGTTTGAACGACGGTCAGGGTGTGCATTCGATTTATCATCCCGACACACTGTACTACAACGGACCGTGGGAGCAGTTTTCTGTCGGTCCTTATTTTTACGCAGACCGTTCGCCTGATTCTGTGC
>JAEURH010000328.1 GCA_016789365.1 Anaerolineales bacterium
GTGGTGGGATTATAAATTAGCGTTTTGCGTGTAGGCAAATCAGGCATTTGTAAGCACTTTAACATTTAACTATTAAGACTTCCGAAGTCTGCTTGACCAACTAGATGGTAGCAACCAACTGATTAGACTTCGGAAGTCTGTTTGCAGTGACTTACCCTTCGGCGGCGTGCGGACCAACATTGCCAGTGGACCCATTGTACAAACGGATTACGGCTACACAGGACAAAGAAACCTAGACGATGACCTCGGCTTGATGGATTACAAAGCCCGCTTTTACTCACCCGTGCTGAACAGGTTTATTCAGCCTGATAACATAATACCGGGAATATTTAATCCGCAAAATCTTAATCGCTTTTCTTATGTTAGAAACAATTCTATTATCTATATTGACCCGACTGGACATATGGCATGCCAATCTAACTATTGTGATCCCAGATGGATTCCAAAATTGCCTGAGGGTGTTAACCCGGATGTTTGGAAGGGTTTAATTACAACAGGACTTGTAAGAAGTACTGAACCAGGTGTAGTTGTTTATGCAAGTACACAAGCTGCTTTAGAATATGTTGTAGCGGCTGAATTTACCG
>JAEURH010000329.1 GCA_016789365.1 Anaerolineales bacterium
TGCCAGATGGAGAATTGGTCGCTGTTGCCTTTGGCATTATCTCCACTTCAAAAGATGATACGCCATCTGCTCGTTTAGAAATATTATTTGATGAATTAAATAAAATCCTCAAAAAACATAAACCCGAAACTGCCGCAGTCGAAAGATTATTCTTTTCAAGAAATGTGACCACGGCTATGGCAGTTGGTCAAGCGCGCGGTGTCGTTTTACTGGCTTTACAAAAAGCAGGGATTGAGCCTTTTGAATATACGCCCAATGAAGTCAAGCAAGCCGTCGTTGGTTATGGGAGCGCAGAAAAAAAACAAGTGCAAGAAATGGTGCGCGCTTTATTACAACTAGACAAAATTCCCAAGCCGGATGACGCCGCCGACGCACTCGCAATTGCAATTACACATTTGAATACAAAACGTTACTAACGTCATTGCGAGGAGCGAAGTGACGAAGCAATCTCATTATTAATTTGAAGATTGCTTCGCAAAGAACGCTCGCACATTGTCCCCGAACGGGGAATGACATATAATTATGACCATGATTGCAACCCTACAAGGACAAGTTTCTCATATTGAAGACAATGCCATTATCCT
>JAEURH010000032.1 GCA_016789365.1 Anaerolineales bacterium
TATTGCAACCAAACTGGAAAACGCTTTGGCTCTTTATCAAATCGTTCTTTAATTTCTTTCAGCAATTCATATTGATTTTTATTTTCCAAAGTTTTGGCATATTGTTCTACTTTCAAACGCACAATTTGATTTACAGTTACAGGATTCTTAAGATGTGCTTCAACAATATAAGTTTCTTCGGAAGGTTCGTAATTCAGGTCGCCTTTGCTGAGTTTGTACCATTCCAATTTGGGCTGTTCAAGTTTGTCGTAAGTTTGTTCAAACTCGCGTAGTTTATCCATTTCATCAAATAGCATCGGCAAAGAAGAACCTTCTTTAAGTTTTAATTCCGCTTCATCTTTTGCACGGCTGGGATGGTCAGGAGCCATCGCCTCTAAACGTTTTGTAAGATATTTCACGCGGTCTTTCAAAAAACCAATTTGCAATTTGAGCGAGTCAATGCGCATGAGGATAAATGGTCGTTCTCCGCGAATGTCTTTGGGCCAAGAGGAAACAAAAATGGCATGAATTTTATGAATCTCTGCCAAAGCCACTTCGTCAATCGGCTTATATTTGATGAAGAAACTCTTAACATCTGGTGTGAGAAAATAATTCTTCAATGACTTGTATTTCTTAAATTCAGTAACTTTGGCATCTTCCAGCCCTTGCTGATAATCATCTACATCTTTTTTCAATGTAGAAATATCTTTGCCTTTATATTCTTGCCACAAATCGGCTTCTTTATAATAAATCAAAAAGTCCCGCAATTTGACCAAGCGCATCGGGTAAATGGTCTTCAATAAATATTCATTTTGCCATTGGAAGTGGAGGTTGTTGGGCATGGTTGCTCCTTGAAGATATTCAATAAATGCCTGCTCTATTTTATTCTATTTTTAGAATTAAGAATTATGTCATTCTGAGCCGCGCTCTTGCTCTTTGCAGCAAAGAATCTCTGAGATTATTTGTAGAGACCTTTCGCATTCGCTCAGGATGACATAAAACAAAACTCCCGAAAACAGTTTCGGGAGTTTGATTAAGTTGAGGTTCAAAAACCAAGTTAAGGGTCAAGAACGAAGCGCGATGGGTTTGAGATAAGAGTCCAAAAGTTCATCCATCTTTTCTAATGACTCGCACACAAATAACATCGGGTTGAAAGCATAAACTGTTTTTGGGATGCGAGCAATCGTTTCAATATCAAACGGCGCGATGATGACATCACCACCAAACATGCCTTCTTGTTTGATGTTTAATTTTTTATACAACGAAAGCACCACATTCCAGCCTTCATCAGCCGATGACATTTGACCGCCTTGATGCAATTCATTCACGCCGTCAATGATGCGATGCAAATCATTTTTATTTTTGAGGAATTGCTCATACAGTTGTGCATAAATCGGGCGCGTGTAATCAATGACATTATCACAGCCGAGACGATAAAATTCGATAATCGTGCGCGTTAATTCTTTTCGTCCAGAAATAATGCCCGCGCCAAAAACTTTAATGCGATTATCTTGTACAAACAAACCAAATTCAGTGCTATACCAAGCCAAACGCTTAATCACTTCGCGTTCTTCTTGCGTGGCTTTCATATAGGCAGGCGCAAATTTATCTTCAATGCGTGCATAAAATTCTTGCGTGAGAAATGGCAAGTGACCAAAAATATCATGGAACATATCAGGCTCGGGTGTAAATTCCATTTGGTCGCGCGTGCGTAAATAATCAGTGATTAAAAAAACACGTTGCGCAAATTTTTTGTACCAATCATCTGCCAACGTGTATCGAACTACGGTTCTTTCAATTTTCCAGCCTGTGCGAGTTGTAATATTGTTATTCAAATGCGCCACAGTCGGAATAAATTTCGGGTTCAACTGCAACAACTCCATGCCCGTTTTCCACTCGTTACAAATATGCTCGAGCAAATACGGCTGGTGCACACCTGCAAACAAATCTGCCCAAATCGAATTTTGTTCCTCCGAAAAAACAATTTCTTGATTTTCAGTTGAATACTCTTTGGTCGGGTCAATTTCTTGCGCGGCAATATCGCCAGTGTACGAGGGTTTGTTATTAATCATTTTTCTCCTTTCGAACGATGATAAAACCATAATATCACCCACAAAAAAACAAGTCAAGAAAAACATGAGATACAATGTTAAGGTGAATGATTTAAAAGGCAAAACGATTCTCATCACAGGCGCGGCAAGACGAGTGGGAAAGATTTTTGCATTCGCCTGTGCGAAGGCTGGCGCGAATGTAATCATTCATCATGGACATTCGCCAGACGAAGCCGAAGCATTAAAAGAAGAAATCGCTTCGCTTGGACCTTCCGCTTGGGTACTGCCCTGCGACCTCTCTCAACCTGACGCAGTTTCACAACTCATCACACAAGCCAATGAAATTAGTCCGTTGTATGCTTTGGTTAATAGTGCTTCGATATTTGAAAATTTATCTTTTCAAGAAACAAGTTTAGAAGATTGGGAAAAACATTTTGCAATCAACTTAACGGCTCCGTTTTTATTAAGCCAAGCCTTTGCAAAACATACAACACACGGAAGAATTGTTAATATTTTAGATTGGCGAGCATTACGTCCCGGCGCAGACCATTTTCCTTATACCATCACAAAATCCGCACTTGCATCCATGACAAAATCTTTAGCCATTGCATTGGCTCCGAATATTATTGTGAATGGTTTGGCATTAGGTGCAATCCTTCCGCCAGCAGATTCATCATCAAACAAAAATAAAATTATAGAAAATGTCCCTGCTCAACGTTGGGCTGAAACAAAAGAAGTAGAAGAGGCTTTAATATTTTTACTCACCTGCCCTGAATACATTACAGGTGAAATTATCCATTTGGATGGTGGCAGGCATTTAATTTAATTAAACCCGTCATTGCGAGGAGTGCCAAAGGCACGACGAAGCAATCTTATGGTTATGTTGGAGATTGCTTCGCCTCTTCGAGGCTCGCAATGACAAGGAGAGTGATATGGACAAAGTATTTATAAAAGATTTACTTGTGCGCGGCATTATCGGAATCCGTGAGTGGGAGCGTGAAAAGCCACAAGACATTTTAATTAATGTGACTGTATTTACCGATATATCCCAAGCCGCAAAGACAGATGATATTAATTATTGTGTAGATTATAGCGCCTTAGCAAGAAAAATCCAAGCACATGCAGAAACCGCCGCACGATTAACTGTGGAGGCATTAGCGGATGATTTGGCAGAAATTTGTTTGAAAGAAAATTTAGTCAAGAAAGTGATTGTGAAAGTTGAAAAACCTGGCGCAGTGCGCTTTGCAAAATCTGTGGGGGTAGAAATTGAGAGAAAGAAAAACGAATAATGCTCGCAGGCGGTCTGAGACCGCCGTATTTTTATAAAACGCAGGGTCACAGACCCTGCTGGAGCAAATTAAAATGAATAAAGTTTATTTGAATCTCGGTTCAAATATTGAACCAGAAAAAAATATTCCCCAAGCCGTGAAGTTATTACGAGAAGTTACAAAAGTAGAATCTGTTTCGTCAGTTTGGGAAACAAAATCTGTCGGATACGATGGTGCAAATTTTTTGAATGCCTGCGTTTTAATTGTCACCAATTTACAGCCTGATGAATTAAAAAATAAAATTCTTCGTCCTATTGAGGATAAAGTAGGACGCATAAGAAATGAAAATAGATATGCCCCTCGCACGATTGATATTGACATTATCTTATTTAATGAAACACCTCACAACCTTGAAACATGGAATCATGCCTTTGTGATTGTGCCACTGGCAGAATTGATTCCAAATTTTACTCATCCTGTAGAAAAGAAAATGCTCAGCGAAGTTGCTGAGCAAAATCAAGTGTGGATAATGAAGCGGGACAATGTACTAGGTGCGTCGCACACTATTAATGAAATTAAGCCTGAATTTTAGTTTTGTCTGATTAACCAAATAAACCTTTCGTGTTATGGTGCGACGCACTCATATTCTCAGCGGGTCTGCGCCTCTATCTAAGTGATTCAAAAATTCTTGTCTGGTTGCTACACGAGTTCTAAATGTCCCTAACATTGTTGAAGTTGTCATACGGGCATCATGTTTTTTTACGCCGCGCATCATAGCGCATAAATGTAAACCTTCCACTACGACTGCAACACCTTGAGGTTTGAGTAAATCCATAAGAAAATCTGCAATTTGACGAGTCATTTGTTCTTGCACTTGCAAACGGCGAGCAAACATATCTACAATGCGTGGAATTTTTGAAAGCCCAATCACTTGTCCATTTGGAATGTAGGCTACATGTGCTCGACCCATAAACGGAAGCATGTGATGTTCACACATACTAAAGTATTCAATGTCGCGCACAATCACCATATCATCGTAGGTGACATTAAAAATGGCTTTGTTCAAAAGTTTTTCTGTATCGGTTTTATACCCACTTAATAATTCAGGATACATGCGTGCCACACGCTTTGGTGTGTTAAGCAAACCTTCACGGTTTGGGTCTTCACCAAAGGCGACAAGCATTGAATGAACTGCTTCTTCAATCTTTTTCATATCAATTTCAGAGTTTGTAGTTTGTTCTACATCATCATTTATTTCAGGGTTTTGCATGTTGCTCTCCAGTGATTTGATTTTATCATCGGCAATAAAAAAGGACATCCTCTCGGATGTCCTTTTTTATTATGGGGTTGATGTTGGTGTAGGTGACAGATAATATGTAGGTGTTGGGCTTGGAGTCTCTGTCGGTGGTGGGGAGGTTACGGTTGGGGTTGCAGTCGGCAGGCTGAGGGGAGTCTCTGAAGCGGTTGGGGTAGCAGTTTGTGTGGAGTCAGGCATCGTCTTCATAAATGGAACTGAGCCATTAAAGGAATGCATCACAATTCCATCAAACATACCATTTCCGTTGGTAAAAACAATTTTGATTGTGTTTTCACCTTCAGGTAACAAGTCTGGATAATCCCAGCGTTGTTGGTAGCGGGTTTGATAAGCCCTGCGATTGACGGTGTACATCAGCACGCCGTTTACAAAGACTTCCATTTTTCTGAAACTAGGTCCATCGGTATAAATAATGCCGAAAGATTCGCCTACAAATGTAAAGCTGACAGAAGAATTGTGTTTTGGGTTGCGTAGGTATGAACCGTTATATGCTTTATTATTTGTAATCTCTTCCCAACCAGTAGAATAAACAAGGCTGGGGTCTGTATCATCAATTACAAGGTCATCAATGCTGGTTGGGGTGGCTGTTGGTTCAAGTGTAGCAGTATGTGAAACCACCGGCGTTTTAGATGGCGTAAATGTAAGTGTTGGGGTAAATGTAGCCGGCGTAACTGTAATCGTTGGAGTTCGTGTAAATGTTGGTGTGCGAGTTGGCGTTGGCGATTTGACAGTTGTTGCCGTCGGCGTACGAGATGGTGTGGAGGTTGCGCCACTGGTAATGGTATTATTTTTTAAGGTCACACCTGTTGGATAAGCAAGGTAAATGCCGCCAAAAATCTGGTTATTTTCAATTAATACATTTTGATTTCCAGAGTTAATTGTAATCCCTCGGCGTGTGCCACTAGGGATGATGTTGCCAGAAATAACAGAGTCTTTTAATTTTCCGCCTGCTATATCCCCTAGGAAAGAAGCGATACCATCTCGGCAACCTTCAATATAATTATTTAATACATAGTTATGATGTCGTTGCCCTCCCCAACCAGAATAGTATTCTTCGCCTAAGGTAATGCCACTAGCTCGGTGGCCATCTCTTAAGTACGTATTTCCGCATAGGACTGTGTTATTTTTTATCGTAACATAAGGTGAATTATCTATATAAATATTCACAGAAAAATTATCGCGCACGGTATTATTTTCAACCAATATATTTACGCCTCTTGTTACTGCAATTCCTTCACCACAATTCTCATAAACCGTGTTTCCACGAATAGTGACATTTTCAGCACCTACTACTAATTTTAAGGCACTTCCCCAACTACTAGCGATATTGCAATTTCCATTAGAGCCATTCTCTAAAACGCTATGATGAACTAAAGAATTTTCAAAACGGACATGCTTTCCGCCAATTAGTACCGCATGTTGCACAGCATTATAAACATTAAACCCAGAAACATTAACATAATTCCCAGAGATATTAATTGCATTACTCTTAATGGCTTGTGCATTAATTACTGCATTATTCCCAACAATCGTAATCGGCGCAGAAGCCGTGCCAGATTTTGCAACAATCAAGGTCTGATTATTAAACGTTCCAGAAACCATTAAGGTATCACCGGCAACTAAAACCGAAACCGCCTTAGAAAAAGTCTTAAATGGTGCTGTAGAGGAACCCGAATTCGAGTCATTGCCAGAAGGGTTCACATAATAAACTTTGGGGGCATGAACCGGAGAGACATTCTGCGACGCTGAGACGCTGTGATAACTCACAAGAATCACAGCAACTACTGTGAATACACTTATGAATTGATACAGTGCTTTTTTCATAATAAATCTTCCTGCTCCTTTGAACAACAATGGAATCTAAATTTCTACTAAATAAGTAACACCCAGATAACATAGTAACATGACAGTCTACCAAAAAATATCAAAAAACATGACCAAAGTACTAATTTTTCCCTGCATTTCTGTAAGGAACTGCAAATTCAAACAAAAATCAGTTATTTTTTGATTACACGCAGTATTCATGTTCAATTACAATTAGAACAATGTTTGATATTTCTAACGCCCGCTTTGCATTTTTAGATATTGAAACGACCGGCCTTTCGCCTTGGTTTGGAGATAGGATTTGTCAAATTGCCATTGTGCTAACCGAAGGCAAACGCATCAAACAGACCTTCGACCTGTTGATTAACCCTGAGCGGAATCTTTCGCCTGCGGCAGTTCACATCAACGGCTTGGATGAAAATGAATTAAAGCAAGCCCCACGTTTTGTTTTAGTTTCTAATGAAATAGAAAATGCTTTGAGAGATTCTGTTGTGGTTTGTCACAATGCAAAATTTGACATTCAATTTTTAGATAATGAATATCGAAAATTAAATCGCCACATTGAAATCCCTAACTTGATTGATACCTTATTAATCGCCCGCGATTTTTATCAATTGCCTTCTTACAGTTTGAACCAACTCGCCAAAGAATTTAATATTTCCACGAATATGCAAGGTTCACACGCTTTGGCAGATGCGATTACATTGAAAAATCTTTTCTTCGCTATGATGGATTCGTTAAAATCAATTAACAAATCTTTAGATGATTTTATTGGAATCTACAATTCCCCTGCCTGGCCCCAAGAAGGGATTTATTTGCCTACTGAGTTAAGCGAAGCAATTAATAGTGGTAAAAAACTATTCATCAAATATGCAGATAAAGATGGCGAAACTTCAGAACGTTGGATTACCCCCAAAGATGTAATCGGCTTAGCAGATTATATTTATTTGCAGGCATATTGCCACACCCGCCAAGCAGATAGGACGTTTCGATTGGATAGAATTTTGAATGTTGAAATAGAAGTAGAAAAATAAAAGAGCAGAAATCCTGCTCTTTTTGTTTATTCTTTCTTTTGACTTAATATCTGCATCAAAGCATTCTTGAACACATCATAAGGTTGTGCGCCAACGATAGCATATCTATCATTAATCACATAAGTGGGGACTCCGCTTACGCCAATTTGATATGCTTGTTGCACTTGACTTGCCACTTCTTCGGTATAAGTTCCACTTTCGACTTTTTGTTGCATATCATTTGCATCTAAGCCAACTTCTTCAGCGGCAGAGCGAAGCACTTCCCAACTGCTTGGGTCTAAGCCCTCTCCATATACTTTATGAAAAACCACTTTATGAAATTCGTTTAGTTTTCCATGCAAGCGAGCATATTCTGTGGCTTCATGTGCCAAACGGGTATTATAAAAACGTTTGGTAGAAGTAAATGGCAAATTGTTTAACTTTGCTAATTCATACAAACGGTCTTCTATACCAGTATTACGCGCTTTTAAGACATATTCTGGCAAATCCATGCCTTCTTCTGGCGTATCGGGGCGCAGATAAAACGGTCGCCATTCAATATCAATTTCGTATTCTACTTTTAGTTTATTAACAACACCTTGACCAACATAACACCACGGGCAGATGTAATCAGAGAAAATAGTTAATTTAAAATCCATTGACTGTCCTTTATGAATAGTAAAGTAGACTGTCAATGGGCGAGATTTCTTACTCCAATACACTAGCCATCATAAGTTCGATAACATTTAAACTCTGCACCTGATGGCGTGATGATTCTTGCTAGCCAGTAATCACTGCCTCCAATTTCATATTGGTCAAGCTCATCTTTCACAGATGCAAGCATATTATCCGCATTGAAGCGTGAAAAGTGAAAAGATTGCCATTCGTGGTCGCGGGCATTTAGTGTGCGTGCATAGCGGATACAGGCTAAGGCGGCGGCAACTTTCTCATGGACGGTATCAGGCAGGGTCGAAGAATGAAGCACGTCCACAAGTGGAGGAATGGCGTCGTCAGAGAGTTGGATGAAGTATTGAGAGTCTAAATCCACCCTATCTCCTCTACTTAATTCTTGTTGAGTATTTTGATCGATATTAATACCCGCCCCACTTAGTTCACGTTGGATATTTTGATTCACAATAAAAGCATCTACGTTAAGAATTGGGAGTGAAATAGCAAATCCAAACGAAGCAATTAACATGGCAATCGCAAATAATCTTTCTTTGCGTAGAATTTCAAGCGCAATGATTGCAACGAGAAGTAAACCTAGCCAAATTAGAAAAACGTGTGTATATGTACGCACGCGAGAAAAACCATACGCGGCTTCATAAAGATTGAGGCGTTGAAATGCGGAGAATAACATCACGAGCAAAAGCAAAACGAGTGCAATGCCAAAACCTGAATAAATTTTTCTTTGTGATTCATTTTCACGTTTGGTGACTGCACTTAATGTAAGAAGCATGAGCAATGCAAAAAATGCAACTGTGACTAATTCACCAAAACCTTTGCGAGCATATTCGGCATACGTGTAACCTTCAACATTGATGTTGGTTGTGCCACCAAAAAAATATTGGAATTGAATCACAACGAAGATAGCAAAGAGTGTAACGACACTTCCTAAAATAATTGAAGATTCGATAAAACCTAAAAATGGTGGGATAACTGGTTTGCTCTCGCCAATCAATTTTTCATCTTTTGATTCGGTGGCGGCATGTAAAACAATACCTGCCAGTGCATAACCAATGACAAGGATATAAATTAATCGAAAGATGTATTCGGGCAAATCTTCCAATTTGAAGAGTTTAATAAAATCATCTAAGCGTTGACCAAAGACCACATCAGCAGAGGCAAGTAAAGCGGCAAAAACGGCGACGATTGGCAATGCAATCACAAGCCCGCGAATAATGGGCATGAAATTATATTTTGAAGGTTTCACACCTGATTCGGCTTGTGCTTTACGAACATCGTTTGAAAATAAAATTGGTCGAGCAACGACACTTCCAGCTAGGTTTGCAAGTTTTGCCACGCCATCTGCAAAGGTGTATTGAAGCCATCGTCCGCCGAGATAGGTGACGGTGAGAATTGTGAGTGTCACTAATGTGAATGTATAGGCTAAAAAGCTAGTCATTGATTCGGCACGCCAAAATGTCACTGCAACGAAAAAGATGAAGAGCGGAATCAAAATCAAGGAAGAACGATGCGGGCGAAGCCCATCACTCATTAAGAGATAAAAGGCGGCGATTAAACAAGCAGTCCAAAAAATTGCGAAGTTGATGCCGGGGGATTGTTCCCAAAATAGAAAGTCGAAGAACCATCCAAGCGCGAGGACGATAAGCCAAAGTTTGTTTGGGTTTGTTTTCATATATGCTCCAATTTTTACCACGAAGTGTCACAAAGAAACACAAAGGTAAGGAAAGATTTTGGCAAGAATAACTTGGCGGGGCTTGCGGAGTCTATCAAAAGGTATCAGAATGCTGTCATTGCGAGGCGAAGCCGAAGCAATCTTATGATTGGGTTGGGGATTGCTTCGCCACAAAATACAAGAGCGTGGCTCGCAATGACATAGACAAATAAATTACAAATTTGTGAGAATCTTAAAAACCTATTGACACGTCAAATATTTTGGGGCATACTTTCGTCATTATTACACGGGGCAAACAAATTGAATTGCCATCCTTTAAGAAAGGAGGAGGTGATGTCTAACATGGATAGTAGTATTAAACCCAGCGCTGTGGCATCCCTCCTCAAGTAAGTAAAGGAAGCCACAGCGCCCCACGAATGTCATCCGCAAGGATGGCATTCTGGTTTTAAAATCTTCGCCACAGAGACCACAAAGTTCTCTGAGTTTTTTCTCAAAGGTCTCTGTGAACTCTGTGGCTAAAAATTAATAAACACCAATTTCTGGGTTTATTTTATTTGCAAATTCATCAATGCCGCCGCTAACGTTGAAAATATTTTCATAGCCCTGACTTTCAAGCCACATCGTTACTTGTCTGCTTCTATTGCCATGATGACAAATCACATACACAGGATGTTCTTTCTTTTGAACGGATTCTGGCAACGCACTTGGTCCTTCATTCGCCAAACGGCTCATCGGCGTGACCTGCAACCTGTTATCTGTTATTTTGGCTTGGTCTAACTCCCAATCTTCGCGCACATCTAACAAAATAAACTTTTCATCCGATTTTAGTTTTTGGTCAAGTTCTGTGACTGTGATTTCGTTCATAAACGCCTCACTTACGATTTACCATTGGCTTTTGTATAAAACTTCTCTACATATTCCTTCACCATGCGCCGCGTAGAAAATTGCGGAATGACCGTTTGCATGGCGTTTTTCATGCGTCCAATCCATTCGGCAGACATTTCTTTTGGGTCGCGGTTGTAATACATGGGGATAATCTCATGTTCAAGTTTGTGATACAAATCTTCAGCGTCGGCAACATCTTGCACATCAGTTGCTTCGTATTCTTTATCTTCACCAATTGACCAGCCATTTTTTCCGTTGTAGGCTTCGCGCCACCAACCATCCATGATTGAGAAATTCAACACGCCATTAATAGCGGCTTTCATGCCTGATGTGCCACTGGCTTCGTAAGGTCGGCGAGGCGTGTTGAGCCACACATCTACACCTTGCACGAGGTAACGCGCCAGATTCATTTCATAATCTTCCACAAAGACGATTCTTCCGCCCGTCTCTGCTTTTTTGACGGTTTGATACACTTTTTGAATCAACTGCTTGCCTGGGTCATCGGCGGGGTGGGCTTTGCCTGCAAAGATAATTTGTACTGGCATATTGGGGCGATTGATAATTTCAAGCAAGCGTTCTACTTGCGAAAGAACTAAACTCGCTCGTTTATACGTTGCAAAACGGCGAGCAAAACCAATGGTGAGCGCATACGGATTAATCAACACGCCAGAAGAAACCACTTGCACAGGATGAAATCCGCCGTGAGTCCATCTGTCGCGCACTCTTTCTTTGAGGTAAAAGGCGAGTTTGCGTTTGAGATGCAAATGCGTTCCCCACAATTCTGCATCTGGAATGGCATTTATTTTTTGCATCAATTCATGGTCATCTAAATTCTCGTACCAATCAGCACCTAGATATTTTTCGAGCAAAAGATTCATTCGACGAGCAAGCCAATTGCGCGTGTGAACGCCGTTGGTGACGTGGTCTATCGGAACATCTTTCACATTTTTATCATTCCATAAAAATTTCCACATATCGCGCGAGACTTCGCCATGTAATTCCGAAACGCCATTTCGCCCGTTGGATAATTTCAATGCCAAAATAGGCATGGAATATGTTTCTACATGGGCTTGTTGATGTTTGGCAACATCTACAAATTGCTCGCGGGTTAAACCTAACTCACCCCAATAAGATGATAAATATTTATCAATGAGCCATAGTGGAAATTCGTCATTACCAGCAGGCACGGGTGTGTGCGTGGTGAAAACATTTTGAGCGCACGTCTGTTCGGTGGCTTGGTCGAACGTTAAACCTGAAGTCACAAGTTCACGAATCCGCTCCAACGTCAAGAAAGAAGCGTGACCTTCATTCATGTGCCAAACGGCGGGGTCATATCCTAATGCTCGTAAAGCACGCGCACCGCCGATTCCCAAAAGAATTTCTTGCATCACGCGGCGGTCTAAATCAGACCAATATAAACGCGCGGTGAGCAAACGGTCATATTCATTATTGTTGGGGACGTTTGAATCAAGTAGATACAGCGGAATGCGCCCGACACGCACTTCCCAAATTTGGGCGTGAAGCGTTCTATCTGGAAATTTAAATTCGATGATAACTGGCTGATTATTTTTTGTGACGAGCGAGACGGGCAAGTGTTCAAAATTTAATGGATTGTTTAACGCTTCTTGCCAACCGTGTTCGCTGATGCGCTGAGAAAAATATCCTTGTGCATACATGAAGCCCACGCCGATTAACGGCAAACCTAAATCAGACGCTTCTTTGAGATGGTCACCCGCCAACACGCCCAAGCCGCCTGAATAAATTGGGAGTGTTTCATGCAAACCAAACTCCATTGAAAAATATGCAATCGGGTTTTTTAATTCGGGATGCGTTTTTTGCGTCCATGTTTTTTGTTTGAAATACGAATCAAATGTTTTAAATAGAGAATCATATAAAGATAAATATTCTTTATCTTTGGCAGATTGGTTTAATTTTTCTTTATCAATTTCTTTGAGCAGACGAATCGGGTTGTGACCGAGTCTTTCCCACAGGTCATAATCTAAACGTCCAAACAGACGCGCGGCTTCGGGGTGCCACGTCCACCACATGTTTGTAGCAAGTTCGCTTAAACGGGCGATTGGTTTTGGTAAATCAAATTTTTGAGAGGGTGAGGTTAAAAATTCCATAGCGGGGAATGATACCGTAAAAGTTTTTATTTGGCGGTTTTATAGAAGAAAGTTTGTTGAGTGGGGAAACAAATTACTTGTTCAACAAATCTCTTAACTTAATCCCAGTTAAGAATAATAGTCTTATTAATGAAGTTGGACATTGCTTGACTTTGATTAAAATAACTGTACAATACCTTTATAAGTTTTGCAAAACCTGTGCAAGTTTTCGTATCCAAACATCAATTAATATTAAGGAGTGAAAAGAAAATGAAACGTAATTCCCTATTTCTCGGACTGCTTCTCGTAGTCTCCCTCGTTTTAGCGGCGTGTGCGCCTGCCACTACCCCGACTCCAGCCCCTGAGCCAACTGCCATGCCGGAGCCAACAGCAACACCTGAGCCTGAATTGTTAGACATTGTAGACACAGCCGTGGCTGATGGTCGCTTCACCACTCTGGTAGCCGCAGTAGAAGCCGCTGGTTTGGTCGAAACACTTAAAGGCGAAGGTCCATTCACCGTGTTTGCTCCAACAGACGATGCGTTTGCGGCTCTTCCTGAAGGTACAGTAGAAAGCCTGCTCTTACCTGAAAATAAGCAACAATTGACCGATATTTTGCTCTACCATGTTGTTTCAGGCAAAGTGATGGCGGCGGATGTTGTTGGGCTTACCAGCGCGCCGACTGTGTTAGGTCAAGATATTGCCATCAACGTAGATATGGGCAATGTGTACCTCAACGAATCAGTAAAAGTCATCATCACAGATATTGAAACATCCAATGGTGTTATTCATGTGATTGATGCAGTTTTATTGCCACCTGCCGCGGAAGAATCCAATACGATTGTTGATGTGGCTGTAGCGGATGGGCGCTTCACCACTTTGGTTGCCGCTGTGCAAGCCGCTGGTTTAGTTGAAACACTTCAAGGCGAAGGTCCGTTCACTGTCTTTGCACCAACAGACGATGCTTTTGCCGCTTTACCTGCTGGCACAGTCGAAAGTTTGCTCTTGCCTGAAAATAAGCAACAATTGACCGATATTTTGCTCTACCATGTTGTTTCAGGCAAAGTGATGGCGGCGGATGTCGTTGGGCTCACCAGTGCGCCAACTGTGCTTGGTAAAGACATCACAATCACAGTAAAAGACGGAAAAGTATTTTTGAATGATACTGTGCAAGTCATCATCACTGATATTGAAACATCCAACGGTGTAATACACGTCATTGATGCGGTTCTCCTCCCGCCTCAATAAAGTAAACGTATTTACTTCTCCTATGTTGTTAGTGTAAGTCAAACAGACGGGCGTATTGCTCGTCTGTTTGATTCTGTAATAAGATATTTTCTGAATGACCATGCCGTTTTAAGAAAGGCGATAATAACTGCTCAAAATTCAGCCAGTGAATTTTGGAGTATAATCGGGGCTGATAAATTCATAGAGGCGAGATAATCTCGCCTCTATAATAAAACGGAGAAAAAATGGCAAAAGCAAAACTGATTGCCCCTTATGGTGGCAAACTTGTGAATTTAGTTGTGAACGGCGAAGAGCGCGAGGAATTAATTGCCCACGCTTCACAACTTCCTTCTATCAAAATTACAGCAAGAAATTTATGTGATTTTGAATTAATCGCTACGGGCGGCTTCTCTCCATTGACCACGTTCATGGGTAAAGCCGATTATGACCGCGTGTTGCGTGAAATGCGTTTAGCAGATGGAACTTTCTTTCCGCTTCCGATTACGCTGACGGCTGACCCTAAAGAATTACCCACCGTTGGTGAAGAGTTAGCATTACGCAATGCAAACTTTGATTTGATTGCAGTGTTGACATTGCAAGAAATTTATCACTGGGACCCAGAAGTAGAAGCGGCACATGCTTACGGGACAACTGACCCAAAACACCCAATGGTTTCTGAAATGGCTCGTTGGGGTAAAGTTTGTATTTCTGGTCCAATGAAAGTATTGAACCTGCCCAAGTATTATGATTTTGTTAATCTTCGTCACACTCCAACACAAGTACGTGAAATGCTTGAAAACATGGGGCATGACAATGTTGTTGCCTTCCAAACACGAAATCCATTACACAGAATCCATGAAGAATTGACCAAGCGTGCCGCCGCGCAAGTAAACGGTTCGTTGATTATTCATCCAGTGGTTGGTTTGACCAAACCAGGTGATGTTGACCATTACACGCGCGTGCGAACATATAAAGCATTGGTTGATAATCATTACGATAAAAAAAGCACAATGTTAAGTCTGCTTCCGTTGGCAATGCGCATGGCGGGTCCAAAAGAGGCGTTGCTTCATGCCATCATCCGCAGAAATCATGGTGCGAATCATTTCATCGTTGGGCGTGACCATGCAGGACCAGGCAATGATTCTACGGGCAAACCATTTTACGGTCCGTATGACGCGCAAGAATTAATGAAACAACACGAAGCAGAAATCGGAGTCAAAATGATTCCGTTTGAGATGCTGGTTTATCTTCCCGATGAACAAAGATATGTGGAAGAAAAAGATGTGCCCAAAGGTGCAAAAGTTGCCAACATCTCTGGCACACAAGTTCGTGATGAATATTTAGCAAAAGGAAAACTTTTGCCCGAATGGTTCACCCGTCCAGAAACTGCTGAAATTTTACGCGAGACCTATCCTGCTCGTCACAAACAAGGTTTTTGTATTTGGTTCACAGGCTTAAGTGGTTCAGGAAAATCTGCAACAACTTCTGTGTTAACTTCTTTATTACTTGAACGCGGACGTGAAACAATGGTGTTGGACGGTGATGTGGTTCGTACGCATCTTTCAAAAGGTTTAGGTTTCAGCAAAGAAGACCGCGATACAAATATTTTGCGAATCGGCTTTGTGGCGGGTGGCATTGCAAAAGCAGGTGGTGCAGTGGTTTGTGCCGCAATTAGTCCATATCGCGCCACGCGTGAAGAAGCCCGCAAAATGGTCGGTGAAAACTTTATTGAAGTATTCATGGATACTCCAGTAGAAATTTGTGAAGAACGCGATGTAAAAGGTTTATATGCCAAAGCCCGCCAAGCCATGCAAGAAGGCAAACCCATGGGCTTCACTGGTGTGGATGACCCCTACGAATCACCCATCAACCCTGAAATCACACTCAAAGGGTTTGGCTCTTCACCCGAAGAAAACGCCCGCATCATTTTGAAATACCTTGAAGAACAAGGTTTTGTTTTGTCTCACAATTAAGATTTAATTACGGATTACGAATTACGGATTAACGTGATTCGTAATCCGTAATTCGTAAAATGACTCGTTCAAATTTCCCCGCTTCTTTCTTGACATTTCGACACGGCTCAATGCAAGCCTTCATCCTGCTTGCTGTAATTGGAACTTTTCTTATCCTGTATGCGACTCCGCAAGGGCTGGGACTCTTCGATGATTCAATTGCCTACATTGCAGGTGCAAGAAGCATCTTAAACGGAGATGGTTATCGAGAAGCATGGCTCGCCTCCAACCAACCTGTGACGCATTTCCCGCCAGGCTTTTCGTCACTGCTTGCATTGGTCGGATTAAGTGGCTTAGACCCATTACGAGGCACACGCTTCGTCAACTCATTATTATTTGGCGGAAACATTTTCCTGCTCGGCATCATCGGCTGGAAGATGACCAAATTACAAATAGCAGGTATCGCTTTATCAATTTTATTTTTAGTCAATCACTCATTATTTCGCTTGCACACTACCGCCATGAGTGAGCCGTTATATATTTTTCTCACACTCGCATCATTCTTAACTTTTTACTATTACTTTCAACTTAAACAAAAACGTTGGCTAATTTTGACTGGCTGTTTGGTGGGCTTAGCATACTTAACCCGTTATGCAGGTTTGGCATTATTTGCTACATTTCTCGTCAGTTTAATTCTGCTCAAACATCCATGGAATTGGAAACTTTCTCGCGCCGCAATTTTTATCGCCAGTTTTATTCCTTTTGCACTCGGCTGGAGCATCCGCAATCGTTTATTAGCAGATAATGCTACAAACCGCACAATTTTTTATCACCCCATCACGCCAGAAAATATTGAAACAGGCATTTACAATTTTTCATTATTCTTCATGCCATTTGAAACTTGGCGACGCGAACTCATGCGCATTCCAAATTTATTTATCGTCATTATTTCTGTCATTCTCTTCATTTTGTTAGCATGGCTGTTATACAAAGGCTTAAAAAAGTTTTTCCAACCCTCTACTGAAACGCCAGAATTATTATCTTTCATCAGCACACTTTATATATTTGGTTATCTATCCTCTCTTTTCGTTACGATGACGTGGTTTGATGCTAGCACAAAATTTCAGTTAAGAATCTTATCGCCAATTTTTGTTAGCCTATTAATCATGGCTATTTATTTCTTAAATCAAATTTGGCATAAACAAAAATATCTTTCCGCTTTCCTCTTTCTATTTATTATCACATTATCATTATCTGGAATCACCAACACCATCACCGACCTCCGCAAAGGTGGGCAAGGATACGCTTCGTTTCAATGGTTCGACGCAGAGGCGATGGAATTTTTACGCAATTTGCCCGAAGGCACGCGCATCTACACCAACGAAGCCGCCGCAGTATATCTCTACACAAATCGCGGGGCGTATGTATTGCCTGATTTGATAGACCCAGTTACAGGTCAAGAAAGAGGCGGGTTTGAATCAGGTGTTGCCAATTTGCAAAAAGATGTTTTATCAGGCAACGCTGTCCTCTCACTTTTTGATGTCAGCAAAAATCTACAAACACAAGCCGTGTATCAAATTTTGAGCGAGGGGTTGTATCTTGCGTTTGATAAACAAAACGATACAATTTACACAGCCTACCCATAAAGGTTCACATGACCATATTTGAAAAATTTTCTTTGAAAGATAAAGTTGCAGTTGTAACAGGCGGTGTTGGATTAATTGGCGCGGAATTTTGCAAGACGTTAGCAGAAGCAGGCGCATCGGTTGCAGTGGTGGATGTAAACGCTTCATTGATTCAGGCGACAGTTGATACGCTTACGAAAAATGGATTCAATGCTGTGGGCATTGCTACTGACATCACCAAACCCGATTCAGTTAATGCAATGGTTGAAAAAGTAATTTCAACTTTTGGAAGATTAGATGTTTTAGTTAACTCCGCCGCACTTGACCCAAAGTTTGATGCGACTGCTTTAGAAAAAGGCATTGCCCCCGGTGCATTTGAAGATTATCCACTCGCGGATTGGAACGCGGCGATGAATGTAAACTTAACGGGCATGTTTTTGGTAACACAAGCCTGTGCAAAGCAAATGGTTAAAAATAAAAAAGGCAGTATTATTAATATCTGTTCAACATACGGTTTGAATGGACCAGACCAACGGATTTATATCAAAGATGGAAAACGTGTTGCGTATAAACCTGTCTATTACACAGTGACGAAAGCGGGTGTGATGGGCTTTACAAAATATCTCGCCGCTTATTATGCTGAGACAGAAATCCGTGTCAATGCGTTGACTCCAGGTGGTGTATTCAATAACCACGAAGAATATTTCGTGAAAAATTATTCTGCAAAAACAATTTTGGGTAGAATGGCAAAGAAAGATGAAATGAACGGCGCGTTGTTGTTCCTTGCTTCAGATGCTTCATCGTATATGACTGGAAATAATTTAATTGTTGATGGTGGTTGGACGGCGTGGTGATTTCAGTGTTCAGTATTCAGTGTTCCAGTCATCAGTCCGAATACTTAACACTGATTACTGATTACTGACTACCGACCTACTAATTACCGATGACCAATATACTCGCACTTATCCCTGCTCGTGGCGGTTCGAAAGGTATTCCGCGAAAAAATATCCGCAGTTTTGCTGGGTATCCATTAATCGCGTGGAGTATTGCCGCGGCGAAACAATCAAAGTTGGTGACAAGAATTATTGTCTCAACGGATGATGAAGAGATTGCAAAAGTTGCTCGTGAATGGGGCGCAGAAGCACCATTTCTACGTCCTGCCGAAATTTCACAAGACAAAACAACGGATTTACCAGTCTTTGAACATACATTGAAATGGTTGGAAGATGTGGAAGGCTACAGACCTGATATTGTGATTCAGTTACGACCTACATCCCCAATTCGTCCGCAAGGAATGGTGGATAATGCCATTCGTATTTTACAAAATCATAAAGATGCCGATTGTGTGCGTGGGGTTGTAGTCGCTGGGCAAAATCCGTTTAAGATGTGGCGATTTAATGGTGAAGATAAACCTTTGTATCCATTATTAGAAGTGGATGGAATCAAAGAGCCGTACAATGCACCACGTCAAATTCTTCCGCCTGTCTATTGGCAGACTGGTCACATTGATGCGATTCGCACATCCACGATTTCAGAAAAAAAATCTTTAACAGGTGATGTGATTTATCCGTTGGTGATTGATTCAAAATATACTGTGGATATTGATACACTTTCTGACTGGTCAAAATATGAAGCCGTGATTTATAGTGGTTTAGAAGTTGTGTCACCAAGATCACCTCGTAAGCAAATGCCTGAGATAATAAAGTTAATCATCTGTGATTTTGATGGTGTTGTGACAGATAACTCTGTGATTACAGATCAAGATGGAAAAGAATCTGTTTTGGCATCAAGAAGTGATAGTATGCACATCAAAACCTTGAAAGAAAAAGGAATTGACTTCATGATTCTTTCATCTGAACCCAACGGAGTTGTCCAAGCGCGGGCAAAAAAGATGGGGGTAGAATCAATTCACGGGATTGGCATGCAAGATAAAGGTCGAGTGATGCGTGAAGTGTTAGAAAAGAAAAATATCAAAGCAGAAAATGTCATCTATGTAGGTAATGATTTGAATGACCTTCCGTGTTTTGAAATTGCAGGTTGGTCTGTGGCAGTGGCAGATGCGTATCCTGAAATTATCCGCGCCGCAGATTTTGTGTTGACCAAAAATGGCGGGCATGGAGCAATTAGAGAATTGTGTGAGTTAATATTACAAAAGAGTGCGTCGCACCCAACAGGTTGAGACACACTACATTCGCAAGGTGCGACGCACCCTCTGCATTCTAAGGAGAAAAAATGGCACGAGAAATAAAATTTGGAAATCGAATGATGGGTGATGGTCACCCTGCATATATCATTGCAGAAGTTGGAATCAATCACAATGGTGATTTGGATATTGCAAAAAAAATTATTGATGCCGCCGCACATGCAGGCGCGGATGCAGTCAAATTTCAAAAACGCACGCCTGAAATTTGCACCCCACCCGAACAACAAAAACAAATGCGTGAAACGCCTTGGGGCTACATCACATATTTAGATTATCGTTATAAAGTTGAATTTAACGAAGAACAATATCGTGAAATTGACCGCTATTGTAAAGAAAAGAAAATTGATTGGATGGTTTCAGTGTGGGATGAACCCTCTGTTGATTTCATGGAAAAGTTTGATACACCTGCTTATAAAGTTCCATCTGCTTCGCTTACCGACCATAACTTGTTAAAGTATGTTCGCAAAACGGGTAAGCCTGTTATTATTTCAACGGGTATGTCCACCATGCAACAAATTCACAAAGGCATAGAAGTTGTTGGTGAAGATAATTTAGTTATTATGCACTGCACCAGCACATATCCATGTGAGCCTGAAGAATTAAATCTCAAAATGATTGAAACACTTCGCAAAGAATTTCCAAACAATCCAATCGGATATTCTGGTCACGAAGTTGGGCTTGTGCCTTCCGCAGTTGCAATTGCATTAGGCGCAACTTCGATTGAACGTCATATCACTTTAGACCGCGCCATGTGGGGCAGTGACCAAGCCGCATCTGTTGAGCCTGGTGGTTTTGAAAAATTGGTTAAATACATTCGCGTCACTGAGGCTTCATTGGGTGATGGTGTTAAGAAAGTTTATGAATCTGAAAAAGGTTCAATGAAGAAATTACGCCGCGTTGTGAATGAATAATTGCTTTTTACGCATTACGAATCACGTAATAAATAATTCGTAATGCGTAATCCGTAATAGTGATGAAAAAAATTCGTAGCACATTACGTCCGCACTTAAAAACCGCCCAAGCCATCTTAAGGTGGAAGCGGTTTTCTTTTCATGAAGCCCCACCAATTTTCGGAAATTCAAAACCAAAAAGCGGTTCGCATTTGTTGTTGCAAATTCTCAACGGTTTCACACAAATCATGCCGTATAAATATGTGGATGCTGAACCTGTGAGAACGATAAAAAAAGACGGTGGACGGCGGACGGCAGATGATATTCTTTCTGACTTAAAAAATATTCCTGATGGAGTCATTGGCTGGGGATATTTAGATGCTACAAAAGAAAACGCTTCTTTCTTAACTCAAGCTGGGCGCGTGACCTACTTCATTTATCGTGACCCACGCGATATGCTCGTATCACAAGTGTTTTTCGCGACAGACATGCACGAAGAACATGGCATGCACGCCTATTACAACTCATTGCCTGATTTTGGTGAGCGACTCAAAGTCGCAATCACAGGCATTGACAAAGATGGCTTGCACATGGTTTCGGTCAAACAAAGATATGAAGGCGTATTTCAATGGCTCGAACAAAAAAATGCAATGTGTATCCGCTTTGAAGATTTAATTGATAATCGTGATGTTACTTTGAATAAAATGTTGGATGAAGTCGAAAAGGCTGGGTATAAAATCCCAACTCAAAGAGAAGAAGCAATTTCAATCTTAATTGAAGCGATTCAACCAAAGAAAAGTCACACCTTCCGCTCTGGTAAAACTGGCGGATGGAAAAATTATTTCACCGATGAGCATAAAAAATTATTCAAAGATGTGGCGGGGGATTTATTAGTAAAATTGGGATACGAAAAAAATAATGATTGGTAATATGTAGGGGCGAGGTGACCTCGCCCCTACAACAATTAATTGGAGGAACTCATGCCCGTTCACGGAACGCATAATGCGGTAGAAGATAAACGTAACGAAAAAATATTAATTTATGTAAACGGAGAATTATTTCCGCGCAATGAAGCCAAGATTTCAGTCTTTGACAGTGGTTATCTCGTTGGCGATGGGATTTGGGAAGCACTTCGTTTACATGATGGTGTCTTAGTTTTTCTGGATGAACATCTCAATCGATTATGGCAAGCGGCGGCAACTGTGGGCATGGATTTAAAAATGACTCGCCAAGAATTGACAGATAAAATTTGGCAAACGCTGAAAGCCAATGATATGCACGATGGCGTACATGTTCGTTTTATGGTGACACGCGGAACAAAAAAAACTCCATCCCAAGACCCTCGTTTGGTGATGACTGGACCAAACCTTGTTATCATTCCTGAATATAAACAAGCTAGCCCTGACTCTCGCAATCGTGGTGTGACTTTATTTACCAGCACGATTCGTCGCGGCTCGCCTGATTATCTTGACCCTCGTTTGAATTGTCATAGCAAATTGCATGAAGTGATGGCATTAGTCCAAGCGATTGAAGCAGGTGCGGATGAAGCACTCATGTTGGATATTCATGGCTTTGTGGCAACATGCAATGCCACAAATTTTTTCATGGTCAAAGATGGTGAAGTGTGGACATCTACTGGACAATATTGCATGAATGGAATCACACGCGGAAAAGTCATCAAAGTTGCAAAAGATAATGGTATTCCTTGTTATGAAAAAAACTTTTCGTTGTTCGATGTGTATGGTGCAGATGAAGCATTTGTGACTGGAACGTTTGGTGGGTTAACACCCGTCACCAAAATTGATGGGCGAGTTATTGGTGATGGAAAAGTTGGAACGATGACTCAAAAATTGTCAGCGATGTATGAGGCTGAGGTTCAGCAAGCAGTTAGAAAGGCGAAGGAGGCGTAGCATGTCATCTAAAAAAATTTGTTTGTGGAGCGGTCCGCGAAATATATCCACCGCATTGATGTATTCATTCGCGCAACGAAATGATTGTCAAGTTTTTGATGAGCCGTTGTATGCGCATTATCTTTCCAAAACGCCTGCGCGTGCGTATCATCCTGGTGCAGATGAAGTGATTGCAGAAATGGAAAATGATGGCGAGAAAGTTGTGCGTGATTTGATTTTAGGATTTGATGCCAAGCCTGTGGGGTTTTTTAAACACATGACGCATCATTTACATAACCTCAACTTGGGTTTTCTCGACCAAACTGTGAATGTGCTTCTAACTCGTGACCCTGAAGATATGTTGCCGAGTTATGCGGCGTGGGTTGCAAACCCAACTTTGCAAGATGTTGATTACAAACAGCATATTGAGTTATTCAATGATTTGAAATCACGCGGACAAAATCCGCCTGTGTTAGATTCAAAACAAATTTTGTTAAACCCGAAAAAAGTTTTGAATGAACTATGTGAACGCATTGGCATTGATTTTCAAGAAAGTATGTTGAGTTGGAAAGCAGGCGCCAGAGTGGAAGATGGTTCGTGGGCGAAGTATTGGTATAAGTCAGTACATGAATCAACAGGTTTTGGGGAATATGTAAAAAAGCCTACGCCGTTTCCTGATTCGTTGAAGCCATTGCTTGAAGAATGTAAGCCTTATTATGAGCAATTGAATGCTTTGGCGATAAAGGCGTAATTTCGCAACCAAGTATAATGTTAATGTGCCTAACTCTTAAGTAATTAGGCTATGGAGGTATTTTTAGATAGATATGACAAACTATCAAGGTTTACTTCAACGACTTCGAGATTTTGTTAATAGTGAATTCGCTACACAACATGCGAATCTAGAAAGACAATGGGCGCTTCCATTAGGTGAGCGAGTCGCACGAGGTTATGCAATTGAAGGATTGAATGTTGAGAATAGTATCAAACAAACAATTAGATTAAGTTGCCAAGCCAATGAATCTAGGTTTCGTGAAGGTGATTTCTTAGTACTACACCGAGGTAATCCTATCGGAATCGAAGCAATGCAAGTTTTAGTTGAATACGATGATGAGACATTGTTGGAAGTCAGTTTGCAAGGAGGAAATCCTTTCTTTCTACAGCAGGATTCCGACGGCTGGATCGCTGACGAGAGCATGATGGATTTACGCCGTTTTCATTTAGATGCTCTTGATGAAGTGGCTGATACTATTAATGGACGTGAAACTATACTACCAATGCTTAATGGAGATCGAATCCCTCAGTTGAATTTAGCCCGTTACGAGCGAATACAGAAAAAAATTATACAAAACGGGTTGAATTCATCACAAAATGAAGCAATTGCACAAGCATATGCGACTGATTTGTACCATTTAATTCAAGGTCCTCCTGGAACTGGAAAAACTTTTGTTTTGGCTAATCTAGTTCGTTTATTAGTTGAAGATGGACAACGGGTATTGGTTACTGCTCTTACGCATCGTGCAATTAATAATGCTCTTAATAAAGTTTACGAAATAGATTTGGCATTGCCAGTATGTAAGATAGGGATTGAGTCTCGAACCAATGATTTGCAAGTAAGGAATTATGAAAATTTTATTAATTCAGGATTTGGGGATTTACTTGGTGGGTATGCAGTTGGTGCAACCCCATTTGCCCTCAGAAGTAATCGCCTCTCTGGTGTTGAATTTGATGTTGTCATATTTGATGAATCATCTCAAGTAACTCTCCCACTAGCCATAATGGGGATGCTTGCAGGCAAAAAATATATCTTTATTGGAGATGAGCATCAACTTCCGCCAGTTACATCACTTAAGAGTACAGGTGTATGGAATACATCCGTATTTGGATATTTATCGGGGCGCGGTGCACAAACAATGTTAACTACAACATATAGAATGAATGACGTGCTTGCTTATTGGCCAAGTCGTGAATTTTATGATAGTTTACTCACGCCTGATGAAAATACGGCCAATCGTCGTTTAAATTTAAGTGAAACAAATGGAATTTGGGGCCATGTCTTAGATCCTGAGTTTCCTGCTGTTTTCCTAGATTTACAACACCGTGGTAATACCAATCGAAGTCGAAAAGAAGCAGAAACTGTCGTCGAATTGATTAAAGCCCTGCTCCATGCAAAAGTACCTGCATTGGAAATTGGAGTTGTTGTACCATATCGAGCTCAAGGACGTGCGATTCGCAACCTTCTTCGTCAGGCTTTACCGAATGAAGAAATTGCGCGTGAAATTGTAGTAGATACTGTTGAACGTATGCAAGGGCAAGAACGCGAAGTTATCTTAGTTTCGCTTACAACTTCATCAACAGGCTTCGCCAGTCAAATAGCTGAGTTCTTCTTTCAACCGCAGCGGCTAAATGTTGCTATTACACGTCCTCGCACAAAACTAATTATTGTAGGTTCAAGTGTCGTGCTTGAAGCCGAACCTGCTGACACAAATCATCAAAATTGGGTGGGACTATTAAGAAGTTTGCTAGAAAACTGTCTAACTATCACGATATAATATGGCACAAATTATCCCATCAACCCCGCTGAGTAGTTTACCATCAGAAATCCTGAAAGTTTATCGCTTCCTGAAATCTCTCCCTGAAGGCTATGTAGTATGGCATCATTTAACACCTTGGGAAAAGGAAGCACCTGATTTTATGATTTTGAACAAGAATAATCAAGTTATTCTTGTCAAAGTTAGTATGGTTGCAAAATCAACGCACTCTTCGGCTCAGATGCTTCTTTTAGGTGAAGCAAAACCTTTAGGGGAAGAAGAAAACCTTGTCTTGGAATTATTTAAGAATAAATTCCCAGTATTAATAAAAGATAGGATTGTTACAGTTGTCTTATTTCCAAATATTAACTCTAACAAATTAGAAACAGACTATCGTAACGAAAACACAGGACAACATCATTGGATTGGGCAGGAAATGATCCAAACAAATGCCATCGAACACTGGGAAGAATTGTTCAGCGGTGAGAAATTAACAGCAACTATGCTTGAACAATTACGTTATGTTTTCACTCCAGAAATTGTTATTCCAAAAGAATTAACAGTTCGTCCAACTGATACTGAGCGACACGCTGCTGGATTAGAAGGTTATTTATTAGATACTTTACAAGAGGCAGCAGTAAAAAATGACCTTGAAATCCCATCTGATCGGGAAATAACCGCTAAAGATTTTCACATAGGAATTATTAATGGAGTAGCTGGTAGTGGAAAAACATTAATATTGCTTTATCGTTTGAGGTTATTGCATTCTAATTTCCCCAATCATAGGTTTTTGATTCTCACTCATAATCGTCCGCTTATTCGTGACATCCGATCAAAGTATAAACTTTTGACAGGAGATATGCCAAAGAATATAACATGGAAAACATTTAATGGCTTCTGTCGCCAATATTGGCCTGAAAAAGAAAACTCGTGGACCAATCCGATTAGACAATCAGAACGCGAACATGTTGCAAGAACTATTTGGGAGAAGAAACTTACTAAGACATCCATTCAAATCGATAATTTACTAAGTGAGATTGACTGGTTCAAAGATCAAATCCCAATGGACAAATCAAAATACCTTCAAACCGAGCGAAAAGGTCGTAGATTTAGATTGAATCAAGATCAACGTCTTGCCATGTGGGATGCAATGAGTGATTATCAAAATCAGTTAATTGAGCAAAATAAAATGGATTGGGGTGATGTTCCACGGCGAATGTGGAATTTCCTGCGTGAAAATAAAGTCCAATTGCCAAAATATGATTTTGTAATGATTGACGAGGCGCAGTTTTTTGCTCCTATTTGGTTCGATATTATTAGACAAATCGCAAAACCAAAAATTAGTCATTTATTTATTGTGGCTGATCCAACTCAAGGGTTTCTTGGGAGAGGAACATCGTGGAAATCATTGGGAATTGACGCTCGCGGAAAAACACAAAATATGCGCCGTTCTTACAGATCAACGCATGAAATCCTGAACTTTGCAACTTTGCTTTATCGTCGGCGGATAAAGAACAATGACGCAGATGAAGATATTATTGAACCTGATTTGATGAATATGCCTCATGGCGCGTTGCCTATTGTTATTTCCTTGCGAAGCGCACAAGATGAAATTGGAAGAATAACAGCTGAAATTGAAGCCTTAAATAAACATGGTGTGCCGTTACGAAATATACTGATTCTGCATTCTGAATGGGAAGGTGTAAAAGCATTGATTATGTCACTAAATAATCGTTTGGGGGAAGGAACCGCAATTGACCCTAAGGAAACTACCTCTGGTGATTGTATAAGGGTAACAACATTGAACGCAGGAACTGGTTTAGAAAGCCCTGTAGTATTTCTTGTTGGATTAAATCGTATCCTTGAAATGGAACAAAGTTTAAGGTTATCTGATGATGAAATCGAAAAACTGGTGCTGGAAAATACTCGCAAAATATATATGGCAGCTACTCGCGCGGGGCAAAGATTGATAATCACCTATGTTGGTGAAATCCCTAATGAGTTAAAAGACATTATTCAAATACCTGCCAGATGAAAGATTTTTTCACCCAACGCATCAAACGTGGACTTGTCCGCCGATTTAATAATTTTAAAATTGCTCGTGTTGCAAAACAAGTTGCGAAGCAAAAATCTGAGCTAAAAGGTCAACCTGTGGTTTTCTTCAAAGCATCTACAGGTATTGACGATTTATCTTGGAACAGTGGATTTCATTTGTTAGCATCGTGGGCATTTCGTTTGAAAGGTATCCCTGTTGCCTATTTTGCTTGCAATGCTGGGATGAGCAAATGTGTGTTGGGGACGAATCGGGATAATCCGCATAAGGAAATGCCATGTAAAACTTGTGTAAGTCAGGCGAAGACGTTGTATGCAGGAGTTCAGTCACAGGTTGAAGGTCACAAGTCTCAGGTTGAGTGGTTTGGTTTTGAACGAGACACACAACTTGTATCTCGTATCTCACAACTTTCCCTTCACGAACTTTCTGTTTTTCAATTTCAAAACATTCCATTTGGTGAACTATGTTTGCCAGCGCTTCGTTGGATTTTACGAATCCATCACTTGAATGATGATGAAAGCACTCGCTATCTTTTAAGAGAATATATCCTCTCTGCTTGGAATGTGGCTCAAAAGTTTTCAGCTTTTCTGGATCAGACTCAACCGCGAGCAGTCATTGTTTTCAACGGACAATTCTTCCCTGAAGCAACAGCAAAATATATTGCTCAGAAACGTGGGATTCGAGCCATCACACACGAAGTTGGACTTCAACCTGCATCCGCATACTTCACAGATGGTGAAGCAACAGCCTACCCGATTCACATCCCTGATGACTTTGAATTAAATGATGAACAAAATAAAAAATTAGATGATTATTTAGCCAAACGCTTTCAAGGTGACTTTACAATGGCAGGCATCAAATTCTGGGCGGACATGAAAGGACTCGACGAGACATTTTTGCAAAAAGCCAGCGGATTCAAACAAATTGTGCCTGTGTTTACGAATGTCATCTTTGACACTAGTCAACCACATGCAAATACAGTTTTTGAGGATATGTTCGATTGGCTGGATTTGGTTTTAGAAGTCATCAAAAAACATCCTGAAACTTTATTCGTAATTCGTGCTCACCCTGACGAATTACGAGTCCGCAAGGCAAGCCGTGAGACAGTGGGTGGATGGGTTGAGTCGAATAAAGTCACAGACTTGCCAAATGTAATTTATGTTGCGCCGAATGAAGCACTTAGTTCGTATGAGTTGATTTTGAAATCAAAATTTGTGATGATTTACAACTCAACTATTGGATTAGAAGCATCCATTATGAGAATGCCTGTCTTGTGTGCAGGCAAAGCAAGATTCACACAATATCCCACCGTGTTTTTCCCGCAGACAATTGATGAAGTTAGAAAAAAGATGGAAGAATTTTTGCTTGCTGAAAAAATTGAAGTCCCTGCTGAATTCAAACGCAATGCCAGAAGGTTTTTGTATTATCAATTATTTAGAACGTCATTGCCATTTGGGGATTTTCTTGAGCCTTCTGTGAGGACGACGCAAACGAAGTTGAAATCATTTGAGTTGGATAAGTTAGTAGAGTCTGAGTCAGTGAAAGTGATTTTAGACGGGGTTTTGGGGAATGAAGATTTTTTATTGAAAGAATAATTCTTTATTTCTTTTCAATATATTTCACATCTTCTAAATCTTTGAAATGCTCATCTTGTGTCCATAAGGTTGCATTATTTACACGAGCAGTAGCAAGGATAACGCTATCTGCCAATGCAAGTTTATATTCAAGTGATAATTTTGCGGCACTTAAAGAAATTGGGAGATTTAAATCAATTACTTTTCCTAATGACATAACCCCAACTGCTCGCAAAGCCGAATCTTTTCCATAGAGTGTTGTCATTCGTTTGAAAACTTCATAAATACAGATTGTTGGGACAATTAAATTTTCAATATCCTGTATTGTTTTAGAGAAAAAAGCGGCGTTTTCACTATCGCTAAAATATTCTAACCAACCTGATGAGTCAACGACATTCATTATCTTTCCTCATCAACTTCTTCGCGAAGTACGTCAGTATTCATTCCCTTAAACATTCCTCGTGCTTGCTTAATAGGAGGTACAACAACAACATGAATAATATTGTCATAAGGGATGAACATAATTTTATGCCCAGGTTTTAGATTAAATTGCTCCCGCACTTCTTTGGGGATAACCACTTGATATTTAGATGAGATAGTTACTGCTTCCATCGCTTTACTTCTCCTTATCGAACTGTTTTCGTAAAGCGATTATAGCATATTTCCTCACCTCTCTAAAATAGTAAATTCCTTCATTATCAGGCTTCAACCATTTGTTCCACTTGTATTTTCGGAATGATTACACCGAACCGACATTTTTTACAGTTGCAATACAAATTAGACGGATAATTCTATTCAGTAATTAACTGATTGATGTCAATTAACATAAAAGCCGTGCTTAATTTTTGGAGAGCGTCGGGCCGTGCAAAGTACAAACTGCGTAAGGTTTGAGAATAGCCTGTAAATATAATTTCTTGATACCTCTGAAACAGGCTTAAATAATTTATCAACTCAGAATCTTCTATTCCTTCAAGCTCTAAATAAAATATAGAAACCGATTGACCTTGCGCGTTATAAAAATTACGAACATAGAATGTCTGATTGTCGCTTTGTTGATAATTTGAATCTGTTGTTTGATAGCCTATTGAATAGAGATAATTGAGGTAATAGTCTGGTGACCAGCTTGTAACGACAAGCGGAATATTAAGTTCAATTGCCTTTTGAATTGCCACTTCTCGCTCAGCCGAATTTTGCTCAACCATCATTTTCCATTCAGACCAAAGCACATAAAAATGACCATACAATGGGCGTATTCCTTCGGGGGTAGGAAAAGCAAACCCGCCTCGATTTATTAATTGCAGGCTGGTGCTTTGCATCTCTGGATAGTCGTACGGCTTTTTGGTAAAGCCTGGCCCCCAAGCGGTATCCTCGCGTGTAATGCTTATCCCAACTAGCCAGGGTGCAAGTAAAATAATCAACCCCACAATATAGAAAGATTTGATACGCTGTTTGTTTACATATTCTGTTACCGTCATTAATCCTGTTATAAACAATAGAATGAAGGCGGGGAGAGCGGTAATAATAAATTTAGGCACACCCGAACCAAACCAAGGAAGCGCACTGATGATTCCTGCCCCAACGACAAATAAAAGCGAACTGCGTTTATACAATAGCTTTAATGTGCCGATTAATACGGCGAATGCACAGAAAGGTGTGAACAATGGCGAGAGGGTTAAGATAGTGGCGGCTAAAGATTGAGTGTTGGAATTATTTTGATTTGATAATGAGCCTGTTTGATTGATTACATGTAAAATGGTCTCAAATTTTTCAAGAAAATCTGCAAAGCCATAACCGCTAAAACCAATCATCAGAAAAGAAAAAACTAAGGCTACACTTCCCCAGGTTGTAGCTAGTTTGAGGCGTGCTGGAAGCGGCGTATCTTTTTTTATCATTATCAAATCAGCGACAATTACCAAACCATAAGCAATGGTATTCCATCGAAAGGCTACGCCAAAGCCAAATGCCACCAGCGCAATAATACAAAGTGTATATGCTTTCATTGTTAATGCACCCGTTGAGATTAGCACTCTTCTGGTTATCAAATGCGAAAACAGAATAAAGCACATGGCGACGCAGGTAGGCGCATATACCAGCCCTAAATAAAATAGTTCTGGTATAGCTAGTAAAACGGTTATTGATGTTAAGATATACCAAACGCTAGATTTTTTTGTATCTTTCTCTTTTACCCACTCAAATATCAAGGTTAATATCAAAAGAAGCATAATGATATTGGCGAGGCGTGTTGTTATAAAAGCGTATGTGCGCAACATCTCTTCTTGTGGTAGCAGCAGGCTTAACATTTTATCCATCATCCCGTGATAGGGCGAGTATGGAGATTGAAGCGTTTTATCTCGCCCCATGACGTGATAAGCAATAGAAGTGGCGTCATCGCCATCAATATAAACTAGTGTTCCCGCGCGTTGATACACAATCCAAAATAATAAAAAAACAATTGCTACCCATAAGTTTGACTTGACCCATTCGCTTTTCATAGTGCTTCCTTTTTATTTATGGTGCATAAAAACTTTATGTTTGAAGTGTAATATATTTTTTCTTTGGATTTATCCCTACAATTCCCTTAAACGCCTCTTGGATTAGCTTCATATCGCCATCCATATCATCTGTAGGATGAAAAATTTCACCGACGTACACTGTTTTCTTTGCGCCGTCTACTTTTGCCATGACGATTGGAATGCCTGCACCTTTGGCGATGCGATGAAAACCTGATTTCCACTCAGTCACTTTATGGCGTGTGCCTTCAGGAGCAATCGTCAAAATAAATTTGGATGATTGATTCGCGGCTTCAACCATTTGCTCCACTAACCCTGTGGATTTTTTTCTATCCACTGGAATGCCACCACAATAATAAAAAAACCATCCATACGGAAAACGAAACAACTCTGCTTTGCCCATGTAACGCGCATCCACTTTCAAGTGAAAGATAATGCCAAGGAACAGCACAAAATCCCAATTCGAGGTATGAGGCGCGCCAATCAAAACATATTTTGGAATGTTTGGTAATTTTCCATCTACGCGCCAGCCTGCCAGAAACATAATCAAATTGCTGATTTGGCGAAGAACAAAACTAAGAATAGGGGTGGTGAAAATGGTTTTTTTCATGCTTTATAAAACCCTTAAGTGCTTTAAGTGCGTCGCACTCTTTGGGGATAAACTATTTTAACCCGTAAAGTGCGACGCACCCTCATCGTAAAATCTGTGGTTAAATACTTACATGGCTTTGAAATCGAAAATCCGCTCGCTTATTTATCAGACCGAAAAGCAAATTCAAAACATGCGTTTCAATTCGCAAAATAATTTGCCTGTCTTGCTCGGCATTTCGTTTCCAAAAAGTGGCACACATTTGCTCGACCAAATTTTGCTTGGCTTTTCAAATGTCGCGCCGTATGCAAAACGCCTGCATTCTTTTTATGCCGAGTATGAAGGCGAAAGTGGAAAAAAACGCGCGCCTGAAAGTGCATTGGCTTGGCTTGATTCTTTGCAAAACAATGATGTTGCTTCAGCGCATTTGTTTGCCCGACCTGATGCAATCAAAAAAGTTTGCTCGCCAAAATTTATTCCCTATTTTATTTTTCGTGACCCGCGCGATGTGGTCGTCTCGCATGTGTTTTACGTCACCGAAATGGAATCAAAACATGTGCATCATGCTTATTATCAATCGCTCCCAAATTTTGATGAGCGCCTCAAAGTCAGCATTTTAGGCAGGCAAGATACAAATATAGAATTTCCGAATATCGCCGAACGTTTTGCGCCTTATCTCGATTGGTTGAATCAAAAAGAAGTTTTATCGATTCATTTTGAAGATTTGATTAATAATCGCACCGAAACATTGACTCACATCATGAATCATTTTCTGGATAAAGTTCCGCTTCAAACTAGCCGACAATTGATTCTTGATTCTTTGGAAGCGTCTATTAACCCGACCAAATCCCCAACCTTTCGCTCTGGAAAAACAGGTGAGTGGAAAAAGCATTTCAATGAGCAACATAAACAAATTTTCAAAGAAGTTGCTGGAGATTTGTTACTTAAACTTGGTTATGAAAAGGATAATACTTGGTGACCTGCTCTATTGTTATCCGCGCTTATAACGAAGAAAAACACATTGGACGTTTGCTCGAAGGCATCAAACAGCAAACAGTCAAAAATGTGGAAATTATTTTAGTTGATTCAGGTTCCACTGATTCAACTGCTTCAATTGCAGAATCTTTTGGCGTAAAGATTGTCAAAATCCCAGCGGATGAATTTACATTCGGACGTTCACTCAATTATGGAATTAAAGAAGCGAAACAGGACTTGGTTGTCATTGCTAGTGCGCATGTTTATCCAGTATATCCTGATTGGTTAGAGACTTTGCTCAATCCATTCAAAGATGAAAAAATTGCATTGACCTACGGAAAACAACGCGCACCTGACTTCGCAAAATTTTCTGAAAAACAAATTTTTTATCAATGGTATCCAGACCTGACCAATTTGAATCAAGTCACTGCGTTTTGTAACAATGCCAATGCTGCCATCAGAAAAAGTTTATGGGACAAACACAATTATGATGAAACATTAACAGGTCTCGAAGATTTGGAATGGAGTAAATGGGCAAAAGAGGGAAGTTACAAAATTGCTTACATCGCTGAAGCCGAGATTATTCATATCCACAACGAAACACCCAGCGGAGTTTATAACCGTTACCGACGTGAAGCGATGGCGTTAAGAAAAATTTACCCCGAAGCACATTTCAATTTTTATGATTTTCTGCGATTAACAGTGACAAATATTTTCAGTGACCTATGGCACGCCTTACGAGAAAAAGTTTTACTAAAAAATTTTTTCTCTATCTTTTGGTTCCGCTTCATGCAATTTCATGGCACACGTATGGGACATCGTGAGACCAGTCTAGTCACACCGCAGTTGAGGGAAACTTTTTATTATGCGAGGGGAAGAAAAATGAAAGATGAAAGAGAAAGGGAAGTACCACCAATTCAATATAAAGAAGATTGATAAGCCCTTTTTATTTTCGGTATAATCCATAAACCGAATCCCGATTTACTAATCTCTAATCTCCAGTCTCAAATTACTACTTACCAATTACCATGAACCTACGCCCTGCCTCCGAATTCCCCCTCTCCCAACTCGCAGACTTAATGACTCGCAGTTTTGAAGGTTATTTTGTGCCAATTAACATCACCGAGTCCGCATTATTGACTATGCTCAAACGCGATAGCATAGACTTAACTTCCAGCCGTGTGATGATGAAAGAAGATAAACCCATTGGCATTGCATTAATCGCACGCCGTGGCTGGACGAGTCGACTCGCGGCGATGGGCATTTTATCTGAAGGTAGGAATCAAAGTTTGGGTACACAGACCATGCACAAATTAATTGAAGAAGCGAAAGAACGTCAAGATAAAGAAATGATTCTTGAAGTCATCGAACAAAATACAGCGGGCGTCAAGTTATATGAAAAAGTTGGATTCAAAAAAATAAGAAGATTAGTTGGATATAAACTTGAAAATCCGCAAGTTGAATCAAATGAAGAATTAAAAGAAATTGATATTCGTGAATTAGCAAGGTTGGTTACATATCACGGACTCAAAGATTTGCCGTGGCAACTTTCAGGCACAACCATCATGCAACACACACCGCCATCGCGCGCGTTCAAATTAAATGATGCTTATTGTTTAATCAGCAATCCCGATGCAACTGATATTGTCATTTGGTCTGTGTTAGTAAAATCGCGTTCACGTGGCGCAGGCTTGAGCAATGTGATGATAAAAACTTTATTCAAAAAATTTCAAAATAAAATTTGGCATGTGCCAGCAATTTATCCTGAAGAAATGTCTTTCATTTTTGAACAAGTGGGCATGCAACGCGAAAATATTTCACAATGGCAAATGAGTTTGAATCTGTAATAAAATAAAAACATGAAACTCGCCGCCCTTGTGCCCATGCGCCATCACAGCCAGCGCGTGCCTGGCAAAAATTATCGTCCGCTTGCGGGCAAACCACTTTTTCATCACATCATCGAAACTTTAATTAAAGTTCCCGAAATTGAATCGATAATGATTGATACCGATTCAAAACCTATTTTAGATGAAGTGCCC
>JAEURH010000330.1 GCA_016789365.1 Anaerolineales bacterium
TCCAGCGAGTTGGCAAGCACAGCCGGGTTGTACTCAGCGCGGAAACCATCGAGCGCAAGAAAGGCTTTCATTTCGGAGGCAAAGGCAAAACGCTTGCCGTCAAAAAGATAGATCATCGGCTTCACACCGAAACGGTCACGCGAGACGAACATCTTGCGTTCATGCCCATCCCAAATGGCGAGTGCCCACATCCCGTTGAGCTTGAATTGAAAATCTTCACCCCATTTGTCGTATGCAGCAAGGATCACTTCTGTGTCTGATTCGGTCTTGAAAGCATAACCAAGGCTTTCGAGTTCTTTTTTCAATTCAACGAAGTTGTAAATTTCGCCATTGAAGACGACGCAAACGCTGCCGTCTTCGTTGACTAAAGGTTGTTGCCCTGTTGCTAGGTCTATGATCGACAAGCGGCGGTGACCAAGCGCTAGGCCGGGTTCCAGATGAATACCCGCTTCGTCGGGGCCGCGATGCAATTGGATGTCGTTGATGCGGGAAATCAAGTCGCGTGAGTAGTCTTGCTTGCCGCGTGTGTCGAAGAGGCCGGAAATGCCGCACATATTTATTGTTGTCCTGAGGCGTTTGCCATT
>JAEURH010000331.1 GCA_016789365.1 Anaerolineales bacterium
GGATGAATTCGATTGTGAATTGGCAGACGCGGTGGTTGTGAAAGGCAAGACGAAGGCAGTAAACGTGTATAAGGTAGTGGGCGAGAAAGGCGCGCCAGAAAGCGAAAAGCTCAAGGCGTGGACGAGTGAGCAAGTAAAGCCGACGCACGAAGGCTAAGAAACCCGTCATTGCGAGGAGGGCGACAGCCCGACGAAGCAATCTTATGATTATGTCATGAGATTGCTTCGGGCGGAAGAACATCGCCCTCGCAATGACGAAAGGATGCGGTATGACCCTCAAAGATCAATTTAATAAATGGAAAGAATCCACTCTCAAGAAGTCTTTGGAGAAGTTCAAGGAGCGTAAGGAACGGTTTGAACTTTCTTCGGGGATGGAGGTGCCGCGGCTTGCGATGCCGGAGGATGTAAATATTGGGCGGGGGGACCCCGCCCCTACGGTGGATGAAAATTATGTAAATAAACTTGGCTTTCCGGGAGAGTATCCTTACACCCGCGGCGTGCAGCCGACGATGTACCGTTCGCGTTTTTGGACGATGCGCCAGTATGCAGGTTTTTCCACGGCAGAAGAATCGAACAAGCGCTAC
>JAEURH010000332.1 GCA_016789365.1 Anaerolineales bacterium
AACTTGAAGTCAATTGCAAACGTGAGTTAGTGAATCAAGCCATACAAACTATAAAAAGAGTTCATCCTTATGAAGAACCGTTGATTAATATTTTTCCGTTGGCGAATCATTTATTTGATATTTCGTCATTGCGAGGAACGAAGTGACGAAGCAATCCCCAACTAAATTATAAGATTGCTTCGTCGGGATGGTCTCGATACGCTTCGCTACTCGACCATCGTCCTCCTCGCAATGACATGGATAACAACATGAAAACAAATAATCTTCCTTACATATTACAAGCTTTAACTGCCGCTATATTTTTCGGGTCTAGTGCGCCGATTTCAAAATTATTATTAGGTGATATATCTCCAATTTTTTTAGCAGGCTTTTTGTATTTAGGAAGCGGCTTAGGCGTGGTGTTGGTCAGATTGCTGAATCAGGTCAAGGTCAAAGAAAAAGAGGCGGGCATTAAATCAGATGATATCAAATGGCTGGCAGGTGCAATTATCTCAGGCGGAATCTTAGCTCCAATCATCTTGATGATTAGTTTACAAAACACACTGGCGTCCACAGCATCCTTGTTATTAAATTTTGAAGGC
>JAEURH010000333.1 GCA_016789365.1 Anaerolineales bacterium
ATATCGCCATTCATGTTATGAATACTTGTAATACCACTGGCATTGATTTTTTGAATCGTCATTTTCAACAATTCGCGTTTACGAACATCATCAGGCTCAGGGATTAAATCTGCAACAAGACTCATTGCCGTTTCGCGCAATTCACCTGTGGCGATTCCATTTTCATCGCGGACAATTTCTCCAACGCCACTCGCTTCGATTCCTGACTTCAAAATGCCAGCCATTTCGAAAGCTTTTGTATTCGCCCAAGAAGTGTGACCATCATAGGCATTGATATAAATTGGTCTGTCTGAAATGATTTCATCCAATTCTTGACGAGAAGATACAACTCCATATTTGATTCCACGTCCATCTACCCATTCAGACGTTTTGTTTTTTTGTGCGTAATCTAAGAGAATTTCTTTCAATTGATTTTTATTCGTGACATCATAAAGTTGCGCACTGCCTGCCCAAATCGAACCTGACAATAAGTGAAAGTGTGAATCAATAAACCCTGCGGTTAATGTTTTACCTTTTGCATCAATAACTTTTGTGTTGTTTTCGGTAAATTTCTTCGCCTCTTCATTTGTGCCTACGAATTT
>JAEURH010000334.1 GCA_016789365.1 Anaerolineales bacterium
CTGAGCCGGTCTGGATTTTATTCCTATTTGGTTTCGTTTTTGCATTTTGGAAATCAAACAATCAAAAACGAATATTTCTTACGTTGATTTTGCTCTGGTTTGTGATTCCATTTTTATATGTGCTACTTCGCAGACCAGCTATGTACGATGGTTATCGTCATTTCTTATTTATTCTGCCACCCATTTTTATTTTCGCAGGCTTTGCATTTGAAAACATCTTTGAATTTATAAAAACTCGGCGACTGAGATTTATCAGCAGTACGCTTTTGCTGGCATTTGGAATTATTCCAATCATTCAAATGCACCCCTATCAATATGCTTATTACAACAATTTTGCGGGCAGAGTGGGCGGCGTGTTTAGAGAATATGAAACCGAATATTGGCTAACTTGCTATCGCGAAGCTGTTTTGAAATTAAATGAAATCACAAAAGAACCAATCAATTTATATGTCAGGCGTGAGCCATATATCGCCGCATATTATGCAAATGAAAATGTTATCGTCCGAGATTTTCGCACAGAACAAAGTCAAATGAGTCCCGGTGATTTTTATTTGGCCAATACACGTTCTAATGAAGATTT
>JAEURH010000335.1 GCA_016789365.1 Anaerolineales bacterium
TCCTAATGGTGGAAATGGAGATGAACAAAATGAGTAACAATTTACCTACACAAGTTGTACGATTTGAAGGACCTGTTGAGGCGTATGAAGCGACGCGAGATGAAATTATCAAGCTGTTGAGACAGGTTGAGACGGGATTAGAAGCACATGATAAACGTGCAAGTTTGAGCGGTGGCATCAACTGGGGGCATGTTGGTGATTTGAATGGTATCTTGCATGTTTTGAATGATTTGAAGGGACGTTTGCATAAAACGGGTGAATATAAAAAGTAATTGACAAGAAATAATAGTTTGTTATAATTTTTCTTGATAACTGCTAGGGTGCCCCCCTCACCCTAGCAGTTATCATTTAATTTCTAAACAGTATAGTTTTCAGGAATTGCGTATATATGTAATCCTCTCCATAATAGGCGGATAACAAAGGAGATTGATTATGACTTCTAATAAAAATACATTGGTTGCAAGTGAGCCGTTAAATTGGAAAGACGGCGCGATGATTCTGCTTGCGGTGTTGACTTTTGGCATGGGTTGGGTTGCCGACAACACGGAGGCAGTGATTTCATGGTTGGCGGTTTTGATT
>JAEURH010000336.1 GCA_016789365.1 Anaerolineales bacterium
AACGATTTTTGACTTCTGTAGCAGGCAGATATTTGATAGGCATACTCACTCCTTTAGCCATTTTAATTGGCTAAAGTAATTGTACTGACTTTTTAGGTTTTAATCAAGGCATCTAAATTATGTGAGGGCGAGATATTTCACAAGTGAATTTCCATCAAAGGCAGAATCCGTTCTTGACCAAATAAATCTGATTTGCTCTCACCTATTTTCTTTGCACCCATTTTTTCGTAAAATGTTTGGGCATTCGGGTCTGCATAAATTTTCAGGGAAGAAATATTAAGCAGTTTACATCTTTCAAGGGCATGTCCCAATAATTGTTTTCCAATTCCTTTGCCTATGTATTCAGGCAAGACCCACAGGTGACCTAACTCCATGTCATTGCGAGGAGTGTGTTCTTCACGACGAAGCAATCTCGAAGTTTCTGTTGGAGATTGCTTCGCCTCTTCGAGGCTCGCAATGACAGTGCTACATAAAGCATAAAAAGCAATTGGTTTCCCTTCATCTAACATCATCCAAACTTCATTCGCAGAAATATATTCCGCAGAGATTGTCAACTGTGGAAGCCAATGTTGAATCCA
>JAEURH010000337.1 GCA_016789365.1 Anaerolineales bacterium
GTGGAAGTGGCACTTTGGAAAATATTTCATATATCCCAGATAGTGTGACTGTGATAAGCGCGTTGCCATCCGCAACACCAACCGCGATTCCTGATGCAACTGTGAGCGGGCAAGTGTTGGCTGGCAAGCCCGTTACAGTTCAACTGTTTGATTTGAACAGCAATTTGATTACGTCTGTTCAAGCGGATGTAAATGGCAACTTTAACTTTACGGCTCCAAATGGAGATTACACCATCGTCGCCTCAGCTTCGGGATATTTGAATGCGCAAGGTGCTATCTCATTAGTAGGTGGTTTGCCTCGTGTTATGCAAACTGTGACACTGCCCGCTGGTGATATTGATGGCAATGACGTAATTGACCAATTTGATGCACTGACGATTGGGATGAATTACAACTTAGCTTTACCCGCCGCCGCAGACTTAAATAATGATGGCATCATCAATGTATTAGATGCTGAATTGCTTGCTGATAATTATCGCTTGTCAGGTTCGGTAGTTTGGCAGTAAATTAAAAATAAAAGAGCCGTGACTTATGTCACGGCTCTTTTATTTAATTAGAATTCAATTTCACCAAT
>JAEURH010000338.1:0-279 GCA_016789365.1 Anaerolineales bacterium
ATGACAAGTTTCAATACATAAAATTTACATTCCTTTTCCTTGCCCTGATTGGATTTTTCTCCGCCTCTTTCCCGACTTTTGTCTTGGCTCAAGAACCGACGCAGACTCCTGCGCCGACAACTGGTTTGTTCATCACAGTCATTACCGATGAACCACAAATCAATGTGCGTTTAGGACCCAGTTCCACAATCTATCCGATTGTAGGCATATTAATTACAGGTTCCACTGCGCCAGCATTGGGAAGGTCGCAAGGCGGCGATTGGATTCAAATTGAATTTC
>JAEURH010000338.1:289-572 GCA_016789365.1 Anaerolineales bacterium
CATCCGCACCGGATGGAAAAGGCTGGGTCTATTCACCTTTAGTACAAGTTTCACCGCCGGGCAATTTGTCAATTGTTGAGCCACCACCTACACCCGTTCCGCCAATCACCTCTACCATTGACCCAACATTGGCGGCACAATTTGTGATTGTGCCAACCACCACACGTTTGCCGACTTTTACGCCACATCCTTCATTAACTTCCATGCCAACTTTTGCAACTACAGAAACAGTGTCAAAAGAATCAATTCCATTGGGGACGATCATCATTGCATTAGCACTTCT
>JAEURH010000339.1:0-315 GCA_016789365.1 Anaerolineales bacterium
TCTGAGCAATACGGCGGATTAGATTGGCGCGCATGGATAGTCGGTGTTGAATATGTGGGAGGCAAACCGACGCTCTTCGCATTGATTCACTTCCAGTGGGAGCCGTAAAGCACATTCCGCACCATCACCAACGGATGCAACGCCTCAACCCCTGCGCCATGCTGTATCTGCATCCGACACGCGGCACCTGATGAAGCAATTGACAATTGATAATTATCAATTGTCAATTGCCGTATTTTAGGCAATAACTTTAACTCACCAATCTGCATCGAAAGTTCGTAATGTTCAGCATCATAACCAAACGTGCCAGCCATG
>JAEURH010000339.1:325-572 GCA_016789365.1 Anaerolineales bacterium
CCCGCATCACTGAGTTGCACATCAAAGCCGAGTAATTTCAACAATTCTACTGTTGCTAATTCTCCCTCCGCCCGTTGATGGCAGTGTGGATGAAAAAATATTTTTTCCTTTTGGGCTTTTTCCAAAGTTATATTCTGTTTCCCTATTTTGACTACGCGCAAAATAAACTCTTCCGCCAAAAATACATTATTTGAAATAGACTCAATCTCCGCTTTCCGTTCTGGTAACAAACCGACATATTCATGCT
>JAEURH010000033.1:0-26684 GCA_016789365.1 Anaerolineales bacterium
TTGCCTCGTGGAACTGAATCTATTATCTCCTCTGTTGCCGGGTTCTGGACTTGAATCTCTTCAGTGGCATGTCCGTTTGTAAATTTTCCGTTGATATACATGGGTTTCATGGGAGGCTCCTTGTGATAGGTATTCTTAAATAATAATCCGTAATTCGTAAAACGTAAATTACGAATCACGGATTACGAACTATGCTAAATGCTAATTGCTAACCGCTAACTGCTAACTGCTACTTGCTATCCTTCGGCATTTGTGACTCTTCAATCAACTCCTTTGGAGTCGCGCCACCGCAACTTGGACAAATATATTTATGCTCGACAGGAATATATGACCGTGAACAATATGGGCATTTAATCGGCATTGGTTCTTTGGGAACTTCTTTAATGACTTCTTTCGTCACTTCACGGGTTTCGACTCGAGTCCTTCCACCAGTGTTAACGAAAATGGGTCCACTACCTGAATGATACGAACCACCACCTGATGAAGAACTTCCGCCAGATGATTTATTCGATAATCCGCCAGCCACCATCCCACCCAATGCGCTTTTGGATTCAGAAGATGATAACTTTGCAGAGCCAGATGATTTTGATGATGAAGATTTCGACGATGACCTTGAAGATGAACTTGACCCGCCTTTCATATTTCCTAACACAGCAAACAAAACAGCAATGATGACGACTGATGCTAATGTCACAAACACAATAATGGCAGTTAATCTCAATGCACGCGGAATGTCATATAACTCATAGCCATAACTAAACAAGAAAACGCCACCGACATAAAACGGCGAGAGGATTAAACACAACATGATTCCCAATTCTTGTGACAGGCTTTCATCTACCCAAGTTAAATAGCCAATCAAAATGATTAATCCCAAAGTTGCCAAGGCGATTAATCCACCGGGGATTAAGATATGCAGAGGCTTACCGGGCTTCGCATCATCATGGTCATATTCATAGACTTCATGAGTCTTCGCCCGAACTTGTCTGGCTTTATATTCTGAATGTGGCATTTTATTTCTTCAACTTTCTCCCCTCTCCTAAAGGAGAGGGGTTGGGGGTGAGGTCACTCACTCAACTCTTTTGCAGTATTTTCCATTTGTGCAAGAATCGCCGCAACTTGACCGCTCGGTGTATTGACTCGATACATGTGAGCGAATCCATCACCAAGCATTATTTTAACTGTACGCCAAGAATCCAGTTGAGGTTGCAACGCGCCTTGTGGAATTAATTCTACCGCTTGTTTCCAGTGAGGATGCGTTTTCTCGTAGTCAGTCAACAAGCCTAAGGTTGAAGTGCGAAGCGGAAAGAGATGAGTCGCTTCTACCCAACGTTTATCTTGTGCATTATCCAAAAGCCAGCGCGTAAATAACCAAGTCGCAATTTGTTTATCATTATTTGATTTCAAAATCACATACGAAGAACCATACACCGCCATCACGCCCGCATCATCATTCGGGAAGGGAAGCACATTCCATACATCTCGATTTTCAGCAGTTACAAACGCGCGAGCAATGATTGGAAAATCTTTAAGGTTGGCAGTGATAAACAACGCTTCACGATTTGCAAACGAAATAATTGGGTCGCTTGCACTTTGCCATGCACAATTTTTTTCAGATAAATCGCGCAAGAAACGAAAGGCATCAATGTTATTTGGATTCATAAAACGATAATTGTTTTCTTCTAATACGCCACCATCAAATGCTAACATCCATGAATATGCCGTCATCGTTTCTGTATTTACTAACCAACCGCCTAAGGCATCATTTTGTGTAATGGCATCATTTAACATCGAGTCATGTGCGCGACAAACTTGTTGACGAAAATCAGCAGTTGAAACGGGAGCTGAATCAAAACCTAATTCATCAGCCCATGTTTGATTCCATAATAAAAATTGCGCCGTGCGTTGAGCAGGTAAACCAACACGCGCATCGCCTGCTATATCTTGATTCCAAAATGAATCTGGAAAATCATTTGTATCCACGCCATACGTTGCATCGTTTACATAATCATTCAAATCAACTGCAACACCATTCGCAAACCATTCTTGCGCATGTTCGGGCAACGCAATCACAAGGTCGGGTCTTGCATTGGTTGGTAATGAAGCACTCACCGTTTCATATAAATTTGAAAAATTAACTTGACTTTGCGCATTGACAACAATGCCCCATTGATTTGTCCCGTTAAATTCATTAACAAATGTTTGAAACAAACTTTGCTCGATGTCGTTCCACGGAGTCCACACGTTGATTTCTAACCCTCTTAACGCTTCTTCATTGACCTGCAACCTGTTTTGCGCTGTGGAAATTGATTCTGGCGTGGAAGTTTTTCCTGCTGTTTGTGTTCCAGCAGTTTGGGTAGTGACAATCGGCGTAGTCTCTGCCCCACAAGCGGATAATAAAATAGATGTGATAAAGAAAAGGGAAATTATTTTTTTCATTGTTACATTATATATGGGTGCGTCGCACTTCTAAAGTTAGGATAAGTCTAATCGAACAGAAGTGCGACGCACTATTTCTATGGCATCAATAACATAAACGGAACGGGAGTAAAAACTAAAAGGAAAACAAAAATCATCCCGTAGGCAACCAACTTGCGGCTAGGGTCGAGGCGGGTGATTTGGTCAAGCGGTTGGGCGTTGACTCTTCCAAGCCAAAATAATAAAACCGCCCACAACCACCAGCCATCCCAAAAAAATCCGAGACCAATTAACAAAGCAATGATAAATGGAAACGCCTTGCGGGCTTTATCGCCAAAGAGTGAATAGATAACATGACCGCCATCCAACGTGCCTGCTGGAATTAAATTTAACGCGGTGACGAGAATCCCTGCCCAGCCTGCAAACGCAACGGGATGAATGAAGACATCCAACCCGCCAAATGGAATGGGACGACCTGTGAAAAAATATTGAAGCCAATATAAAATTCCTTGTGGCTCAACAGGCGCAGGGAGTAATTGTCCGAAGGTAATATATTTTGCAAACAAATAAATTAATGAATTGCCTTCAAGAAAACCATTTGGGTTTGGGTCAATGGTTCCTAATTCAGAAAGTGATAAACCTAAAAGTAAAACTGGGATAGCAACAACCAAACCTGCAATCGGACCTGCAACACCAATATCAAATAACACACGTTTATTTTTTGGAATTCCACGCATGATGATTGCCGCACCCATTGTTCCCAGTGGACTTAAAGGAAACGGAATGAAGTAAGGCAATGATGCAGGCGTTTTATGATAACGACTCATAAAATAATGACCGAGTTCATGTGCCAATAAAATTCCTAATAAACTTAATGCAAAGGGCCAGCCAGTGAATATGCTTTTTCCTAAAAGGATTAATTGCCCCCAAAAATCATTGGGGATGGGACCTTCTGGTTGTGCGCCAGCCAGCATTACGCTCAAAACAGTTAAAACAAAAAGAATAAAATTGGTTCTGATATTTTCTTGTTTTGGTTCAGGTTGTTTCTGTGCAAGGTAAATAATTTGCTTATCTTCTTCTTCACGGAATAATGGCATAACGTTGTATTGACTTAATGAATCAGCCAATTGGTCGTATGCTTCGGCAGAATCTTCGCTGATTAATTGCCCGCGATAACGAAGGAAAAATTCTTTATTCTCTTTATCGTGTGTATCTAAACTGGTCACATCTTCAATGCGAAACACGCGCGAGACGAGTTTGGTAAATATTTCAGTTTCAGGAAATAACATTGTTCTCCATTTGTAGGGACACAGCGAGATGATTCATTACCAAAATCATAAACTAACTTGCTGTGTCCCTACTTTATAAATAGGCGAGAGTGGATGGGAGTCGAACCCACCGCGACCCGCAACGCGACCCGCCACAGGTTTTGAAGACCAGGAAGCCCACCGGGACTTAACCACTCCCATCGGTAAGGATACCCGAGAGCAGGGTGATTGACAAGTTGGTTGTTAAGAAGATGGTGATGATAGATGCCATGCGAATGGCGCGAAAAAAAACGAAGCACGTGAAACGATTGGAGTTATTCGCATTCGATCTTGGAGAGAAAAAATTACAGCGAATACCCGTCGATAATGGGTTGAATAGTGCCGGGTGAGAAGATGAACAACGAAGCGACGGTGACGATCATGCACAGGATGCATAAGAAGACGAAGCCGCCGCTGATGATACCCGTCCATGCCATGAAGCCGCCGCTTTCGTTGTGTTTGCGGATGCGGTTGAGGGAGAATGCTCCATAGATGAGTGCTGTTGAGCCGAGTAAAAAACTGACTGGCAAACAAACCAAACTGGTGAACGGCAATGGGATAAGGAAGTTGCCGCAGAACAGAATGACCGTCAGCACACCGAGGGTGAGGCTGATGATGGACTGTCGATTGGTGGGGGGCGTGGAGTAGATAGGGTCGTTGGATTGCATGAAGTGGGTGTCCGCTGGTTTTCGCTAATACTGTTGGCTTGTTTTGATTGGTGCAGATTAGCGAAAGTGGATGTTAAAAACAAAACCGTCCCCGGCAAGGACGGTTTTCGTACTACTCTGTCGGGGCGAGAGGATTTGAACCTCCGACCCCTTGCACCCCATGCAAGTGCGCTAGCCGGGCTGCGCCACGCCCCGAATGAGTGACGGGCATTATAGTCTCTATTCTTGTTTATGGCAAATTAAAAATTTTGACGGCAGACTACTGACCGCCGTCCGCCGTCGGCGGTCAAAAAAATGTTTCGAGTCGTACTATTATTTTCGCTCGCTTTGTGGCTATACTAATTTCTTATGTTAAACAAACCTGCAAGCCTTGACCTTTATGCTAAAATAGACGAAACGGAGTTAATCCCCTATGGCAGAAATGATAGAAGTTGTAATTGATAGCATTCGCGTGCATTTAATGGCGCCACAACGAGTGGTTGTATTAAAACAAGTCAATGCTGAAAAATATTTAACCATTTGGGTCGGACCATACGAAGCAGAAGCCATCACCGTCGCCTTGCAAGAAGTTGAAATGATTCGTCCACTCACACATGATTTAATTAAAAATGTTTTCAACGCCTTTGGCGCGCGAGTCATTCGCGTTGAAATCGTCAAATTGCAAGATGAAATTTTTTACGGAAACATTGTCGCAGAATCTGGTGGAAAAGAAATGCACATTGACTCGCGCCCATCTGATGCGATTGCAATTGCCGTGCGAGCGCATGTGCCAATTCTCGTGCATCAAAGCGTGATGGAATCTGCTGGGATTGAACCAGACCGTGAGGTGACAGAAACCAACCCCCCAGTCACGAATGATGCGCCACCTCCGCCCGAAGACCCGAATCGTTTATCCGTCTTCAAAGATTTTATAGATAAACTTGATATTGATAAACCTGACAAGGACAAACCCGCTTCAAACTGACCTTCAAACTGATACTGAAAAAATGACTGATACTTATCCCGAATCATCCGCCCCCAACAGCACTACCCTTCCTTACAGTAAAGAAGCCGAAGAAGCCGTTGTGGGGGCGGTATTGATTAACCCCGAAGCCTATTATGACATTGCCCAATTTTTGAATGGCGATGATTTTTACATTCATCGCAACAAATGGATTTGGGAAGCCTTTGTGCGTTTACATGAACGTCGCGCACCAGTGGATTTATTAACTCTTTCTGAAGAGTTAGAAAAAAGTAATCAACTGGCTGAAATTGGTGGCTCTGCTTACTTAACTTCTTTAATCAATCAAGTTCCCACTTCATTAAATGCTGAGGCTTATGGACGCATTGTAGAAGAACATGCCATTCGCCGAAAGATGATTACTGCCGCCAATCAAATCGCTTCGATGGCTTATAAAAGTGGCGACCAAATTGAGCATGTGATGGGGGAAGCAGAAAAAGCAATTTTCGGTGTGAGTGACCGTAGAAGTAAACATGATTTACAACCGATTCGCAAAGTTATTTCGGCTTATTACGACCGCATTGATGATTTATCTAAACGCCCAGAAGATTTTCAAGGCGTGCCGACAGGATTTTATGATTTAGATAAATTATTGAGTGGCTTACAACCATCTGATTTGTTAATTCTCGCGGCTCGCCCAGGTCAAGGTAAATCTGGCTTTTTGTTATCGGTTGCGAAGAATGCGGCATTGACTCATAAAAAGCACGTTGCAATTTTTTCTTTGGAAATGTCTAACGAGCAAGTGGTGCAACGTTTGATTGCTCAAGAAACAGGCATTGACTCACAAAGACTTAGAACTGGTAAATTGAACGAAAGTGAATGGCCCCTTTTTACACATGCTGTTGAAGTGTTTTCAGATACCAGCATGTATTTAGATGATACACCTGCGATTACACCGCTTCAATTACGCACGAAATGTCGCCGCTTGCATTTAGAGTTTGGACTGGACTTGATTATTGTAGATTATCTGCAATTGATGGCAGGCGATACAAGAAATGATAATCGCGTGCAAGAAGTTTCACACATTTCTCGTAGTTTGAAAGTGTTGGCGCGTGAATTGAATGTGCCTGTTTTATCCGCCGCGCAATTGAGCCGTGCTGTGGAGCAAAGAACTGATAAACGACCTGTGCTTTCAGATTTGAGAGAATCGGGCTGTTTGGCAGGTGATACTTTAATTAAATTAGAGAATGGTCAACAAGTTCCAATTCGTGAATTAGAAGGAAAATCTAATTTCAATATTTTGGCATTGAATCAAGAAACATTGAAATTAGAATCTATGCCTGTTAGTAAGGCATTTTGTACTGGTATAAAACCAGTGTATAAAATGCGAACCCGTTTGGGTAGAGAAATTCGTGCAACAGGAAATCATCAATTTTTAACTATTCATGGCTGGAAACGTTTAGACGAATTACAAGAAAATGATTATTTGGCTTTGCCTAGAGTGATTGCTACAAAACAATCTCAACAAACCATGTCGGATGCAGAATTGGCATTGTTAGGTCACTTAATCGGTGATGGATGCACATTACCGCGCCATTCAATTCAATATACAACTCGGGAAAAAGATTTAGCAGATACAGTTGCTGAACTTGCAGTTAAAGTTTTTGGTGATGAAGTTGCTCCGCGTATTTCACCTGAAAGGCAATGGTATCAAGTTTATCTAAGTTCAACGCGACATCATACGCATCACATTCGCAGTGCGGTGACAGAATGGCTAGAAGAATTACGAGCCTTTGGATTGCGTTCTTATGAAAAAAGAATCCCTGCTCAGGTGTTTGAACAACCAGAACATGCTATTGGATTATTCTTACGCCATTTGTGGTCAACCGACGGTAGCATTCAACTTGTAAAAGGTAAAAAAGTTCGTCCAATTGCTTATTATGCTTCAAGCAGTGAAATGCTTGCCCGTGATGTGCAAACCTTACTTTTACATTTGGGGATTAACGCGATTCTGAAACGAGTTCCTCAAAATGGAAAAGGGCGAGACCAATTTAATGTAGTCATCACTGGAAAACTTGATTTAGAGTTATTTATTCAAAAGGTTGGAGCAGTAGGTGAATATAAAAACAAAAGATTGCGCGAAATTCAAAACTACTTATTAAATTTGGAAGCAAATACGAATCGAGATATTATTCCAAATTCTGTTTGGAGAATGCACGTTGTTCCTGCCATGAAACAATTAGGAATGACTTCACGGCAGATGCAGGCGGCAATTGAAACTCAGTACTGTGGTACAGGTTTATATAAACAAAATATTAGCCGAGAACGTGGCATACGAGTTGCAAATGTGGTGCAATCTCAAGTTTTGATGAATTTAGCCAACAGCGATATTTATTGGGATAGTATTATTTCGATTGAACCTGATGGTGAAGAAGAAGTATATGATTTAACAGTACCTTCGCATCATAACTTTGTGGCAAATAACATAATTGTTCATAATAGTCTTGAACAGGATGCCGATATTGTGATGTTTATTTATCGCCCTGACCAGTATGAGAAAGATACAGATAAACATAATGTGGCTGAGATTATTGTTGCGAAACATCGTAATGGACCTGTGGGAAGTGTGGAGTTAATCTTCCGTGGGGCGTTGGCGAAGTTTGAAAACGCGGCGACGAAGGTGTTTAGACCGAATGAGTAACGGAGTTACGAGAAACGAGTTACAAGTTACCAGTTGCGTAATGTGTAACCGTAAATCGTAAATCGTAAATCGTAAATCGTAAATGACAAATTTCACTGGCTTTACTTCTTCTGAAACATTTACACAAATCCCTGATTCGTTTATTGGATTAATCAGTGAGATAGATGACCTTGCAGAATTAAAAGTCACTTTGTATGCGATTTATCGGATTGAGCATTTGGAAGGAAACTTTCGTGGATTAAGTGAAGCGGATTTTGATGAAGGCAATTTGGGTTTAAGCGTTGAGCAGATTCGGTCGGGATTAAGTAAAAGTTTGGAGAGGGGAACCATGTTGAAGTCAGAGAATGAAGCGGAAGTTTTTTATTTCTTAAATTCTCCACGCGGAAGATTATCGGCTGAGGCGTTTGCAAATGGACAAGTCAAATCGGCACAAAGTTATCATCCGAATAAATCAAATATCTTTAAGTTATATGAAGAAAATATTGGCGCATTGACTCCTTTGATTGCGGATATGTTGCGCGATGCGGAAAAAAATTATCCAAGCATTTGGTTTGAAGAAGCATTTGAAATTGCAGTCAGTAGAAATGTGCGTAATTGGAAATATGTGAATGCAATTTTGAATCGTTGGAAGGAAAACGGAAAAGATGAAAGAAGAGATTCAAAAGACTCTATCCAAGATGCAAAACGATATACCGAAGGCGAGTTCTCCGAATTCTTCAAGCGAGATTAATGTGGTGAAGACCTTAGGTGACCCGAACTGCCTGCATTGTGGTGGAGCAGGTTATATTCGTTATGATGTGCCCGTGGAAGATGAACGCTTTGGCAAACTTGAAACTTGTGTGTGCCGTGCCAAAGATGTAGCAGAAGCGGCGCGCGCGCGTTTGTTTGTGATGAGTAATTTGAATCGTTTGAGTCATTTAACGTTTGAAAACTTTAATCCAAGCGGAAATGACAAAGCAAAATTTATGTCATCACAAGAACGTGAGAATTTACATAAAGCCTTTGATGCAAGTGAAGCATTTGCAAAACAGCCCGAAGGTTGGTTATTGCTTGAAGGTGGTTATGGATGTGGAAAGACTCATCTCGCCGCCGCAATTGCAAACTTTGCAGTCAATAAAGGCATTGCCACTTTGTTTATCACCGTGCCTGATTTATTAGATTCACTGCGTTTTGCTTATGCTGACCCTGAAACAACATTTGAAGCACGCTTTGAAGAGATTCGCAACGCAGGTTTGTTAATTTTGGATGACTTCGGCACACAAAATGCAACCGCTTGGGCGCAAGAAAAATTATTTCAAATTATCAATTATCGTTATATCAATAAATTACCAACTGTGATTACAACCAATTTAATGTTGGATGAAATTGAAGGGCGGATTCGTTCACGTTTACAAGATGAATCTTTTGTGAACTATCTGAAAATCACTGCGCCAGATTATCGCCGCCCAGAAGAGACGAGTAACCCTGGCATTTCAATGTTGTCATTGCCTGAAATGAAAGTGATGACGTTCAAAACATTCCAACCGCGTGATGATGAAGTTGGCACAGAGGCAGTGACAACCATCACAACTGAAAAGAAAGATAAATTTGGCAATAAATATAAAGACAAAGAAGTAACTAGAATTAAAATCACCAAAGATGATGTCAAAACTTTGCACGATGCTCACAACGCCGCAGTAGAGTTTGCTGAAAAGCCCGAAGGCTGGCTAGTGTTTTTAGGTCAATCATTTTCTGGCAAAACCCATCTCGCTACTGCGATTGGAAATTATCGCATGGGCTTGGGCGGACAAGCCTTGTTGGTTGAAGTGACTGCATTGCTTGATTATCTTCGCCAAACCTTCCGCCCCAATTCCGATGTTTCGTTTGACAGACGTTTTCATGAAATTCGCACTACGCCTCTGTTAATTCTTGATGATTTAAAAGAAAGTGGGGCAGGTTCTGCTTGGGCAGAAGATAAACTTTATAGCGTCTTGAATTATCGTTATAACGCGCATCTACCTACGGTTTTAACTTCTACTTTGCATCCCGAAGCATTTGCGTTGAGTTATCCAAACTTGTGGAATAAATTACTTGACCCAACGAAATGTCAGGTGTTGAATATCAACATGCCACCGTATCGAAGAATATCTAAAGGAAGTAAAAAGAAAAAATAGAAACAAGGTGACAGTCACTTCAAAAGTGACTGTCACCTGATGGTAAAGGAAATAAAAATGAAACAACGTTTTGCTGGCGTATTTGCAGGTCAAATGTTTGGCTTAATCATTGTTTGCGTCGCATCCACATTCATTGCATTAATTTCATTTGGTGCAATTGGTGGTGTCACCATAGCCTCTGCACCTGAGCAAACATTTCAATTTGTTGCGCCAGTCACATGCCCAAATGGTGCATTGGAATATCAAGAATTTACCGCATCGTATCATCGCCCCGGCGAAACAGGCTTTTTTGTAGAATGCGTCCAAGCCGATGGCACGCGCACCGATGTCACTGGCACATCCATTCTGTATTCGCTCATCGCTTTTTACCTCGCTTGTTTTCTTCCGCTTTGCATTCCTGGTGGTTTGGTCGCATTAATTTTCCCAACCTTTTTCTTGCGCTTCCGCCGTAACAAACAAAATCCAACCGACATCATTAGTTAAATGAACACATATCCCATCCCATCTTTTTTTGACAAAAATAAAGTAGGCGAAGTTTGGAAAGTTGATTACGCCGCCCGTGCGAATGATGCAAAAACTTTCGCGCTTCAATCTGACCTTCAACCTGCTTCTGTTTCATCAGCCCGTATCTCCCTGTTACTGATTGACGTGCAAAATACATTTTGTATTCCCAACTTTGAATTATTCGTTGGTGGTCGTAGCGGAAATGGCGCAGTCGAAGATAACATCCGTTTGTGCGAATTTATTTATAAAAATATTGGCAATATCACAAACATTATCGCCACAATGGATACACACACAGCCCATCAAATTTTTCATCCGATATTTTTTGTGGATAAAGACGGTAATCACCCTGCACCGTACAGCGACATTCATCTCACTGACTTACAAAACAGCACATGGAAATTTAACCCCGCCCTTGCCTCTCAATTTAACATCGCCCCCGAATATGGTCAACAAATGATGATTCATTATGCAGAGGCTTTAGAGAAAAAAGGAAAATATGCATTAACCATCTGGCCCTATCATGCCATGCTCGGCGGAATTGGTCACGCCATCGTCTCAGCCGTAGAAGAAGCGATTTTCTTCCATTCCATTGCACGAAATTCACCAGCCCAATTTGAAATCAAAGGGGATAAACCTTTCACCGAAAATTATTCTGTCGTCGGTCCCGAGGTATTGACTGGTCCGATGGGTGAAACGCTTGGAAGCCACAACCGAAAGTTTGTTCAGCATCTGATGGAAGTAGATAAATTGTATATTGCAGGTCAAGCCAAAAGCCATTGTGTGGCATGGACAATTTCAGATTTATTAGATGATATTCAAGCAGTTGATTCAGAATTAGCAAAGAAAGTTTATTTGCTAGAAGATTGCTCGTCGCCAGTTGTCGTTCCCAATGTCATTGACCATACCGACGCGGCGAATGAAGCGTTTCATCGCTTTGCAAAAGCAGGGATGACGATAGTAAAATCTACGGATGAAATTTAATTCTTGTGTACTTGTATACCTGTTTACCTGTATACAAGTACACAAGGAAACAGGTATACAAACACCATGAGCATATTTGATAAAAAAAGATTAACCAACGAAACATTCAAACTTGATATTGAACGAATGCGGCGCGGATGGTATTCAGATAAATATTTTGAAAACATCAATCGCATGTTGATTTCGTTATCAAAAGATAAATATTTTTATGAGGGGAAATATCATAATTTACCAAATGGAATTTCGCCCGAAAAAATTGCAGTGGGTGATATTGAAGTGGAGATGCAATGGTTTACGCGCCGCATGGGCAAGACGACTGTTGTCGGTGTAGATAAATCTTTAGAAATGCTTCGTCATTGCACGGGATATTTTGACGGCGATAAGTTTATTGATACATCCGATAAGATTGAAGTGTGGGCAGTGCATGACGGCACAACGGTCAAATATGATGGCGACCCAACCAAAGTGCAACCTGTGATTAAAGTTCGTGGGCGCTATCGTGATTTTGCATTGCTCGAAACACCCACGCTTGGTATTCTCACACGCTCCAGCCGTGTTGCTACCAATGTTTATGAAACACTCGTGGCTTCGCGTGGCAAACCTGTTTTATTTTTCCCTGCACGTTTTGATATGCACGAAGTGCAAGCCGCAGATGGTTATGCTTATAACATTGCTGTGCAAAGATTCAATTTGGATAAAGAAAGTGATTTGGGTCCATTTGTTTCAACCGATGCACAAGGCGATTGGTGGGGCGGTGCTGGTGGGGGAACGGTTGCACATGCCGCCATCGCTTCTTTCTTAGGGGATACTGCGGAGGCAATGATGCAGTTTGCTAACATTCAACCTGCTCGCATTCCTCGCATTGCGCTAGTGGATTTCAATAATGATTCTGTGCGAGATACCTTACGAGTTTTAGATTCATTATTTGCAAAATATAAAGAATTGATAGATGCAGGCAGTGAAGAAGAAGCAAAGAAATATATATTGTATGGTGTGCGTTTAGATACCAGTGGAAGTTTGCGAGATGTATCGGTTCAACCACTTGGTGATGTGGCTTTAGATTTGGGCGTGAATCCAAGATTGGTGTTTAATGTCCGTCAGGCGATTGATAATGCTTGGGAAAGTTGGAATCTGCCTGAGGCTTGGAAAGAAGCGGCGAGAGAATATTGTCGCAATGTAAAAATTGTTGTGTCAGGCGGATTCAATCCAGAAAAAATCCGCAAGTTTGAAAAACTCGAAGTGCCTGTGGATATTTATGCAGTCGGTTCGTATTTGTTTAACAATAGCGATGCCACGAGTACAGATTACACATCGGATGTGGTGCGCGTGAAAATTCACGGTCAGTGGATTGATATGGCGAAGGTGGGCAGAAAAGTTGGCGAGAATGAAAATTTGGAACGAGTTTGGTAAAAACTTAAAAGAATAGCCACAGAGGTCACAGAGTTTTTTGAGATTTTTTCTCAGAGTCTCTGTGTGCTCTGTGGCTAAGTTTTTTATTTACTTCTTTTGTCCATGCCAAAACTCATCATCGCTGTTTTTGACTTCGGTCATTTCACCAGTGACGATAAAAACTGTACGCTCACAAATATTGGTCACACGGTCTGCCACACGTTCTAAATTGTGTGAGACCCACAACAACCAATTAGCGCGTTCGATATTTTTGGGGTCTTCAATAATAAACACCATCAATTCACGGTAAATTTGATTGTAAAGCGCATCTACTTCATCATCTTCAATTGGAATGGCTTTAGCGGTTTCAACATCTTCATTAACAAATGCAGTCAATGCACGATGAAGCATATCCGCGCCTTTTTGTGCCATGCGTGGAATGTCAATTAATGGTTTGAGCAAAGGTTCATCACCCATGCGAATATTGATGTTCGCAATACCTTTGGCGTAATCACCCATGCGTTCGAGTTCAGAAATAATTTCCATCGAAGAGGCGAGCAAACGTAAATCATGTGCCATCGGTTGTTGGGTAGCGATTAACACCATAAGTTGCGCTTCAATATCAAAGCGTTTTTTATTAATTTCTTTATCTGCCGCAATGATTTGTTCTGCGCCTTTGATGTCGCGCTTTTTTAATGTCTCGACTGAATTAACGATAGCATGTTCTACCATCGAACCCAGCATAAGAATATTATCTTTTAATTCTTGAAGTTCGGCTTCAAATGCTTTTCGGACCATAAGACCTCTTCGTTTCTATTGTACTTTATTGAATTTCTTTTATCTCAATATTTTGTTCAGTCAGCCAAAGTTGCAAACGCTGTTTGATTTCGTCACGCACGCGGCGGGTAGTTTCGAGGCGTTGTTCTTCATCTGCTTTGGCGGGGTCATCAAAGGGCCAATGTTCGTGCGTTCCCATATTCAAAAACACAGCAGGACAATTATCTTCTGCATCTGCACAAACCGTTATGACATGTGCGAACACCGCTTTGCCTAAATATTCTGTTACAGATTTTGACCATTGGCTCGAAATATCAATTCCGATTTCACGCATCACTTCTTGGACTTGTGGCAGGATACTGCCCTTCGGCTCGGTGCCTGCGCTGAAAACTTCAAACGTGTCACTTGCCATGGCGCGTAATAAACCTTCTGCCATTTGGCTTCGGGCAGAATTACCGGTACATAAAATTAATACTTTTTCTTTTGACATGTTATCCAAACCTTCCAGTTACATAATCTTCGGTGCGTTTATCGGATGGGCGCGTGAAGATTTTTTTTGTTTCATCAAATTCAATTACCGTACCAGAGCGTTCGCCTTCACCAGAAAGCATCATCATGGCAGTGTAATCAGAAGCACGCGCGGCTTGTTGCATGTTGTGAGTCACAATGGTGATGGTGTAATTCTTTTTCAGTTCTTGCATCAACTCTTCGATTTTAAGAGTCGCAATTGGGTCAAGTGCTGAGGCGGGTTCATCCATCAAAATCACTTCAGGTTTGATGGAAATAGCACGCGCAATACATAAGCGTTGTTGCTGTCCACCCGAAAGCGATAAACCCGATTGATGTAATTTATCTTTAACCTCATCCCACAATGCGGCTTGTTGCAATGAACTTTCGACTAATTCATCCATGTTACCTTTGTAACCATGAATGCGAGCCGTCCACGCAATGTTTTCATAAATACTTTTTGGGAATGGATTTGGCTTTTGAAACACCATGCCAATGCGATAACGCACTTCTACTGGGTCAACTTCTTTGGCATAAATGTCTTGACCATTAAATATCACATTTCCTTTAATGGACGTTCCTGCATATAACTCATTCATACGATTGAAAGCACGTAATAAAGTAGATTTTCCACAACCTGAGGGACCAATGATAGCAGTAATTTTGTTATGCTCTATTTTCATATTTACATTGGTCACGGCTTTGAAGTCACCATAATAAATCTCAAGGTCTTGCGTTTCAATTACATATTTTGGTTCAGAATTGTTGTTTGTCATCATGCTTAGAATCTCCTGCTGAAGCGATTGCGTAGTAAAACAGCAGAGGCATTCAGACTAAGTAATAATATGAGTAAAACGAGAATGGCGGCTGCTGCTAGGCTTTGAAATTCAGCCTGTGGACGGGCTGTCCATTGATAGATTTGAATAGGTAAAGTTGTAAATTTTGAGAATGGTGAACTAGGGTCAAAACTAATGGCAGTAGATGCGCCTACCACAACCAAAGGTGCTGTTTCACCAATTGCGCGTGAGATAGCCAAAATTGTGCCGGTCAAGATGCCTGGCATTGCATTCGGTAAAATGTGAGACCAAACTGTTTGCCATTTTGTAGCACCAACCCCATAACTAGCATTGCGTAGGGAACGTGGTACTGCACGAATCGCTTCTTGTGCATTGATGATGATAATTGGAAGTACTAGCAGACCAAGTGTTAACCCTGCTGACAAAACGGTTCTTCCGTTGGCTGTCGTTAGGTCAACTAGCCCAAACAATTTACCACTGGTTAACGGCTCTAAAGTACGGACAAAAATTGCCAGCCCTAAAATTCCATATACAATAGAAGGGACACCTGCTAAATTATTGATGTTGGTTTGAATAACGCGATTCAACCAATTATCCGATGCATATTCTTCGAGATAGATTGCGGCTCCAACGCCGATTGGAAAAGCAAGCAGAATTGTGAAAAAGATAGTCCAAAGCGAGCCGAGGATAGCAGTGCGGACACCAGCGGTTAGTGGTTCACTGGTTTGAGGTCTAGTGACAAAGTCTCTCGTCAGCCAAGAGACGAAATCTAATTCAGCCTTTGGAAAATCTTGAGCAACTGTGGCTCGAATTTCATCTGCTTGAGTCAAAGAGGGCCACAAATCCCAAACGCGCACGACCTTTGGGCGAATAATTCTTTCTACAATCACTTGGAAAACTTCTTCTCGCGAACGGTCTTCAAAAGACTTTTCGTTATTTAGCTTGTTATAAGCACCACTTGAAAGGGTAGATTGAAGAAGTTCTACTAATTGCTCCTTGCTTTGTTCTTCTAATGGTATTCCATTCATTGTAAGGGTATCAGGGTCTACTCTGGCTTCATAGGCGACATATCCAAAGGCACTGTCAATCACATTGAATATTAAAGTGATTAATGTAATGATGCCGACAATAGTAGATGCCTGAAAGATGACATGCCAGAACACACCTTTTCGATTGCGCCAATCAAGATTATTGGCAAATCCCTGAACGACTGCTTTTTCTTTCATTCATACACCTCACGGAAACGGCGCACAATAGCCTGACTAATAATATTAAGCACAAGAGTAGTTAGGAATAGAAAAAGCCCAAGTGCAAAAATACTGTTGTAATCTATCGAGTCGTAACTTAAGTCACCACCTGAGATTCGGACGATATGACCGGTGATTGTTTCAGCACCAATAAAAGGATTCAATGTGAAATTTGGTCCTGCACCAGCGGCAACTGCCACAATCATGGTTTCACCAATGGCACGTGAAATACCAACGATGATTGCCGCGGCAATGCCAGAAAGTGCGGCAGGCACAACAATTTGTACTGCCACTTCTAATTTGGTTGCGCCCATGCCATAAGCGGCTTCACGCAATGAACGCGGTACAGCGCTTAATGAATCCTCTGTCATGGAAGTAATCAGTGGAAGAATCAGAATCCCCATCACCAGTCCGGCTGAGGCGGTGTTGTAGATTTGCACCACGTCACTGCCAAAAATCTGGCGTAACAACGGAGTCATAAATGTCAGTGCAAAATATCCATAAACAATTGTAGGAATCCCCGCTAATACTTCGAGAATTGGTTTAAGTGTGGAACGAACGCGTGGGCTAGCGTATTCACTCAAATAAATTGCCACGCTCATCCCTAAAGGGATAGCGATTGTCATGGCAATTGTGCTGGTTAACAAAGTTGAGGTAAGCAGGGGCCAGATACCAAATTTATTGACGTGCGGCTTCCATTCTGTTGTGGTGATTGTTGAAAGAAGGTCAACACCCGGCATTTGAAAAAATAGCAAAGCCTCTTTTCCAAGTTCATAAACAATACCGAATGTTATAAATATAGAAAAGAAACCGCTGAAGAATAATAATCCTTGAATAATTGTCTCCCCCCAACGTGGTCTGCGGCGTAAACTCATAGTAGATAATTTTTTTTCTGTCAATTCAGCCATGCACGCACCTTCTTCCAAAACAAATTAATATTTCTGATTTTACAACAAATTACCTTCCCTCCCTAAAAAAGGAGGGAAGGTTTATTCTATAACAAACTAATGCTTCAAACTACTGACCGACTGCGGATGTCCAAGCATCAAGATTTGCTTGAAGTTGAGCATCGCTGACTGGGAAGTAACCAACATCGAGAATTTCATCAAACACGTTATTGATATAGAAATAAACGAAAGAGGCAACTTGTGGTTTCTCTTGCAAAATTTCAGTGCTGGAGTAGATGAATAACGGGCGAGAAATTGGGTATTCACCAGATTCAGCAGTTTCAGCATTTGGCTCAATACCATTGACAGAAAGGGCTTTCAATGTGGAAGCATTTTCTTCATAATAAGCATAACCAAAGTAACCGATTGCATAAGGTGAACCTTGAACGCCTTGTACCAAAACATTGTCATCTTCAGAGAACTGAGTACCAGCAGATTCAAGGATAGCGGCTTCACCGGTATCACCCAAGGCTTCTTCCATAATTGCTTCAACGAAGTAATCGAAGGTACCGGAGTCGGTGCCTGGGCTAAAGCGTAAGATAGGTTCATTGGGCCACTCAGGGCGAACATCAGACCAATTGGTGGCGGTGGAATAAATCAAAGCAAGTTCTTCAATGGTCACGTCTTCAACGAAATCATTTTCAGCACTTACGACCACTGCCAAAGCGTCAATACCAACCAAAAAACCAACTACTGTACGACCGATGCCAGCACATGATTCAACTTCACTGTCACGAATGGCGCGGGATGAATTAGCAATATCAGTTTCACCTGCAACACAAAAGCGTTCAATACCAGCACCAGAACCAATAGAGTCAACAGTCAAGTTACCAGTATAGCCTTCTTCTTCGAAGCGTTGCTTCATGCGTTCAGTAAGCGGGAACACAGTGGAAGAACCAGCGGTGATAATGTCACCAGTTACGGCTTCAGGCGCATACATTGCCATTGGGTCTTCAACAACTGCTTCTGTAGCAGGGGCTTCAGTTGCAGGAGCCTCAGTAGCAACAGGGGCTTCCGTAGCAGGCGCACCACAGGCGGCAAGCACAAGGCTCAATGCCACCAAAACAAAAACAAACAAACGAGCAATTTTAGACATCTCTTATATCTCCTTTTGATATATATAACGATGCAGATAATACTGATTCACTCTTAAGGTCAATGGAAGAATAGGTTAACATCTTGTTAAGTTAACAAACAAGATGAAGAAATTTTCTCGCTTCTTTTCTAAGGGGATATTTGGTTGCTGAACCTGAAAAATTCTCTTAACCTTCAATCGTATAATCCCCTTGACATTCCAGTTACTGGAAGGTGTAAAGTAGGAGCCATAACCTATGTTCATTCACGAACTTGCACAACTCACAGGCGTTTCTGCCAAAACCATTCGCTATTACGAATCGATTGGGCTATTACCCAAACCAGAAAGAGCAGAAAACAACTATCGCCAATATTCTGAAGCGATTGTTGAACGTTTACGTTTTATCGTCAGCGCGCGTAGCCTTGGATTTAACTTATCTGATGTTCGTGAGTTCCTTGAAGCGCGTTACGAAGGCACATTGCCTTGTAAACGAGTCTTAGATTCTTTTGACCAAAGAATCCTAGAGATAGATAAGCGCATTGCCGATTTACTCGTTTTAAGAGAAACCATCTCTCGCATCCGTGCTGATGGCGAGGCACTCCCGCCTGATAAAAAGTGCGATGAACAATGTGTTTGTTATCTTATTGAACACGAAAAGGAGAAAATTTAATGTCAGAACATTGTGGAAGTATGACCGAAGAAGGGAATGCGGTTTGCGTTCCGGGCGCGTGCAGTTGCTCAAATGAGCAAAATGCTGAACAGCCGATTCAACTTTCAATTCCAGAAAAAGAAGCGTTCTCAATCAAACAACTTTTTCTAAATTTGAAGAAAATCATTAAGGAGAAAAGTTATGTGGAAGAAAATTCGTAGTGGCGTGATGTTCTTAATTGCCTGCATTGCCAGCCCATGTTGCACGCCGATTATTGTGCCAATTGGCATTGCTTTATTAGCAGGCACGCCATTTGCAGTTTGGATGTCTGCAAATCTTGGTTGGGTGTATGGCGGTCTGACTCTTTTATCTGTCGTCAGTTTGGTTCTCGGCATTCGTTGGTGGAATCAAAAATCTGTTTCCAAAAATTCTAAGCCTGAAGTCACAATGAAGCCCACCATAGAAATAGGAGAGAAGCTATGAATACTAATTTAGTTGAGAATTTACCTTTGGCTTGTGTTCCGAATGCGGTTGCACCCGATAAGCAAGAATATTGGATGAAAGAAATCGTTCCAAAATTATATAAAGCGGTACAGGAAATTAGGGAACTACCCAATGGATGGGCTTGGCGTTTGCCGAGCAACCGAGAAGTGCTGGTGCTCTTAACCGAAGAACTTGATATTGGGCGACTGTGTTGCCCGTTTGTGAACTATACACTAGAGATTGAGCCAAATGGAGGACCGTTTTGGTTATATTCAACAGGCGGTGAAGGTGTTAAAGAGTTCTTAAAAATGGCGTACGAAAGTGCTAATTATTTCGATGCACAAGTTGCGAAAGATGCTGGCTTTAACATTGATACTAGCCAAGAAATAGATTCTCTAGAGACTGCTTTAGAGGTTACCAATAAACTCAATGAGCAATACGCCAAGAAGACCATTTCAAAATCATAAAACAGAGAGAAATCAAATGAATAATAATTTGAACGAGATACCATCTTTAGCCTGTGACTTAACAGCCATTCCTGCTGATGTGCGTGAAGAACATATACTCACTGCTCCGCAACTTTTTTCTACGGCGCAAGAGGTTCAAGAATTGCCAAATGGATATGCGATTCGTTTTTTGAATGAGTCAGGTAAATTTATGTCAATCGCAAAATTTATTGACAATGAAAAACTATGTTGCCCATTCTTCAATTTTGGTTTGGAAATTGAGCCAAACAACGGACCCATTTGGTTAAAGTTAACTGGTGGTGAAGGTGTAAAAGAAATTTTGCAAACCACATTGTTTGAAAATATCGAAGATAAAGAAAAGTTGAAACAACTCATTCAAACTGGTGGCGATGCTCGCTTAGATGAAGTTGTTGCTAATACAAATTTACCTTTGTTAAAAGGTGTGCTGTCTAAAACAATTTCGGGGTCATAACTTTTATGCAACTTGATATTTATTATAGTTATGCTTGTCGTGAGAGTTATCTTGTTTTTGAATGGCTGAATCGAGTTAAAGAAAATGGATACCCTCTTAATATTAATTGGCATCCCTTTGCAATTCAAATAGATGCCCCAAATCATTATTGGAATCGAACTTGGGACACAGCCAATTCAGAATTAAGAGGTTTTATTGCCGCAGAATCAGCAAAGCAACAAGGAAGAGAGTATTTTTCTCTCTTTCATAAATATCTTGAAATGGCAGTGCACGAGCAATTTCTTGAATTAGGAGATGAAGCCACATTGATGAATGTGGCTCAAAAGGCTAAATTAGATTTAAGTCGTTTCCAATCTGATGTATACAACTCTCAGTTAATTAAAAATATTCATAATAGTCATTTGCTTGGAATTAAGAAATGGAATATTTTTGGAACACCGACTTTGATTTTTGAGAATGGACATTCGTTTCATCTTGAATTAAATGAAATCCCATTAGTAATTGATGCTCTTAAAACATTTCAGGCAGTTGAAGTATTAGTAAATAAACAAATATATATTAAGCAACTTAAGAAGACAAATTAAAACAAAAAGCCCGCCGAAAGGCGGGCTTTTTGTTAAGCAGATGTTGGATTATCGTCTTCCAATTCCCATGTATTAATCTCTGACAAAGCACGATACGCTGTCAAATCTAATTGAAGCGGTGTGACCGAAATAAAACCTTCCGATAATGCACCTACATCTGTACCTGTTTCTGGCACACCTGTTGGCGCATCGCCTCCAATCCAATAATACGGTCTGTTACGCGGGTCAATGCGTTCATCCAAGCGGCTGTGATACACCCGCAAGCCTTGACGTGTAACTCGAAAACCTTTTATATCTTCTTTTTTCAAATATGGAATATTGACGTTCAATAAAATTTCAGGCATTAGACCATGTTCCAATACATTTTGAACCACAATATGTGCCGCATAAGCCGAAGCCGTCCAATCCAGCGGACCAACATGCCCTTCTGGTAATTCAAGTGAAAAAGCAATGCCGGGCAAATCTGCAATTACGGCTTCCATCGCGGCAGTGACTGTACCAGAATAAGTGACATCATGCCCAAGGTTTGCGCCAAAGTTAATACCAGAGACTACTAAATCAAATTTTTCTTTGAAATAACCCAACACTGCTAAAGAAACACAATCAGACGGTGCGCCATCACTGGCAAAGGCTTGTGTGCCATCTTCTAAACGAAATTCTCGCACACGCAAGGCGCGGTCTAAAGTTTTCACATGCCCACCACCAGACCAGTTTCTATCAGGTGCCATGATGAATACCTCTCCAAAAACGCGCATTTCTTTTACAAGTGCTAATAACCCGGGTGACATAACCCCATCATCGTTTGTGACTAAGATTTTTTTTGTCATAAGTTCAATATCCTCTTCCTTTTATTTTATCTGAAAGATAAAGAAAGAGGAAAGAAGAAAGTTTACGCCTGTGCCACCCCAGCAATGCGTTGAAATGTTCGCTCTACATAACGAAAGCCCCAATTGCTGATAATTTGAAACGCGCTCCATTCATTTTGCTTGCGGACTTTGGTTGTTTTGTTTTTGAGCGAATTGAGCAAATCTTGTGGGGTATTGCCTTCAAATTCTGTTGCGCCAAAACCAATGGTATCAATCACATGTGCATCACTACTGCCTGTTTGAGCAATGCTTAATCCATTGGCAAAAATTTTGGCGTAGTGATTGCTCATACGGTCTATAGCTGTGCCGTTGTAGGTTTCGATTCCAATTAAAGTTTCTGATGCGAGTGGATGTTTCAAGGCTTTCAAAATAGAATAAGCGTTTAGGCTTTTCATACCCATTCCGCCTGCCATTGGGTGAGGTGCAATACAAACTCCGCCTTGCTCACGCACGCGTAAGATGGTTTCTATTAAAGAAAGCCCAGCATTTATTTTTTGATTGATGAACAATGCCAACAAATCGCCTTCGGAGGTGGTGATTTCCGAAGCAGGAATCACATGTATCCCGTAGTGTGAGGCGAGTTTCATTGCTTCCAATGCGCCGCTGATTTCATCATGGTCGGTGATGGCGATTACATCTAAACCAATTTCTTTGGCGCGCCTCAAAACCGACGGGACGCTGGCTGTGCCGTCGTAACTATGTATTGTATGTAAATGCAAATCTGCAAGTCCCATTTTTATATTATCTCCATAGTGAGTGCGTCGCACTTTTATTCGACATGACTCATCTTACCTTTAGAAGTGCGACGCACCTGTTAGTTGTTATGTTGTTTATTTCTTTTGACAATAAATACGCAATTTTGTTTCATTTCGTTTCAGAATATAGCAAGCGGATGTTAAAGACTTTTGAAATGCGCGTATTTATCTTGTTAACGATTCCACCCGCTGGTTAGGCGGGTGGTTGAGGAGGAGAAGAATGAAAAAGACTACGCGCGAACTTTCTTTTGCAAAAACTCGCGGCGTTTGCGAGATGCGTCTACGCTGAAGACGGTAAGCAAAGATAAAAGTAAAAATAATGCGACAATCGTTTCCATATTCGTATCATACATCCTTTCTTTTATGATGGACTTAAGAACCAGTTAACAACGGGTAAACAAAAATGCAATGCGCTTTGTAAGGTGCTTGTTAGGCGTGTTGGTTTCTTTACCTGTTGTTAACCAACACCTTGTATAATCTGTCTAAAGATAAACCTGATATGCGAAAAGGCAAAACATGCAGAATATAGCCGCAATAGATGTTGGCTCGAATGCAATGCGTTTAGTAGTAGGGCGGATAAGTTATAAAGACAAACTTGAAACGCTAGAGAATCTGCGCCTGCCTGTACGCTTAGGGCAAGATGCTTTTGGAAAAGGGCAATTTGGGGAAGAAACCGCTCAACAAGCCTTAGATGCTTTTATCCGCTTCAAAAAAGTCGCCGACGATTATCAAGTGGAAAAGATTCGTGCCGTAGCCACAAGCGCCATGCGTGAAGCCAATAACAGTGACATTTTATGTGACCGTATCGCTCAAACCACAGGCATTGATATTGAAATCATCAGTGGGGAAGAAGAAGCCAGATTAATTCATCTAGCCGTTGCGAACGCCATTGACCTAAAAAATAAATACGCCATCGCCATTGACATTGGCGGAGGCAGTGTGGAAGTGACACTTTCACAAGGCGATAATATTTTATCTACCGAAAGTTACAATATGGGGACGGTAAGACTTTTACAAAAGTTAAGCAAAAAGCCATCCAAACTTCCGTTTGATAAATTGGTCAAAGAATATGCCGAAGCCGCAAAGAAAAGAATTGAAAATGAAATTGGTAAAAAGAAAATAGATGTGTGCATTGGCACAGGCGGCAACATTGAAGAAATGGGCTCGTTACGAAAAAAAATATTCAAACAAGACAGCGATAAATTAATCACGATTGAAGAGTTGGAAAAACTCACAGAAACACTTAGCAAGTTGACGGTCGAAGAACGGATGCGAAAATTCAAATTAAGACTCGACCGTGCTGATGTCATCTTGCCCGCCACCATCGTTTTAAGAATGATTGCCAATGAAGCGCGCGTTAAAGAAATCAAAATCCCAAATGTTGGATTAAAAGATGGCATTTTGATTGACCTTGCTCAAAGCCTGAGCAATATGCCAAAACTTTCGCCACGCGACCAAGTGTGGACATCCGCGATGCGCCTCGGTGAAAAATATCAATTTGATTCTGAACATGGAAATTTAGTTTCATCGTTAGCGGGCAGTTTATTTGAACAAACAAAATCTTTACATAAACTTGAACCCGAAGATAAATTGTTATTAGAAGTTGCCGCTTTGTTGCATGATATTGGTCATTTTATTAACACACTCGACCATGACAAACATGCTTATTACATTTTGCAAGCCAATCCATTAATCGGTTTGAAAAAACGTCAACAAGATATTGTTGCCAATGTCATGCGTTATCACCGCAAAGCCATGCCCAGCGTGCAAGATGAAAACTTCCGCGCCTTAAATTCAAAAGACCGTTTAACAGTTATAAAACTTTCTGCATTATTACGCCTCGCCGATGCAATGGATGTCAGCCATACCTATTCAGTCAAAAGCGTAAAAATGAAACAACAAAAAAATAAATGGGTTTTGAAACTAGAAGGCAAAGGCGGCTTAAGTTTAGAAATATGGGCGCTTGAAAAACGCCGCGCTTTGTTTCAAGAAATTTTTGGAATGAATCTTGAGATTGAAACTTAAAGACTAGCACACGAAATGTGCAAGAATTTTTTGAGTAAGTAAAAATTTACCAGAGATGAACGGAGATAAACAAAGATTTTTAAGAGTTTCGCAACAAAACATGATTAAAACTCTGTTCATCTATGTTTATCTCTGGTTAAAAAATAGGAGACCAACATGAACTTATACATTATCCGTCACGCCATCGCCGAAGAAGAACATCCATCAGGCGACGATAGTCAAAGAAGATTAACTGACAAAGGCGCGAAAAAAATGCGTCAAATTGCAAAAGGCTTACGCGCGCTCGGCGTTGATTTTGATTTGATTCTTTCTAGTCCATTCACGCGTGCCAAAGAAACCGCCGAAATTCTTGGCGAAGTGTTCAAAATGAAAAAGAAAATTTCATTTAGCGATAACCTAATCCCAATCGGCGACCCCGATTTGCTAATCGCAGAAATCAACGAAAAATATACGGTTGATAGTCTTGCACTTGTCGGTCACGAACCGTATCTCACAACATTGGTAAGTTTGCTTGTTGGTCAAACTTCAGCAGTGGATATGACCTTAAAAAAAGGCGGCGTGTGTTTGCTCTCCACAGAAGATTTACGTCATACCCGCCGCGCCACTTTAGAATGGCTTTTGACTCCCGGTGTGCTTGTTGAAATTGGAAATAAATAACCGCCTCTCTCTTAACGGATACCTGTATGCCCGACCTCGACCTTAATTCTCCCGCTTACTACATCAACCGCGAACTGAGTTTGTTGGAATTTCAACGCCGCGTGCTTGAAGAAGCGCGTGATGAATCGAATCCATTGCTAGAAAGAATTAAATTTCTTTCTATCTTCGGCTCCAACATGGACGAATTTTTTATGGTGCGCGTGTCTGGTATTCGTAAACAAGTGGAAGCCAACATCATGCTAGCCTCTGCCGATGCCATGACCCCGCGTGATGAACTTGCTTCCATTCGTAAACTTTCACAAGAATTGTTACACGATGCCCAACATTATTTTCAACGCAAATTACTTCCAAAACTTGATAAAGCAGGCGTTCACATCCTTGAATATCACAAGTTAAGCAAAACCCAAAAAGAAAAAGCGGATAAATATTTTAATGATGTCGTCTATCCAGTTTTAACGCCCTTAGCATTAGACCCTGGTCATCCTTTCCCGCATATTTCTAATTTAAGTTTGAATTTAGCCATTGTCATTAAAGATAAAAAAGGCAATGAAAAATTTGCTCGACTCAAAGTGCCAGATACTTTATCTCGCCTTGTGCCGATTAAAAAATCTTCGGGTGGTATCAGAAAAGATGGCACGATAGCACATCATCATTATTTCGTTTGGCTCGAACAAGTCATTGCTAATAACTTAGCCGATTTATTCCCAGGTTTAGAAGTAGTCGCCGCACATCCGTTCCGCATTTTGCGCGACGCCGATATTGAAATCCAAGAACTCGAAGCCGATGATTTGCTTGAAACGATGCAACAAAGCATTCGCAAAAGAAAATTTGGCTCGGTGGTTCAAGTTTCCGTGTATCCATCCATGCCGCCAGAAGTTTTAGATTTGTTAATTGAGAATCTTGAAATCACACGCAATGATGTCTATGTTTTGAATCATCCATTAGGTTTGGCAAACTTGTGGCAAGTGTATAACAACGTCGAACGGCATGATTTGAAATATCCGTTATACAAACCGCGTATTCCCAAAGCCTTGAAATACACGCCTGACTCAAACATCTTCGACATTATTCGTAATGAAAATATTTTGCTTCATCATCCGTATGATTCATTTACGCCAGTCACAGACTTTTTATATGCCGCCGCACGCGACCCGCAAGTGCTTGCCATCAAGCAAACTGTTTATCGTGTAGGAGCAAATGCCCCCGTCGTCGAAGCGTTACTAGAAGCGGTTGAAAGAGGTAAACAAGTCGCAGTCTTAGTCGAGCTCAAAGCGCGGTTTGATGAAGAATCAAATATCGGTTGGGCGCGTGC
>JAEURH010000033.1:26784-34797 GCA_016789365.1 Anaerolineales bacterium
AGAGGTAAACAAGTCGCAGTCTTAGTCGAACTCAAAGCGCGTTTTGATGAAGAATCAAATATCGGTTGGGCGCGTGCATTAGAAGAAGCAGGTGTGCATGTAGTGTATGGTTTAGTTGGGTTGAAAACGCATTGCAAAATTTCTATGGTGGTTCGCAAAGAGGGCGAGGGCATTCGCCGTTATTTGCATTTAGCAACGGGCAATTACAACGCCGTCACTTCGCGCGTTTATGAAGATATGGGCATGTTCACGAGTGATGAAGACATGGGTGCGGATGCAACTGATTTGTTTAATTATTTAACAGGTTACTCAACCAAACAAAGTTATAAAAAATTATTGGTCGCACCTGTGAATTTGAGAAATAAAATTTCATCATTAATCAAACGTGAAATTGAACACGCCAAAGCGGGGCATAACGCCAAAATTATTTTCAAAATGAATTCATTGGTAGATACAGAAATGATTCAATTGTTGTATCAAGCCTCACAAGCAGGCGTGAAAATTGATTTGCTTGTGCGTGGCATGTGTTGTTTACGCCCAAACATAAAAGGCGTAAGTGAAAATATTCGCGTGGTTAGTATTGTTGGCAGATATTTGGAACATAGCCGCATATATTATTTTCAAAATAATGAGAAAGATGAAATTTACATGGGTAGTGCCGATTTAATGCCACGTAATTTGAATCATCGTGTTGAAGTGGTTTTCCCCGTTGAAGATAAAAAGCAAATCAAATATTTGCGTGATAAAGTGCTAGAAAACTATCTCAAAGATAATATGCGCGCCAGAGTTTTACAAGCCGATGGCTCATACACGCGTACAAAACCAGAATCAGAAAATAAAAGTTTTGATGTGCAATCACACTTGATGGGGGATTGAAAAATAAAACGTACTGCCTTGCCCTAATTCGCTTTCCGCCCAAATTTTTCCGTTATGCGCTTCCACAATATGTTTTGCAATCGATAACCCCAGCCCAGTGCCAGACCCTGTGCGTGATGAATCGACTCGATAAAATCTTTCAAAGATTCTATTGAGACTTTCTGCTGGAATGCCGATGCCTGAATCTTTGACTCCGAATCTGACTCCATTGTCAATTGGTTCTGCAAACAAACTGATTTCTCCGCCTGATTTTGTGAACTTGACCGCATTGTGAATTAGATTCACCAACACTTGCTCCAAACGAGAATGGTCTGCGCGTAGAGTAGATAAATCATTACTACAGTTCACTGTGATTTTTAGATTCGCCCGTTCGGCTTGTGCTTTCATTCTTTCAGCGGCGGAGTTTATTAAATTTTTTGGCGAAATGGGCGCAAAATTTAATTCTACTTGACCTGATTCAATGCGCGATAAATCGAGTAACTCTTGCGTCATCTGAGTTAACGCATCTACTTCGGTGTGGATTCGATTAAGAAAACGAGGACCCGCTTCTGCATCTTCGAGAGCACCGTTTTGTAATGTTTCAGTCAATGCTTTTAATGAAGCGAGTGGCGTTCTCAATTCGTGAGAGACATTTGAAATAAAATCTCGTCTCACAGTTTCGAGTCTACGCACGCGAGTCAAATCTTGTGCTAGCAATAAACTTCCGCTTTCATATTTATCTGGGATAACTGTTAATTGTAAAAAAAGTTTGCGCGTAGGCAACTCGACAGTTTCAATTTGAATTTCCCGTGTTTGCTGGCAACGTCGCCACGCTTCGATTAACTGAAAGTTACGAATCACTTGCGCGACAGTTTGTTGAATCGGATTTTGCACATCAAATAATTTTCGTGCGGCAGGGTTAGCAAATTGCACACGTCCATCTGCATCGGCAATTAACACACCATCGGTTAATTGTTCTAGCACAGTGGCAAGGCGCGCATTTTCGGCATTGAGATTTGAACGCTCAATATTGAAAATGGATTGAAGAGAATTAACGACGCTTTGTAAACTCTCTAATTCTTTTATGTTTCCAGAAAAATTATCTTGATTGCGAATCGCCTGTGCATATTGATTGATGCGTTTTCTTAAATCATAATATCGCCATGCAAACCATGTGGCGATAAGAATGAAAAGGATGATTAAGAAATATTGAAAATTCATTTTCGTAATTCGTAATTCGTAATTCGTGATGCGTAATCCGTAACTTACGCATCACGAATTACTTTCTTAGATTTTAACTTGTCACATTTTCATCCAACACATAACAACCTGCTTGAGTAGGGTGGTCTTCTACAAATTTATCTTTGCTTACATTTCGTATTAACCACAAGATAATAAAATCACCACTTGCCGAAACAGTGAATACAATTCCAAAAATAATCAACCAACCATTGCCAATCAAAATCGCAACAATGCTTGGCAAAATTCCCATAAGTAAAGCTGGCATAAATGCGCCTATTCGATACGCATTTACTTTCATTGGTTCTTTACAATGGGCATACGGAGTGAATGTGCTGACTTGAAAACCAAACTTCATAGCGCTGAAAGGTTTTTTGCCTGCAATCATCCACGAAAAGCCATGAATTAATTCATGCACGATAATTCCGAGAATAAAAACAATAAAAAATAAAAAGAAATTTCCAAAAAAAATATCAAAGCCGAACATTAATTCATCAAATCCCCAACGCAGGCTGTAAAGCCAGCTTAACAAAAATAGAATTGGCAAGGCAATAATTATGCTTACTATATTTGCCTTGTTCATAGAAATAGATAAATCAGTTTTATTCATTTTTTGATTTTCTTCTGTTATTACCCTTCAAAGCGATATCCACCGCCTCTTACGGTGACAATTCGTTTTGGTTCTGCCGCGTCGGCTTCTATCTTCTGCCTGAGCCAACGGACGTGCACATCTACGGTTCTGCTATCGCCGATGTAATCCCAGCCCCACACTCTTTCTAAAATAAATTCGCGTGAAAGCATTTGGCGGCGATGTTCAGCAAAGAAAAGTAATAATTCATATTCTTTCGGTTTGAGTTGTATCGGCTTATCGTTTAAAGTCACTTCACGGCGAGTTAAATCAATCGTTAGGTTTTCAAAAGTCAATGTTTCGTGTTTGACAGGCTCTGCCGATTTACTAATTTCTTCTCTCAATAATCTCGTTCTTCGTAATTGTGCTTTGACTCGTGCTATCAATTCACGCATTGAGAATGGTTTGGTCAAATAATCATCTGCGCCAACTTCTAAACCGACGACGCGGTCTATTTCATCGTCTCTGGCTGTGAGCATTAAGATGGCGGTTGACATTTCTTTGCGAAGAATACGAGCCACTTCAAACCCATCCATTTCGGGGAGCATGATGTCTAGCACAATCAAATCAGGTTTTAGTTTACGGGCAGATTCCAATGCATACCGTCCATTGCTGACGGTTTCCACTGTATAGCCCTCTTTTTTTAGGTTGTATGCAAGCGTTTCTTGCAAAGCGAGTTCATCTTCAACAATAAGAATTTTTTCTGCCATGTTTTAGACTATATCATTAAAGGTAGAAAAAATTTGTTAATATGAAGTTACATTTTGTTAATGGGGGGTTAAAAGGAAGAGGATTAGAGACTAGAGAATTAGAAAGTGGAAAGTGGTGAGTAATAAGAAATAAGTTACGAGTTACGAGTAAACCTGTGTACTTTTTTACTTGTGTACCCCTCTACTTTCTCCGAAACAGAATTGGCAGGGTGACAATTAAGACGATGACGATTCCCATAACAAGGATTCCATCTGTGGAGCCGATTTCGGATTCGAATTGGGTAATAGGTGTAGGGGTAGGTTGTTGAATCATCACGCCAGCACTAGCCGAAGTGGTTAAGGTATCAGCGTAAACAAAGTTTGACGAAGCAAGACCAACTGTCAGTGTGATTAAGAGAAGCGCAATTAATCCAAATAAATGAGTTTTCATCGTTGATTCGATATAATTGTATCACTGGTCAATTTGGGATGAAAATCAAACAAATTAGCGGGTGTACTTTATAATTGGTTTATCAATGTTTGATATAAAGCCTTGCTTGTACCTTTTTGCACTTTCGATGTATAATTTGCCGAACTTGGAGCCACAATGAATTTTATTTTGAAGAAAGGGTTTGCTGTTTCAGTTAATTGTGATTATGATTTTCAATGTTGTTGCAAACGATTTTCAGTTTGTGGTGATTCGAGTTACAAGTGATAAGATAGCTTAAGCCGTCGCCGTTGATTTTTTCACGGCGGCGTTGCGCTTAAATTTATTTTAGGAGAATCCATGTTAAAAAAGATTTTTAACTGGCTGATGCAACCGATTGGGTTAATTGCAGTGGGAATTGTGTTCCTGTCGGTGTTTAGTGCGGCGGTGTATGGTATTTCGCTGACGCAACAAACGCCTCCTCAGCCGATTGAGTTTCCACATCAAACGCATGTGCAGTTTGGGATTCAATGTTTGTATTGTCACCCTGGTGCCGCAAAAGGACCCGCGGCAGGGATTCCATCTCAAGCCAAATGTTGGGCTTGCCATAATCAAATTGAGAAGACGGGTACGAGTGAGTTACTTGCACCGTTGAAAAACGCGGTGTTAAGCGGTGAGTCGATTCAGTGGGTGCCTGTTGCAATTGTGCCAGACTTTGTGCAATTTAATCATCGTGCGCATGTGGCGGCTGGCAAAAACTGTGAAGATTGTCACGGCGATATGAGCAAGGTGAATATTGCCATCAACCCACAAGTGATGAACATGGGTTGGTGTTTGAATTGTCACATTGAAACAGCCGGTGAAGACGAAGAAAAGTTAATCAAACTCACCGATTGTGGAACATGTCATTATTAAAAGGAAAACCGATTATGAGCGAACAAGTCTCTCGGCGTGATTTTCTAAAGTTAGCAGGGTTAGGCGCGGCAACTACCGCCGTGCTAACGGGGTGTGGTCCTGCTTCACGCTATGTGGTACGCGAGCCGTACCAACAAATGCCTGAATATAATTTGGTAGGTCAAAGCACTTATTATGCTACAACATGCCGCGAATGTGCGGCGGGGTGTGGTCTTGTTGTCCGCACGTATCAAGGGCGGGCAATTAAAGTAGAAGGTAATCCAAATCATCCATTAAATCTTGGTAAAACTTGTGCGCGTGGTCAAGCCACGTTGCATGGTTTATATAACCCAGACCGTGTAACCGACCCGATTATGAAAAATGCGCGTGGTGGTTTTGCTGGCACAAACATAAATTGGGATGATGCAGTTCAAGCAGTAGCCGATGCTTTGAAAAATAATCAACCCAACGAAATTGCATTTTTGATTGGAACCGCTTCAGACCATGTATTTGACCTGTTAACTGATTTGGCAAAAACAACCGGTGTCAATGCCCCGATTCGTTTTGGTGCAATGAACATGCTTGAATCTCGTGCTACATTGAGCAAAGCCGCTGAAAATCTTTTTGGTCAAGCAGGTATGCCGTGGTTTGATGTAGCCAATGCGCAAACAGTATTTTCTTTCGGTGCAAACTTTTTAGAAACATGGCTTTCGCCGCTTTCTTACACTCGTGGTTTTGCGAATTTTAGAAAAGCCACTACAACCAAATTACGCGGTCAGATGGTGCAATTTGAAGCAAGGATGTCTGCCACGGGGGCGAAGGCAGACGAGTGGGTTTCGCTTCGACCTGGAACCGAGGCTTTGGTTGCATTAGCAATCGGTAGACTCGTGGCTGAGAAAAAAGGCATAGCAGTTCCGCGAATCTTTTCAGGTGTAGAACCGCTTGAAGTTGCCGCACAGGCTGGGGTCAAGTTAGAGGCGTTGGAACATCTCGCCGAAAGGTTTGCTAGCACAAATTCTGTTGCCATCCCCGGTGGACCTGCACTTGGTCAATCCAATGGTTTAGCAGTTGCCGAAGCAGTGTTGGCATTGAATGCTTTGGTCAATAACTTTGGTAAAGAAGGCGGCGTGTATCTTTCTGCGTTGGCTCCAAACCAAAGTGAATATCATCGTCCTGCTTCTGCTCAAGAAATGCAAGCGTTTGTTGAGCGAATGAAAAGTGGTGGCATTAAAGTTTTATTTGTGCATGGTGTGAACCCTGTTTTTGAAACACCAAATTCACTTGGCTTCAAAGAAGCGTTAAGCAATGTAGGTCAAGTGATTTCGTTTGCAGTCTTCCCCGATGAAACTGCTTTGGAAGCCGATTATGTTTTACCTGACCATCATGGCTTGGAAGGGTGGGGCTACCAACGTGTTGGAACAGGTGTGAGTTTGCCTGTGTTATCTGGCGCGCAACCTGTTGTTTCGCCATATTACAATACCCGCTCAACAGTGGATGTGTTCATTGCGGCGGCAAAATTAGCAGGCGGAAAGTTTGCTAATGCGTTGCCTTATGCCGATGAAGTTGAATTTTTGCAAAACAAAATTTCTGCTTTGCGAGGCGAGGCGGGCGGTTCATTCTCAGCGATTGATGATGAAACCTTTATGGCGACATTCCAACAATTTGGTGGCTGGTGGAAGAACACCAATGCCTTACTTGCACCCGACTCTGCTAGTGTCTTAAATCAAAGCATTAAGACACAAGTGAAAGATGCAGAATTTGCTGGTGAAGGTGAGTTCTTCTTCGTGCCGTTTGTGTCACCAACTTTGGGTGAGGCTGGCGCGAATAAACCATGGTTACAAGAATTACCAGACCCAACAACAACAGTGATGTGGACGACTTGGATTGAAATTAATCCAGAAACAGCACATCATTTACACGTTGAAAACGATGAAGTTGTAAAAGTTATTAGTGAAGCAGGTGAAATTGAAGTGCCTGTGTATATCTACCCTGCTATTCGACCTGATACAGTTGCTATTCCGTTTGGTCAGGGTCACACTGCGTATGGGCGTTATGCTGAAAATCGTGGTGTCAATCCATTTGATTTGCTTGGAAAGCATTTCAATGAAGCAGGCGATTTAGCCTTTGCAGGGATGAAAGTCCGAATTGAAAAGACTGGAAAAACACAACCAGTGTCACGCAATGAAAGTAGAATGGGCGTGTATGGTGAAGACCTCGGTGAGGAACATTAATCATGACAACTTTAGCAGACTTAAAAATTTCTGAAGTAAAACTAGCCGCAGAAGAAGGCGGCAAGTGGGGCATGGTGATTGACCAAGATATTTGTACGGGTTGCCAAGCCTGTGTCGCCGCTTGTGCAATGGAAAATAATATTCCATTTGTAGGTGAAGAAGATTCTGGTTATGGTCGTGCCATGCACTGGATTCGTATTGAACGCTTCTGGCAGGGTGAATACCCTGAAGTGAAAATGACTAATCAGCAACCAATGATGTGTCAGCAATGCGGAAGCGCACCATGTGAACCCGTTTGTCCGGCGTTTGCCACAGTTCACTCACAAGCAGAGGAATTAAATTTACAAGTCTATAACCGCTGTGTGGGCACACGTTATTGTGCTAACAACTGCCCGTATCAAGTGCGTACATTCAACTGGCGAGATTATGAACGCCCTGAACCTTTGCCAAATCAATTCAACCCAGATGTCACCGTGCGCCGACGCGGTGTAATGGAAAAATGCACATTCTGTATTCAACGCATTCACCAAGCAAATCACAAAGCCAAAGCAGAAGGTCGTGAGTTGATGGATGGTGAGTTTACAACCGCATGTGCGCAAGCCTGTCCATCCAACGCCATTACATTTGGGCGCGTTGATAAGAAAGATACGCAGGTCTATCAAATGATGCATCATGGTCAGAGCCACGGCAAGAAACATTTAGAAGAACTTGGCACACTTCCAAACATTACTTACTTGAATGGAGGAGGTGCATAAATGGCGTACGGTAAAAAAGAGACCGAAAAGAAAAAAGACCATCACGAACATCATGGTCATACAGAAGAGCATTTCAAAGAAAAACATTTGATGCTTGACCCGCTTCCACGCGGGGTGATGAATGACATGGTGATGGAAGCCGTGACGGAAAAGCCATCATGGAAATGGTGGGCGACAGTCATCATTTTAGGTGCTACGGTATTGTATTGTTTGGTGTACTCATGGTATCGCCTCATTGCTGAAGGCGTCGGCATTGCTGGTGTCAATCGCCCGTCATACTGGGGCATCTTCCTCG
>JAEURH010000340.1 GCA_016789365.1 Anaerolineales bacterium
ATTGCAGAAATGGAAGTCATCATCGAAAATGAAGATGGCGGGATATACCGCCTACGACCCATTCGCTAAACGCTCACCAGTGTGCAGGGAGCGGAATGCCCAGGCTCCCACACCGAGAGGGAACCAGAAAGTGACAGCCCGATAAAGCAGGGTAATGACTACTGCCTGACTCCAGTTAACGTTCAACGAGCTCAATGCGAGCGGCATCAACCCTTCCACAATACCGATGCCAGACGGAGTGGGAGAGACGATGAGAAATAGATATGCCATTGAAAAACCAGCAATGATGGTGCCCGCTGAGAAGGGGACTTCGAATGCGAGGAAAGAACAGACCAGCACCAGCATCAACAGTCCTTTGTCAAAGATGCCCCATAAGATCGGGCGAATAAGGCTCGATGGTTTTTCGGTCAACCCGGAAAAACCATCCGCGATCTCGTGCGCAAACTCGTGGGCACGTGCTTCACTTAGGTAGTCTTCTTTTCTAAAACGACGCACGACCCAGTTGATTCCGCGCACAAATTTTGCCAGCAGTTTCCCCAACTTTTCAGCCGAACGATACCCGACATACAAC
>JAEURH010000341.1 GCA_016789365.1 Anaerolineales bacterium
GGCTGGCAAGAAGCGCAAAAAGTAGCCAGTCGCGCTTACTATTCTGCCTCTGCCGCTTTTTCTGAGCAAGATGATTCTGAAACATTAACCTCGCTCGCTTTTCAAAATCGTGAAAACTTAATCCGCTCTGTAGACCGAATGATTCAATCTATGCTGGCTTTACGCGACGACCTTGAAAATAAAGATGAAGAATCATTCAAACGCAAGTTGAAGTCTGCTCAAGATGGACGCTCAAATTGGATAAATGAAAGACACAAAGGCGAGTGGGGAGCGATTAAAGAAGAAAAAGTTGAAAAAGTTTCCATGATGGAAACTTTGCTCGGCTCTGCATTGAGCAAACGCTTCAAACCTAATAAAGACGAATGACCTGCTTTTGTTACATCCTCGAATGTGCAGATGGCACCCTATACACCGGCTGGACTGTCAATATTGAAAAACGCTTGATTCAGCATAACAAAGGTCTAGGCGCGAGATATACGAGAACGAGATTGCCGGTCAAATTAGTTTATCTCGAAGAACAGCCAGATAGACCAACTGCTATGAAAAGAGAAAGAGCCATTAAGGCTCTTT
>JAEURH010000342.1 GCA_016789365.1 Anaerolineales bacterium
AGATGAAAGATTTATTAACAGAAGTAAAAAGTATTATTGGTCAGCAAGTAAATATATAAATTTAAGATTAACGGGTGAATAATTTTATGAGCAAAACGATCTTGGTCGTAGACGATGAACAAGATCTACTAGATCTAATGGAAATTATTCTTGGTGGGGAAGGCTTTGATATTATTACTGCTAGCAATGGTCAAGAAGCTATTAATAAATTAAAAGAAACCATACCAGATTTAGTTTTATTAGATGTAATGATGCCAATTATGGACGGATGGCAAACATTAAAAAATATTAAAACTACTAAAGAAACTTCACATCTTCCTGTAGTAATGGTGACAGCCAAAATTGGAGATGATGATAGAATGCGTGGTTTAAGAGAAGGAGCTACAGATTATATTGGCAAACCTTTTGCTCCTAGGGAAGTAGTTAATAGAATAAAAACTATCTTAAAGTAAATTACCAAAATAATAGTCAATTCTATTGGCTATTATTTTTATTGGTATTTTCCAAAGTCATTTCATCATTAAATTCCAAAACTCTTAATGAACTTTCAAATGCACTAAACTTAAAAT
>JAEURH010000343.1 GCA_016789365.1 Anaerolineales bacterium
TCCACGGGTGGCACTTACGTGAACGGCCAGCGCGTGCAGGAGTGCATTTTGCGGACCGGCGATGTGATTAGCTTGGCGGGCGTGCCGGTGATTTACGGCGAGGATGAGAGCATTGTGCCGCCGGATGACGCCGCGCCCACGCCGCCCACTGGCGCTCAGCGCCCCGATGTGCCGACTCTGCCGTTTGACTCCACCCACCCCGGCTAATCAGTTCAAATATGATGAAGAACTTAACCACAGAGAACACAGAGTTCACTGAGTGTTTTCTCCGTGTTCTCTGTGCGCTCTGTGGTAAAAGGCTTTAAAGCGTATGGAACCGGCCAGCCTTTTGCTTGGCTTGCGCGTGGCGTTGGCGTTATTGCTATACGCGTTTTTAGCCGCGCTGTTGTGGATGCTGTGGCGTGATTTGCGCGCGGCGGCCAAAACCAGCACAGCGCGCACACAAAAGTTGGGCCGCCTGATTGTTTTAGAATCCATATTGCCGGAGGTGGCGGCGGGGACCGTTTACCCACTGGCGAGCGTAACGGCGCTGGGCCGCGCGCCCACCAACGCTGTGCCCCTGCCCGATG
>JAEURH010000344.1 GCA_016789365.1 Anaerolineales bacterium
GTGATAAAGGGCTCGTGCCCCCGCCTTTGTTGGAAACATTTAGAGTACCTCCCTTTCCACCCAGTGGTGTACCCACCGAAGAAGAATGGAATGATGGCTTGACATGGCTCAAGGAAAAAGGAATTCTGACCGTGGACGTGAGCTATACAGATTCGGTCAACGGTTCGCTTCTGCCGTAGCCGAAAGTTGTTGACGTTATAATCCAGTGACAGTCACCTTGAAGGTGACTGTCACTTTTCACTCAAATGATTTCGATCCAATCGCTCACGTTTGAATACTCCAACCACTCGCCACTCTTCCAGAACTTCAACTGGAACATTGAGCGTGGCGAGACGTGGGCGATTCTCGGTCCTTCCGGCTGCGGCAAGACAACGTTGTTGTATTTGTTGGCTGGTCTGAAATTCCCGATCTCCGGAGAAGTAACTATCCACGGCGAGCAGATTCTTCGTCCGCGCCCACGCAGCGGGTTGATCTTGCAAGACTATGGTTTACTACCGTGGTCTACAGTTCGCGAAAACGTAGCATTGGGGTTGAACGTCCGCAAGTTTTACGGAGCCGACGGCAAGC
>JAEURH010000345.1 GCA_016789365.1 Anaerolineales bacterium
ATCACCAATCGGACGTTCTCGCATTCTAGCATCGCCATCCAAAATGTATTCACCAGTTCCAAGCGTGAGAAATGCGGATAAGAATCTCGCGGCTGTACCTGCATTGCCGATGAATAATTCTGCTTTTTCAGCAGGGATTTTTCCACCAAGTCCTTTGACTATCATTTCATGGTTTGATTCATTTAATGTCACTTCAAAGCCGAGGGTTTGCAAGGCTTGTGCAAAATATTTGGAATCGTCAGAAAATAAGGCGTTAGTTAATTTGGTAGTCCCATTTGCAAGCGCGGCGATTAATAAAGCACGATTGGTCAATGACTTAGAGCCAGGTACACGCACAGTTGCATTTAATGGGTGATTGATGGGAATGATTCGCATTTTGTAATTGGTAATTGGAGACTAAAGACTTGTTTACTTGTCTACCTGTTTACAACTTCTTGATAAGCAGTTTGAGATTGCTTCAATGATTTCTCTAAAAATAAATAATTTTCATTTTGTAAATGAGATTCAAATTCATCTAACGAGTTTCTAAATAACTCAATGGCTTGCAAAACATTTTCTCTATTCGA
>JAEURH010000346.1 GCA_016789365.1 Anaerolineales bacterium
CTATCCGCGCGATGACGTGGGCGCTGAAATACGCCGGTGTAAAACCAGAAGAGATTGATTACATCAACGCGCACGGTTCCAGCACGCCGCTGAACGATGCGGGCGAGACCGCCGCCATCAAACACGTATTTGGCGAGCACGCCTACAACATCCCCATCAGCTCCACCAAGAGCATGATTGGGCATCCGATGGGTGCTTCCGGCGCAATGGAGGCCACGGCCTGCACGCTCAGCCTACATCACCAAATTCTGCATCCCACCGCCAACTATGAAACGCCAGACCCAGATTGTGATTTGGATTATGTGCCCAATGTGGCGCGGCCAGCCAAAGTAAACACCACAATTTCCAACTCGTTCGGCTTGGGCGGGCAGAATGCATGTTTAGTGTTGAGAAAATTTGAAAACTAAAGAAAGCTGTGTCGCGTGTCACAGTGTCGGGTGTCAATCTCAGCGGAGGACACTCGATACTTTGACACTCCGACACTTTTGACAGAAATGCGGATTGTTACTAATTCAAAACTTGCGGAACGCAATATCAATATTGGTAAGTGGGCGTCTTATGCGGGT
>JAEURH010000347.1 GCA_016789365.1 Anaerolineales bacterium
ATTATTCAAAATTACGAATTTCGGCGAGATATGCCGCCGACGTTTCCGATGCGGTAAGCAATTCAAGGTGACAGTCCAAAGTGATTGTCACTTTTTATATTAAAAACATTCTTAGCCACAGAGCTCACAGAGACTTTTGAGTTTTTTTCTCTTTAACCTGTGTGCTCTCTGTGGCTAAATTAGATACTCTCTGTTAAACTTCTGAAATGTCATTAGCAAAAACTTTGTTTTTTGTCGCGCCGCAAAAAATAGAAATCCGCGAAACGCTTCTCTCACCTTTGAAAGATGATGAAGTTCTCGTTGAAACTATCTGCTCGGCAATTTCGGCAGGGACAGAAATGTTGGTGTATCGAAATCAATTTCCACACTTAAAGGATGCGCATGATTCAGTCAGCAATGATTTGAATTATCCGCTGGCGTATGGGTATGCGTGTGTGGGGAAAGTTATGGAAATAGGAAAGAAAGTGAATAGGGAATGGGAAAATCGTTTGGTATTTTCTTTTCAGTCGCATACCTCACATTTTATTGCCAAACCCAAAGACCTATTCCCTATTCCCAATTCCCT
>JAEURH010000348.1 GCA_016789365.1 Anaerolineales bacterium
ATGCCCACGCCCGAATTCTTTACCGAAGAAATGCAAAAGATGGGCATTCACAAAAATAGTGCCATCGTCGTGTACGACAACGTCGGCGTCTATGCCAGCCCGCGCGCGTGGTGGATGTTCCGCGCGATGGGGCATGATAACGTGGCAGTGTTGGATGGCGGCTTGCCCGCTTGGATGAAAGCCGGATATGAAACGACAGCGACTCTTTCGTCTGCAACGAAACGCGGAGACTTCGTCTCGCATCCGCGCCCGGAATTGATCGTTGACTCTCAAACTGTGACCCACGCCTTGAGCGACTCCGCTTACAGCGTGATGGATGCCCGGTCTGCGGGACGATTCACAGGTCAAGAAAAAGAGCCGCGCGCAGGGTTGAGAGGCGGACACATGCCCGGCGCAGAGTCCATGCCGTTTGCGGAGGTTCAAGCCAACGGTGTGATGAAATCCCCTGCGCTTTTACGTGAGATGTTCAACGAATATCAAAATAAAAAATTGATCTTTAGCTGCGGCACCGGAGTCACGGCGTGCATCCTCGCATTGGCAGCGGAGCAAGCGGGACATAAAAACC
>JAEURH010000349.1 GCA_016789365.1 Anaerolineales bacterium
AATCTTACACGATGGCTGTTGTTAGCGCGGATGAACGCTCTGCTGCCTCAGGCGTGACTGCAATTGCTCGCTCGATTGGAGCTTCTTTTTCCCCAATGTTGACCGGTTTATTTTTTAGTGTTCCTATTTTATTTAGTGCGCCATTTTTTATCTCTGGCGGTTTGAAAATTGTCTATGACTTTTTATTATATAGAGAATTTGTTTCCGTTAAACCGCCAGAAGAGAAATGACCTCGTAGGGGTCAAATGATTATAGATTGTGAGTATTAATTTCAACCCCGAAGGGGTGTCATATTTTTTCAATCTATGTCATCCCTTCGGGATTATTTATTTTCTCAAATATTTTTCGAACTCTTGTAAATCTACTCTCGCAGTCATATCTAAATTTAATGGCGTGACGGCAATCATTTTCTTTATTCTCAAAACATACGCATCGGTATCTTCGGGTTCTGTATCTGCTAAAACTTCGTGACGATAACTAATTGCGCCGGGTATATCCCATGATTCTCTTTCGGCGGGGAATGGTTCGTAATATCTCTGACGAGATAATCTCGCCACCTGCCA
>JAEURH010000034.1:0-29731 GCA_016789365.1 Anaerolineales bacterium
TTACTGTCCCCGCTGGTACATTTGAAACAATCAAATTTCAAGCAACTACCACCTTAGATATTGTCGGTGAATTTCAAGGCATTCAAGTTCCCATGAAAATTACAGGCTCAACCATTACTTGGTTTGCACCAAACATCGGACAAATCAAATCAATCAGCAATTCAGATTTTGGCGGCGCACCGTTTACGCTCACCACCGAATTACAATCTTATAGTATTCCCTAGTTGCGTGCTTTTCCGTCGTCCTCGGCGGCAAAAATTATTTTCAATTTATCATCTTCATAAAACGACCTTGCTGAAAATGGCGGGTCGTTTTGATTCATCGTATCAACTTTATTTAAGAGGATTGGCAAATCTTCAACAACTGGCAAATGACTTAACGCTTCTTTCTTAACCCATTCTGGTTTGCCTTCCCTCGACTCTTTTATCTCACCCGAAGCATTTTCTCCACAAACGATAAACAAACAAATTCCAATTTCATTCACATCTACAATCACAGTGCCACATAACCACAAATCAGCAGTGATGCCTGCTTCTTCAAGCAATTCTCTTTTTGCGGCAGAGATTACATCTTCTCCACGTTCTATATGACCACCCAAGCCGTTATATTTCCCAGCCCATAATTTTTTTGTCGGCGCACCTTTGATTAACAAATACTCATCCCCGCGCCTGATAAAAATCAAAACACGGGGAATGAGCATATATCTTTCATTACCTAAAAATTGGTCAGATTGTGGCATGTGCTGTTAAGAGAAATTAGTAACAAGATACGAGTTTACCTGTGTACTTGTGTACCTGTTTACTTTTTCAATCTGCTAAATCACTCACATCTTCAGCGGCAACATCACCTTTGACATAATCTTCAAACTTGGGTGCAACTTTAACAGGCTTGATGTATTTATCTGTATATTGTTTGGTATCTTTTACGCCAAGTAAATTGAATAATTTATCAAACTGCGCTTCCCAAGCATTGATTAATTTTGTTTTGGCATCTTCTGGCAAAGCATACGACTGGGCTTTGAATGGACCAATCGCATTCTTACGAGTCTTGTAATAAAACTGCTCGTCGGTCATACCGGGCTTGCGGTCTGCGGCATGATTAACATCTAACCACGCATACATTTCTCTTTTGAAATCAGCAGGCACATTATCAAAAAACATGGTGGTGAAGTTTGTAGCAAGGTGAACTTCAATTGCTTCGTGTTGAACAAACTTATTAAAGTTCTCTTCTGGCACAGTTGACGCGCCGTGTTGAACTGTTCCACCCATGCCATATTCTTTGCGGCCAATGCGACTCAAATCACGCAGAACATCAAAAGCAATGGTCACTTCGGCGAGAGAGCCATCCGCAAGTACGGTTCCGCCATGAGAAGTACCAGTTAACACACTAATTTTGCTCAAACCTGCTTTCCCGGGCGCAATTTCTTTCATGTGAGCATTGTACGCATTCATGTAAGCACGTAATTCAAATTCATTTGAATTTGTAGTTCCTACTTCTCCAATTTCACCGCCAATTGAAATTGTGACACCTGCGGGTTCATTATCACGGATAAATTTAGAAAGTTCTGCCGAAAGTTTGCTATTCAATGCTTGTTGTTCTTCTACCGTTGGTAAATGAATATCTACTAATGTAGAAGTATCTACATCAATATTGTAAAAACCTGCGGCAATCGCTTCGAGAGTTAAATCTCTAACTGCATTGAGTTCTGCTTGAGCATCGGCTTGATATTTTTTCGCAGAGACTTGGAAGTGGTCGCCTTGAACAAAAACGGGACCGACAAATCCTTCGGTAATGGCGGCGGCGAGAATATTGGTCACATATTCGGATGGGCGTTGGGCACTGTAACTCATTTCAGAACGAGCCAATTCAAAAATAAATGCGCCTCCGTTAATCTTAAGGGCTGAACGGAACATGGCGCGTGCGGCATGATAAGATAAAGCGCGTAAATTAAATGCTGGGGTGGTGAAGGTCATTGGCACTTCTTCACGTCCGCGAGCCATGTAAAGGTCGTGAATGGACGCGGGAATGATACCCAAGTCTAAGGCAGCACATCGGATGATGTAACGAGACCAGCCCGCACTTAAGTCTGAAGCGAGAGCAGAGCGTTCAACCAGCTTGCCGACATTTTTTCTAAATGTATTTGCATCTAAAACTTTTACAGTTGTCCCTTCTACTGATACACTGTTTTCAACCAGTGCAAGTAATTCATTAATGTGATTTGACATAACAATCTCCTGATAAAAAAATGATAACTTGATTATATCTTGAATTAAACGATATAATTGCCAGAGCGAAACAATTTGAAAATAATAACGTATATCTTTGGCAGGAGGCTCCCATGAGCGATTTTTTTGAAAAAGTAAGTAGTCAGGTTGACCCGTTTAAGAAACTGGTTTCATATATTCCAGGTTTCGGCGGATATGTTGAGCGACAGAATCGTCGTGACGCAGATGCTCTCTTGCGTGAAACGGTGGCGCGCCGCTTTGAAGAACAATGGAGTCGCATCTCTAATTTGCAAGCGGAACTCGTCAGCAACGGTATGATTAAATATGTTGATGATGTAGAAAAAGCCGCGTTGGCTTTACGCACATTCATTGACAAAATTAGCACCGCCGCACGCGGGTATTCTGGTTTGTTTGATGCGGTCAAAATCAATGAAGCCGAATTGGAAAAAATTTATCAATTCGATGCCGCCTTTTTTGACTTGGGTGACCAAGTGAAAAGCGGAATTGATAATTTAGAATCCAGCATGAATGATGAAGAAGCATTGCCTGCCGCGATTCGCAATGTAACCACATTGGCACGTTTGGCTGTGGAAACATTTGAACGCCGTTCAGAAGTTGTGACAGGAAGTAATTAACCGAAGATAAACTGAGATAAACGGAGAGATAAGAACATCTTTGTTCATCTCCGTTTATCTCTGGTTAAGAATTTTATGTGGCATGAATATATCAACGCAACCTCTGTTGATGAGGTGATACAAATTCTCGCCGAAAAGCGTGAGCGTGCGCGTGTCATTGCTGGCGGCACTGATTTGATTCTCGAACTCGAACGTGGTCTTCGCAAAGGGGTGGATACATTAATTGATGTAACCAGAATTTCTGAATTAAAAAAAATAACATTAGATGAAGATGATGTCATTCATCTTGGCGCGTTAGTAACACACAATGATTGCGCATCTGATAAATTGATTCGCACACGCGCATATCCATTATCACGCGCGGCGTGGGAAGTTGGCGCGCCACAGATTCGGAATCGCGGCACGATTGCTGGAAATTTAATTACCGCATCACCAGCCAATGACACGATTACACCATTGATGGCACTTGGCGCAAGCGTTACATTGCTTTCAAAAAATGGCGAAAGAACAGTTCCGCTCAAAGAGTTTTATACAGGTGTTCGCAAAAACGTCATGCAACCCGATGAAATGTTGGTGGATATTTCTTTCCCTGCCATGAAAAAATCCCAACGTGGCGCATTCATCAAGTTAGCATTGAGGCGTGCACAAGCGATTTCTTTAGTTGATGTTGCGCTTCTTCTCGACTTGAAGGCTGATACTGTCAAATCAGCCTCTATCACACTTGGAGCAGTGACTCCCATCATTGCACATGCAACAAAAGCGGAAAAATTTTTAGTCGGCAAAAAATTAACTGACAAAAATATTTTACAAGCCGCCGAACTTGCAGTGGAATCCGCTACGCCAATTGACGATGTACGCGGTTCAGCAACTTATCGCCGTGAAATGGTGAAGGTGATTACAAAACGTGGCTTGACACTGATTCGTGATGAAAAACAAGAATCAGGCATGCCAAAGAAACCGATTTTGTTGACAAGTAATAAGACGGAATACGACAGACCGCAGACGATTTCCAAATTTCCAGAATCTGAAATTGAAACGACAATTAATAATAAAAAATATGCTTTCAAAAGCGGACATGACAAAACCTTATTAAGATTTTTGCGTGAAGAAGGTATGCTCACTGGAACAAAAGAAGGTTGCGCCGAAGGCGAATGTGGTGCGTGTACTGTCTTTTTAGATGGGCAAGCCGTAATGTCATGCCTTGTTCCTGCGCCACGCGTACATCATGCAGAAATCATTACAGTAGAAGGCTTGGCAAATGGTGAAGAGTTACATCCCGTGCAAGAAAAATTTATCGAACACGCCGCCGTGCAATGTGGATATTGTATTCCAGGCTTTATTATGTCTGGAGCAAAGTTGTTAGAAGAAAAACCCAACCCAACGAAAGATGAAATTGAGCAAGCCATCACTGGCAATTTATGCCGTTGTACTGGCTATTACAAAATTGTAGATGCAATTCAAGACGCAAGCAAAATGAAAGTATGAGGTATGTATGGGCAAATATCAAAGTTTAGCAAGAAAGAAAGTGATAAAAGAAAAAAGTCGAGATGTACACGTCGCTTGGCGTGGTATTGGATGCGTGATGATGTTAATTATCCCAGTTATTTCAATTGCGGCTGGTGTAATGACCATTGATTACGGCTTGGCTAACAAATGGACAATTCCATTTCAATTACTCGGCTTCCCACGTTACCCAGATTGGTTTTATGCTTCAGATGGTTTAATGCTACTCCTTAGCCCCATCACCAACACACGGCATTTCTATGCTTATGCCGTTACCAGCATTTTGTATATGATTTTGCTCGGTGGCATTATGTCTGTCCTATACGCATTTATGTATCGCCTTGTTGGCCCACCGCAATACGGTCCGTTAGATGTTCCGCCACCAAGTGTTAAATTGAAAAAATACAAAAGATAAAATGCAAAACTCTGCAATTGGCAAATCACACCCGCGTGTAGATGCGCGCGGAAAAGTAACTGGTGAAACTTTATATTCTGGCGATGTGCATCGCGCAAAAATGTTGCACATGAAAATTTTATTTGCCGAACGCCCACATGCCAAAGTAAAAAATATTAATTTAACAAAAGCATTGGCATCAGATGGTGTGGTTGCAATTTTCACCGCCAAAGATGTTCCTAACAACGAATATGGTTTGCAAATTCCAGACCAGCCTGTTTTTTGCGGACCTGGTTCATCCAAACCTTATACCGATATTGTGCGTTTTGTCGGTGACCAAATTGCCGCAGTGGTAGCAAACACTGAGCCACAAGCGCATGAGGCGATGAAATTAATCGAAGTAGATTATGAAGACCTACCGCCTCTACTTGACCCGATAACTGCTATGCGCTCGGATGCTTTGGTCTTACACCCAGACCGTGGCGATACGAATATTTGCGTTCACTACAAAATTCGCAAAGGGGATGTGGACGAAGCATTTAAGCAAGCGGATGTCATCGTTGAAAGCGAGTACCATACTCCAGTGCAGGAACATGCCTACCTCCAGCCTGAAGCGGGTTTAGCATACATTGACGAAAACGGGTTGATAGCAGTCGAATCAGCAGGGCAGTGGACTCATGCAGATAGAAAATCTATTGCTCATGCTTTAGATTTACCCGAAGAAAATGTGCGCGTGATATATCCCGCTATTGGTGGCGCGTTTGGTGGGCGTGAAGATTTATCGGTTCAAATTCCGTTAGCACTTGCGGCATGGAAATTACAAAGACCTGTAAAAATAATTTGGTCGCGCAGAGAATCAATGATTGGGCATGGCAAGCGGCATGAAGTTTTTCTCAAAGCAAAATGGGGTGCCACAAAAGATGGAAAATTAATTGCAATTGAAAATGAAATTATCGGCGATGGTGGCGCGTACATGTACACCTCGAATAAAGTGTTGGGGAATTCAGCCATTACATCAACGGGACCTTACTTTATACCGAATGTAAAAACAGATGTGTATGGCGTTTATACAAACAATTTGCCCGGCGCGGCATTTCGTGGGTTTGGCGCACCACAAGCCTTGTTCATGGCTGAAACACAAATGAATAAACTTGCCGAAAAACTTGGCATAGACCCTGTTGAGATTCGCTTGAAAAATGCTTTACGAGATGGCGACACAATGGGAGTAGGCACGCCTGCTCCGAACCCCGTGAGCATTGTGCAATGTATCGAAGCCGCGAGAGATAAGTTTGGTTGGAAAAAACGACGGCAGACCACAGACCGCAGACCGCAGAAAAAAAGCCGTCTGTCGTCCGTCGTCCGCGGTCAGGGCTTTGCCGCGGGCTTTAAGAATGTCGGCTTTTCATTTGGCTATGCAGAAAATTGCTGGGCAAAAGTAGAACTTTACGGCAATGGCAAAATTGAAAAAGTGATTTTGCATCATGCTGGCGCGGAAGTGGGTCAAGGCACGCATACTGTCATGGTGCAAATGGCGGCGCAGACTTTAAGTGTGCCGACAAATATTATTGAATTGAAAACGTCCGATTCTGCTACACAAGAAAACCCTGGTTCTGCATCTGCTTCGCGCTTAACGTTTATGGCGGGCAATTCAATCAAAGGCGCGGCGGAGTTGGCGTTACAAAAATGGAATAATGAAGAACGCCCTGCCATTGCTGAGTTTAAGTATCTTGCTCCACGCACTACACCAATGGATAAAGAAACTGGTTTTTCAACACCTAATTTTCAATATGCGTGGGTTGCTCAAGCCTGTGAAGTAGAAGTGGATACTGAAACTGGTCATGTAAAAGTGACGCGCATCTTATCTGCGGATGATGTGGGCAAAGCCATCAATCCTGATTTAATCGTCGGGCAAATTGAAGGCGCCATTGTTCAAGCACATGGTTATGCTGTCCTTGAAGATTTCAAAATGAAAGACGGCAAAGTATTAACTGACCAATTCAGTAATTATTTATTGCCAACAATTTTGGATATTCCTGAAAAAGTAGAATCGGTTTTAGTAGAAATTCCAGACCCGAATGGTCCATGGGGTGCGCGTGGTGTTGGTGAATTGCCTTACCTTCCAGTTGCACCTGTCATCGCGGCGGCGATCCATGATGCCACTGACGTTTGGATTGATGAATTTCCGTTTACGCCTGAAAGAGTCTTGAGGGCGTTGGGGAAGATTAAGTAATTTGAGATTAGTAAATAATCCTGAGTCTAAATTTAGATAGACTATTATAATTATTTATCTTTAGAAGTTTACAAAGGTTGAAGATGGAAAATAAATCAGATCAAACCAATTTTAATATTAATATTGATGGTAAGGTAGAAAGTTCTGTTGTCATTCAGGGAAACAATAATACTGTTATCAATAGACCATTTACAGAATATGGGGATTGGACAACAAAAATCAGCGGATTTTTTCAATCTGATATTCCTCGGTTAAATAGACTTAATTTCAAAAATGAAGATATTCCTATTGTCATCTCAAACTGGTCATACCTGTTTTTAGGTTCACCTGCTTTTTGGGGTTATCTTATTGTTACGCCATATCGTTTTATTGTTATCTCTTTCAAAAAAGAAGTTGAAGAAAAAGATAAAATCGAATCAGGTATTTATACAAGTCGATTTATTAATCCAAACTTCCCTCCTTTGTCTGAAGAAGTCTTAAAAACTCGTCATGTTACTGAAATTCCATTGTCTTATATCACTTCAATTCAATTAATTGAATGTCCTATAGATGATGAAAGAATTACGCAAAAACGGGTTTTTAGACTATTACTTGATACAGCCGAAGAAAATGATATGGCTTTCGGGACACGCTTTTTTCTGTACAACCGTGAAGATACTGAAAAAATTCAAAAAACCATACAACACTACTATCCAAATGTAAAGTTTTCGTTTCAAAGTGAACCTCTTAAATAGTAGATTGATAATGCATCACAAAATATTAAGAACATCATGTGCGACATAAAATTATTCTTAAAATTGGGGATAATAACTTATGCCCTTCCCTTACCTTGACGAAACCAAAGAATTAAATGAATCTGCCCGCAAAGAGGCGGATGGTTTGTTTATTCAACTATCAGATGGAATCACACATTATCAATTGGGCAGGGATGATTCCCCTCTCTCTTTGGGAGAGGGGCTAGGGGTGAGGGAAGTTGTTCTGGTTCACGGATTTTCTGTCCCATCTTTTATTTATGACCCGACTTTTGAATTTTTATCCAAACAAGGTTTTCATGTGTTGAGATATGATTTATTCGGGCGTGGGTTTTCTGATAGACCGAATCTTAAATATGATATTCATCTTTTTGTAAAACAACTCAAAGAATTGTTAGATAAACTCAATTTCAAAAAAATAAATTTAGTGGGTTTATCTATGGGTGGACCGATTACCGCAAAATTTATTGAGCAACATCCACAGTATGTATCCAAACATATTTTGATTGACCCAGCAGGCGCAAAACCAATTGCACTATCACCGCTGTTGAAGATAGTAAAAATTCCGTTGGTTGGCGAACTGTTACTCGGTCTGTTTGGAAGCGGAAGCATGGTTAAGTCAATTGCCAGTGATTTGTTCACGCCTGAGCTCGTTGAACATTTTCAAAAAAAGTATTCAATCCAAATGCAGTATCATGGATTCAAGCGTGCGATTTTATCCACCATGCGAAACAACATGCTCGATTCATTTTTAGAAGTTTATGAGCAAATTGGAAAATTACACAAACCGACATTATTATTTTGGGGCAGACAAGATGCGACTGTGCCGTTTGAACATAGTGAATTAATTTTGAAAGCCATGCCACATGCTGAATTTCACGCCATCGAAAATTGCGGACACATTCCGCATTATGAAAAACCACACGAGGTCAACCCAATTCTGTTAGAATTTTTGAAAAGGAATGCGGACTTAAGTCCGCGCTCAGGAAATGAATAAACAGACGATACAAACATTATTCAAATACAATCAATGGGCGAATGCAAAAATTTTTTCCGCCGCTTCAAACCTGACCGTGGAGCAGTTTCTTGCTTCGGATACTTTTCCTCACAGCGGCATTCGCGGAACATTGACGCACGCCTTGTTCGCCGAATGGATTTGGCGCAGTCGTTGGGAAGGCATTTCTCCGACAACGCGAATCAAGCCCGAAGAATTTGATTCGTTTGAGTCTTTGAAAATTCGGTGGCTGAAAGAAGAAAACGAGTTAATGAAATTTGTTGATGAAGTAACTGATGAAAAATTAAACTCGCCATTTCAATATACTTCTACCGAAGGTGTGAAATACGAAAATATTTTATGGGAATCTATGTTGCATGTCATCAATCATGGCACGCAACATCGGACAGAAGTCGCCGCCATGTTAACGAATTTTGGTCACTCGCCTGGTGATATTGACATGATTCTTTTCTTGCGCAAAAAATTATGAACCGAATAAAAAATTACATCTATCGAAACAGACATAATTTGGCTGTGTTTGTTTTGCTCAACCTCGCCTGCCTGACGTGCATTGCGCTTGTCTTTGCGCGTGTCACTTATACCGACTCATTTCGTCATTCAGGTTTAATTTGGAATCTTTTCCTCGCATGGATTCCGTTTATCCTCGCATATTTTGCCCATGCAATTTCTTGGCGAAAGATAACTTTATATATTGTGATTCCAATCATTGCTTTCTTGTGGTTAATCTTTTTTCCAAACGCGCCTTATATGTTGACTGATTTACAAGACCTTGCCCGTGCTGGCGGAGTCGGCGCACCGCTTTGGTATGACGTGATTATTGTGGTGTGGTGTTCATGGACAGGCACATTACTTGGAATCATTTCACTATATTTGATGCAAGATATTATCTTCCGCACCATTAGCAGATGGGTTGGCTGGGCTTTTGTTTTTGTTATTTCGGCAGCGAGTAGTTTTGGGATGTATATTGGTCGCTTTGTGCGATTAAATTCATGGGATATTTTACAAAACCCCTCCGAAACGGCAATGGAAATTTTAGGCTTGGTCATTGACCCCAGTATGCGCCTCGCCGCATTTACTGTTTTATACACATTCTTTTTCTTGTTTGTATATTTACTTTTGTATTCATTTAGTCACATGCTGGCAGAGCAAAGGACAAGATTACAAGAAACTCCAGAGCAATTGGCTTCTACGCAACCATCCAATTCAATTACATAATTTCTCTCCTCTTCACTGAATACTGATAACTGAACACTGCACTTAATCCTGATAGCCTTTGCAAGTAATTGAAAGAAAAGATATTTACACTTGCCTCAACTTGGAGGTCGCCATGAAACATCTATATCAACAAATTTACCCATATCGTTTTCGACTCACACTTTTCACTCTATTGTGTGGAGCAACATTATTTGCAGTTGTTCTATTTCGTTTAAGAACTATTCTCAGTGGCTCAGATGAATATGCTTTCTTGTTATGGAATATTTTTCTAGCATGGATTCCGCTTGGGTTTGCCTACGCCGCCGAATCTTTTTCATGGAATCGCAAAACGCTTTTACTGGTCATGCCGTTTGTAGCATTTCTGTGGCTTTTATTTTTTCCAAATGCGCCTTATATTCTCACAGACTTGTTTCATTTAAGTTGGCGTAAAGATATAAATGTGCCAATTTGGTTTGATACCCTTTTGTTGTTATGGTTTGCATGGACAGGGCTATCACTCGGTTTAATTTCTATGTTTATGATGCAAAACATCGTCCGTAGAGCATTTGGCAGAATCACAGGTTGGCTATTTGTATTATCGGTTAGTTTTCTTGCCAGCCTCGGCATTTACATTGGCAGATTTTTGAGGTGGAATTCGTGGGACATGCTGTTTAATCCGCGTGACCGTTTCATTGAATTAATGTATTATTCAAGCAATCCTAGTTTACAATCAATCATGTTCATTGGCATATTTTCTGCATTGTTTATTTTTATTTACATTACGATTTATACATTTGGTTTACTCTTACAGGAACAAATTCAAAAAACATGAAACCTTTAATCATCATTCGCGGTGGTGGCGACCTTGCAACTGGAATCGCGTTGCGTTTGCATCGCGTTGGTTTTCAAATCACCATTCTCGAACTCGATAAGCCGCTTGCTGTCCGTCGCACGGTTTCATTTTCAGAAGCAGTGTACGAAGGCGAGCAAACTGTCGAAGGCGTAGTCGCAAGGCTTGTTTCGGCAGACCAGTTTCAAGTCACGATGGAGGCGGGTGAAATCGCAGTATTAATTGACCCATACGCTAACATCTTAAAGAATCAATTTTTAACGAGCCCACAATCTACTTTTGTGATTGATGCGCGACTTTTGAAAACTGAACCCGAGCCTTTGTATACGGAAGTCGCGCTTCATATAGGACTTGGACCTGGTTTCTCTGCCCCAGCCAATTGCCACGCTGTAATAGAGACTCGCCGAAGTCACACGCTTGGTAGAGTCTATTGGCAAGGTGCGGCACAAGCTGATAGCAAACAACCTGATGGTGATGCGCGGCGTGTGTTGCGTGCGCCTGCAAATGGAAATATTGAAGCGTTAAAACAAATTGGTGATTCTTGTAAAGCAGGCGAAAAAATTTGTTTGGTGAATAATCAACCAGTCATTAGCCCATTTGATGGAATTTTACGCGGCTTGATTCATCCAAAAGTAGATGTACTTGAAGGCATGAAAATTGGTGATGTTGATTCGCGTAATGACCCCGATTTGATTCGCTTGGTTTCAGATAAATCTTTAGCAGTGGCTGGCGGTGTGTTAGAGGCAGTGTTTAGTAAATTGAAAGATAGCGATTAGCCTTTGGCGGTTAGCATTTCGCGGTCAAAAATAGAAGGGTTGGTATATAAGCCTTCGCGCAAATAGGTACGGGCAAGTTCAACATCACGCAAAACTTTTTGAATGTTTTCATATTCTGAATCACATAATAATACGCCAACATTGGCTTTCATTTCCAAATCGTGATGGCGGTTATCAATAAAACGTTTCATACTATCTTTAACACGCGAGGCGATTTTGAGCGGGGCTTCTGGGCTGGGTATATCTTCTATCAATGTAAAGAAAAGAAAATGATTACTAGACCAAGCCATTGTATCGGTTGGGCGAAGTGTCATGCGAAATTGGTCAGCCAGTTTACGCAAAAATGAATCATATTCTTCTTGGCTAATCTGATTTTTGAGTTTAGGTAATTGGTCAACTTCTGCAAACAAAATGCCAAATCGCCGAAACGAACTTTGCCTGATTCGTTCTAATGAAAAAGTGAGTCGCACATTGAAAAAAGAATATGAATACAAGCCTGTCACTTTATCGTGAGAGGGTTCATTGAGTGCGCCTTGTGTGGTTTGTAGTCTTTGCACAAGATTGCTAAGTTGATTAATATCTACGGGTTTTAGCAAGAGTAAATCAGGTTCTACGGGTAAGGTGTCTGCCATTGGCGCATAAGCCGTGATAACGACGACTGGGACACGTTTTAAGCGTTCATCATCACGCATATTTTTTAGAATATCTATCCCACTCATTCTGGGCAATTGCAAATCAAGTAAAACAATATCTGGGGTCATTGCCCCCAAGCGTTCCATCGCATCTTTGCCGTCTAACACAATTTCGGTGTGATAGCCCGCCACGTCTAACACATGCCGAAACAACGCGACAATATCGCGGTCATCTTCGACGATTAAGGCTACGGGCTTATCCATAACGATATTATACGCCTTAAATAATCTGATACTGAAATGATTTTTTATCACCCTGCATGTATAATCACTTTGTTAGACAATCTCAGACTTACAAGGACTAAACCATGTTTGGTTCAGATAGCAAGGAGTATTTGATTACTTTGTTTGAATATGCACCGATTTCGCTTTGGGAGCAAGATTTCAGCCACATTAAAGCCAAGTTCGATGAGTTGAAAAAGCAAGGGGTGAAAACTTTGGATTCTTATTTGGATAGTCACCCCGAATTGATAGACGAATGTATGCAAGCGATTAAGGTTTTGAATGTTAATCAGCAAACTGTTTCGATGTTCAAAGCCGACTCAAAAGGGACATTTCTTGCAAACTTAAATCTTGTTTTTCGTGATGGAATGCGCCATCACTTTCGAGATGAATTGCTGTCACTGTGGAATGGGGAAATCAAATGGGCGGGTGAAGGAATCAACTATACCTTAGACGGCGAAGCATTAGACATCATCTTACATTGGCGTATTTTGCCAGAACATGAAAAAAATTGGGATAAAGTTTTAGTCACCATTGAAGACATCACCGCCAGAAAACGCGCCGAAAAACGACTCGAAAGTTTATTTGAATCATCGCCAATTTCATTATGGGAAGAAGATTACAGCGAAATCAAAAAATATTTTGATACGCTTCGTGAGCAAGGTGTAACTAATTTTGAAGATTATTTGCATCAACACCCCGAAGCCTCATTGCATTGCGCTTCATTAATTCGCGTGTTGAACGTCAATCAAAAAACATTAGAATTGTTTGGCGCGAATTCTAAAAATGATTTATTGAATAATTTAAGTCAAGTGTTTCGTGATGAAATGGGAAATTCATTTGCCAAAGAACTTGTGGATTTGTGGAATGGAAAATTGTATTATGAACGCGAAGGCATTAATTACTCGCTGACAGGCGAACCAATTAATATTCTTTTGAGTTTTCGCGTGATGCCTGGGCATGAAGATGATTTTGCTTGGGTGATGGTCGCCATTCAAGATATTACTGCACGAAAAAAGGCGGAAGAATATTTGCGTTACCTCGGCACGCACGATGTAATGACTGGTTTACATAATCGCGCGTATTTTGAAGAAACAATTTTGAAAATTGAAGCCAATCGCGTAGAACCAACCAGCATTGTAATTGTTGATTTGAATTATCTCAAACACGTCAACGATACTTTTGGGCATCAAGCGGGCGATAAATTAATTCGTCGCATTGCAGAAGTTTTGCAAGCCGCATCGGAAGATAAATATTTCACAGCGCGCATCGGTGGTGATGAGTTTGTTGTCATTTTGCCAAACACAAATGAAGAAAGCGCAAATGAATTTGTAAAACATATTCAAGTGTTGGTTGAAATGAATAATAAATTTTATCGCGAGCCTGAATTAAGTGTTTCACTTGGCGCGGCTACAAGCACGCCTGACCAAAGCCTTGAAAAAGTAATTAGCCTAGCAGATGATGCCATGTATCGTAACAAAGGCGAACATCATCGCCGCCGCAAAGATGACCCAAAACTTTAGCCCCACGCGTTTTGATTCATTTTCAATCCGTAATCATTCACAATGTGATTTTATTCAGCAAATTCTTGCTTACACGTTTGATTCTATCAACCCTTATGATGCTGTAAAAAAATATTTACAAAGAAATTCTTTACTAAACTCAAAAAGAACTTTTGCTTTCGGATTGGGCAAAGCTGCAATTGCAATGGCTCAAGCAGTTGCAGATGAAATTTCATTAACTGACTCACTCATCATCACCAAACACGCTTCATTTTCTGACTTGAAACTTGCTTCTGTTATTCTGGGAAATCATCCTATCCCCGGCAAAGAGAGTCTTAACGCAGGAATTGAAGCAAAAAAATTTCTTTCGCAATTAACAAAAGATGATTTGCTGATTTGTTTGATTTCAGGTGGTGGCTCAGCATTAATGACCGCGCCAACCATTCCATTAGATAAACTGCAAGAATTGACTTTAGCATTATTAAAATCAGGCGCGAGCATTGATGAAATTAATACAATCCGAAGACATTTGGATGAATTGAAGGGCGGGGGTGTGGTTCAATTTGCAAATGGAGCAAAAATTATCGGTTTGATTCTTTCGGATGTTGTTGGCGATTCTTTTCAAACTATCGCTTCGGGAATCACCGCACCTGATTCCACAACAAAAGAAGATGCAATAAACATTTTGCAAAAGTATAAAATTAAGAATGAAATTTCTTCTTGGAAAGAGACTTTGAAGGCAGATAATCCGCTTTTTGAGAATGTAGAAAACAAAATTGTGGCTAGCAATTCCACTGCTTTAGAGTTTGCGTGTAGTCAAACTAGGGGTGTGTGGGGAGACGAAAAAGTAAGAATAGTTAATAAAAATATTCAAGGCGAAGCAAGTGTAGTTGGTTTACAAATTGCAAAAGAATTTAAGAATGCTTTACAAATCATGCAAAGACCTTTTTGCTTGTTAGCAGGCGGAGAGACGACTGTCACTATTAAAGGAAATGGTAAAGGTGGCAGGAATCAAGAATTGGCATTAGCAACTGTAGAAGAATTATCTGGTTTAGAAAATGTGATGCTGATTTCAATTGCAACGGATGGGGAAGATGGACCCACAGATGCGGCAGGCGCTGTGGTGACAGGGGAGAGTTATCAGCGAGGCAAAAGACTGAGGATGGATGTCACCAACTATCAATTAAGAAATGATGCGTTTGAATTTTTTAATCAGTTGGATGATTTAATCAAAACAAATCCTACTGGTACAAATGTCAATGATTTAGTTTTTTGTTTTGCGTTTTAACTTGCTACTATACCCAAACCTTTTTAGCCACAGAGACCACAGAGAAAAAAGAGGGTTAAGGGTTTTTCTCAGAGGACTCTGCGCGCTCTGTGGCTACGTTTTAATTTATATGTTTGCACTTCTGCCAAACCATGTTTGCCATTCGCGTTTTTCCCATACAACAAGAATGGGTGCGGCGACAAAAATGGAGGAGTAGGTTCCACTTAATAAACCGACCAGTAAGACGATAGCAAATTCTTGAAGTGTGACTCCGCCGAATAATGCCAGCGCGAGTAAAAGAAATTCTACGGTCATCAATTGGGTGTTGATAGAACGTTGTAAAGTTTGCACAATGGAATGATTGACAAGTTTTTCGTACTCAAGCCTGCGTAAGATGTTTGAGTTTTCGCGGATGCGGTCGAACACGACAATGGTATCTTGCATGGAGAAACCAATGACGGTTAATAGTGCAGTTAAGAAGAGTGAATCAACTTGCCAATTAAAAAAGTATGCGCCAATGCCTGTGATGCTGAAAATGATGGCAATATCATGTAGCATGGCGAGAATAGCGCACACGCCATAACGGAAAGCATTTTCTACTTTGCGGAATGACCAGATGATGAACAGCACTACAAGAAGGGATGCAACTGCAACAGCAATTGCGGCGCGTTGGGTCACTTGTCTGCCGATGCTGGGACCTACGCTATCAAAGCGGATGACGGTTACTTCAGAATCAGAAGCAGTTTTTAGGTCTTTCAATACTTCGTCGCGAACTTCGTTGGTAAGAAACGATGAGCGGATAATGACTGAGCCTATTTCGGTAGAAGTGATTTGCGCATCGTCAATATTCGAGTCTTCATAAATGCTGAGGATGGTGGCTGTATCGGGTGTTTTCCCGTCTTCAAATTGAACTTCAAACAAAGTTCCGCCGGTGAAATCAAGCGAGAGCGGAACGCCATTGATGGCGAGCAGAGTTAAGCCTGAGATGATTAAAATCAGTGAAAAAGCAAAAAAGTAATATCGTTTAACTAAAATATTCATAACAAAATTCCTTAGTGAATTTGTTTATAGACCAAACCAGCGCTCATAGTTTTGTGGTTTGAAGGAGCGTATAAAAATTGCCAATATGGTGCGTGTGACGTAAATGGCGGTGAACAACGAAATAATAACGCCGAGCGCGAGTGTTAATGAAAAACCTTTGACAATGGTGGCGCCAAAAGAAGAGCCGAACCAAAATAGAATGATGGACGTGATGATGGCGGCGAGGTTTGAATCACGAATGGATGACCAAGCGCGCGTCCAGCCTTGGTCCATGGCTTGATTGAGTGTTTTTCCGTTGCGTAATTCTTCTTTCATACGTTCAAAGATGAGGATGTTTGAGTCGAGTGCTGTGCCTGTGCTTAACATGAAGCCAGCAATGCCTGGTAAGGTTAATGTGAAGTGGAACCACTTGAAAACTGCAAAAGCAATTGCGGCATAAATCAAAATCGAAAGCACTGCCACGATGCCGGGCATACGATAATAAATAATCATAAACAAGGCGACGATAATCATACCGATTCCACCGGCGATTAAACTTTTGTTTAATGAATCTGCGCCGAGGGTTGGACCAATAATGCGGGTTTCAACAATTTTCAATGGCACGGGTAATGAGCCATATCGTAATTGAATAGCAAAGGCATTGGCTTCTTCCAATGTAAAGTCGCCGGTAATTGTGCCTTGACCACCTATGATGGCATCATTGATTACCGGAGCAGAGATAACTTGTTTATCTAATGTAATGGCGAGGATTTTGCCAATGTTGGCGGCAGTGTGCTGGCCAAAAATTTGTGCTCCGTTTGATTTCAATGCGAAGTTGATTGAATATCCGCCTCCAAATTGATTTGGCGACACGCTTATCGAGTCAATTTCTGCGCCGGTGAAAATAGTATGGTAAATTTTTTCGCCCTCGCCTGCGGTGATGGTTTCGCCAGTGGGGCTGTAGTCTGTTAAGAGAATTGTCCCTGCTTCGGGGAGGTCATCGCCTGTATCTACAAACTCAAGCAGACCCGTTTGTTGAATCGTCGCTAAAACGGATTCGGTATCTGCTAGCCCTGGGAATTCGCCTACAATGCGGCGGTCGCCAGCGACGGTAATCACATTTTCATTCACACCTAAAGCATCGGTACGTTGTTGAACAATTTGGCGGGCAACTTCCATTGCTTCAGAGTCGATGGTTTGGTTGGCAGGGATATCGGCTTCGAGTAGCACTTGCAAGCCGCCTTGTAGGTCTAACCCGAGGCGCGGCTCTACATTTCTGCTAAACAGGGCTTCATTGGTATTGCTAAATGGGTTAGGGATTAGGATTTCGCGGCTGAGGTCAATCCATAACGATAGGGCGACCACAACCACAATCAGGATAATACGGTTGGTTAAATTACGAATCATGCGTTAGAGTTCTCCATCCACGAAAATGCCAGCCTGTGGCTGGCGCGGACGATATTATACTCCTGTTGAGGGAAAAGGGAATAGAAAGTTTAGCCGAAGCAGTAATTCTATGATTTCTCCATCTGTCTTAACTTTCATTAGTAAGTATATTTCACCTCTTGCTTAGGCTGTTCGTAGAATCTTCTCCATCGCTTTACCTTTGGCGAGTTCATCAACTAATTTATCCATATAGCGGATTTTTTTCATAAGCGGGTCTTCAATTTCTTGCACGCGGACTCCACACACAACACCTGTGATTAATGAAGCATTTGGATTGATAGCAGGGGCTTGTGCAAAAAAGGTTCTTAAATCATTTCCCTTTTTGATTTGCTGTTGCAGTCCTGCTTGGGTATAACCTGTCAGCCAACAAATGACTTGGTCAACTTCTTTTTTAGTACGATTTTTACGTTCTGCTTTTTGAATATATAGTGGATAAATGCTTGCAAATGTATATCCAAAAAGCCGTTCATTATTCTTGTTATTCATTAGTAAAAAACTCCTCGTGACTTTTATTTTGCAAGAAAACGCCAACCTGCTTGCGTTATTCTATTTTGTAAATAATTGTAAAAGTCTTTATGTTTTTGTGCACATAATCTTCCAAAACTTTGTTGCAGGTGATTCTTCTACGAGGGTTGCCTCAACCAATCCAAATGGCTCAAATTCCTCTTTGATAGACTCTTCATCATAGAAGAAGAGTTCTACACCATCTTTCGTTTTGAAAAGGTCTTTACCCAATTTTTCGCCTACGCCATATGTGCTGGCGTGTTTCGTTATTGCCGTAAAGACCATAACACCATCACTTTTTAACTGAGCATTGCAGTTTGTAAGTAGTTGTTTCCTTTCATTTGATTTCAACAAGTGAATCAGTGCATGACAGAAAATTCCATCGTAGATGTCTTGGTTAAATGGCATGTCGCTAACAGAGCCGTGAAAGACTTTGATTTCATCATCGAGTAGTTGGTAAGCCAGTTCTATTGCTGTTTTTGAGATTTCAATGCCAGTAACTTCAAATCCGTTATCAAGAAATGGTTTCGCATTTCTTCCGTAACCAAAGCCCGGTACCAAAATTTTTTGAAAGCCTAGATTTTTGAAATGCTCAAGAGTTTCAATTGCTGATACGGTTGGTTGTTCTCCCCACATAACCTGCTTTTTCTTAAATGCTTCTTCCCAGAACTCACCCATGTTTTGTGTTTCCTCGAAATTTTATAAATCACAACCTATGACTGTGTAAACGTTATGATTGATTTTTGCCATAATGAGACCTGACACCTAAATTTCGCCCCAGCCAGATTGCCCAGATGGGAAATAGAATATAGGTTCCGAGCCATCCAAAAAATGCAACATAGAGATACCACGGCATAGACTCTATATTGTCAATACCAGCAAATATTCCTGGAATACCAAGCAGACCAACTGCCATAAATGCTCCTGTGACAATTCCGAATATGACCAAGTTTTGTAGCAATCTATCAGTGTGTGATAGCGAATAACAAAATGCCACTAGCCATAATCCAATTAGAGCATTCCCGACACCCGAATACCACCCAGCCAGTAGAAAACTTGTGAAGTCATAAATTATCAATATCGAGCCAATGATGGTAAAAACCGCACCAACTGTTACAAGAGCAAGTGCAATTTGACTCATCAGTGGTGATTTAGCATGATGTTCAGCATACATCCCCCATGCCAGAATCATGCTTAAGATACCAATCACACTATTGAATACATCGTTGACTTTGCCAAAGGATGGATTTACTGTATACATTAAAGTAAGTAATATCACTGCAAGGATAACTGAAACCCCTATTAGGATTGCTACCCAACCAAATATAGTAGCGGAAAATCTATTTGTTGTCATATCTATATTTCTCATTATTTAAAGATGTATAAATATAGGTAATTATCTCTTACAAAGTTGCTGAACTAAAAGTTGTAAAGAATTATACCTAACAACTTTTCTAATCCGCAGGGGCGTTCAATTAACAAATTAACCTAACAATCACACCCGCGCGGGGATAAATCCCACGCGCTATTATTACAAAGCCGACTGAAGTCGGCTAGTCCGCTTTAGCGGGCTTTGTAACGGTAGCATGGACGTTTACGTCCGTGCGAGTTTAATCCGCACTGACAACACTTGTCTGTGGTCTATCTTGTAACGTGATTCGTGGAGCAATGAACACTGCAATCAATGAAAGTGTGGCGGCGATGAAGCCAATGACAAAAACTAAATTGATGGCATTGGCAACGGCGAGACGCACGCCTTCGTCAATCAAAAGTTGGGATGTAGTAGGCTCTAGAAGTTGAGTCACCAAGTTTGGGTCAAGTCCTGAAGCGGTTAAGTTGGATGAGAGTCGAGTCGCTAGGGCGGCGCCCATCACACTCACACCTAATGTCCCACCCATCGAGCGACTGAATTGCATAAATGATGTTGCCGCGCCGAGATGTTTTCGTTCAACCGTTGTTTGTACTGCAATCAAAAATGGTGGAATGCAAAAGCCCATGCCAATGCCGAGCAAGCCTAAGAAAATCATCATCCATGTTTGCCCTGTGTTTGCTGAAACGGTTGCCATACAAAATGATGCGGCAACAACTAAAATAGTACCGAGCCATGCTAATTTGAGATAACCAACTTTTAATAACAAACGTGTGCCAACGATGCTCCCTGCTACCCAACCTAATAACAATGGTGTGATGGTGATGCCTGCTTGCATAGCGTTTGTATTTAATACCGATTGCACAAATAATGGTGTGAATGAAATAAAACCATATAACGCCCAACCCGTTAACATGCCATGCGAAATGGTCGCAAAAAATAAACGGTCTTTGAAAAGATGAAGTGGCACTACAGGGTCGGATGCGCGAAGTTCAACCCATAACAACGCGATGAACAAAATGATGGATACCCCAATTAATATCAAACCTGTGGATGATTCAAATTCTAAACCGAGTAATAATGCGATGACAGCCGCTGAAAGTAAAACGGCTCCTGCATAATCTATTGCGCGTCTTTCTTGACCTTGTGCCTGTTCGCGCCAACCAAACATCACCAACGCCCCAGCAATGGCACCTGGAAAGATGTTGATTAAGAAAACCCAGTGCCATGAAAGTTGTTCTACGATAAACCCGCCGAGCAGTGGACCGATAATAGACGACACACCCCAAACGCCAGAAAATACACCTTGTATGCGTGAGCGTTGTTCAAGTGTAAACATTTCACCAATTAAGATAAATGCAATTGGCATAATGCCGCCCGCACCAATGCCTTGTAAGCCGCGCGCAATAATTAATTCGGTCATGCTATTTGCAATGCCGCACCAAACCGAACCTGCTAGGAATAATCCCATTGCAATGATGTAAATTTTTCTTCTGCCGTATAAATCAGAAAGTTTTCCATAAAGTGGAACAGTGGTTGTAGAGGTAAGCATATACGCGGCAAACACCCATGAATAATTATCCAACCCGCCTAGTTGACCGACAATCGTCGGCATAGCGGTTGCAACCACCGTCGCTTCCATCGAAGCGAGGAATAGACTGAGCATAATTCCAATGGTGACAATGATGATGCGATTACGAGACATAACGTCCTTTCAAGTTTTTATGTCATTGCGAGCCATGTTCTTGGTCTTTATGGCGAAGCAATCCTCAACTTAATTATGAGATTGCTTCGTCGTTTCACTCCTCGCAATGACGGTATTGTTTTTTTAGATGGTTGTGAATAGTTTAATCATACCCCAAATAAAAAGGAGACAGTCACTTGTAAGTGACTGTCTCCTGTAAACACCTCAATTTATTGTTTCGGTTTTGTACCAATTAACCCAAAAATGATTAAAGCCACACTGACTCCAATAATATATTGAGCAATTTGCCCAACCAACCTTGTAAATTCAACTGGGTCTGTAGAATACGCTCCCAGCGATGGAACAAACAAGAAAATTGCAAACGCAATCACAATAAAAAAGATTCCCACAATCACCAACCGCCAATTTCTTTGTCGCATAATTTGTATAACTCCTTTGAATGAAATAGTATCTTGCTAGAAATAATGTATCAATAAGGATGTTGTTTCGAGGATGTTTTTTACTTCTTTTGTGGATAGTACATTTTGGCTATTTGCTTTAGCAACCAAAAAGCCTCCTCGAAAGAGAAGGCTTAGGTTTAAGAATCAATTATCAGTTAGTGATGAAGCGTTAAAACTCGTCTTCTTCTTCCCAGTCATCATCGTCGTCATCATCAAGGTCTTCTTCATCCCATTCAGCATCTTCGTCTTCGTCCCAATCATCGTCGTTGGCGGCGGCACCATCCGCTGGTGAGTAGGTGACACAGCCTGTGTCGGGGTCAAACTCGACGGCGGCGGCGGAACAAAAACCTTCATCGAGAAAAACACAATCGGCGTAATGACATTTAATGCGTGGCATTTCAACATCCTCCTAAAGGTTAGGGTTACGAACTAAACGCGTAACTGCGATGATAAACGTTAATATCATCACAGTTTGCGCGCTAACACAAAACGGACAAAGCGCTTTCAATACAAAAATTTCTAAATAGATGAGCCATAATACAAAAGCAAAACCAGCCAGTGCGATGGCAAAAAATAATAGCGTGCCATTTTTTTGCAAAAATGAATTTCGATTTTCAAAAAACAAAATGAACAGCAAGGCTATATTTCCCACAGCGCCAATCACTGGCACATCAATTCCATTAACAACAGAGTATGGGCTGGAAGTAACACTCGAACATGCACCCGAACCCAAGCACATGGCATCGTTACCTGTATATTTATAAACGGTCATATAAATTCCAATTCCCAACCCTACAATTAAAAGCACATACAAAGCACGTACCAACCACTTATCGGTATTATCCATAAAACCTCATAACAAAATGGCTTCAACTTCCTGACCAGCAGGCACGCATTTTACACCAGCGGGGATAATAAGTAAAGCGTCTGCTTGTACCAAAGACAGCAAATTACCAGAGCCTTGATGACCTGTTAAAGTGGCGATTTTGACTCCATCTTCCTCGCGGATTTTCGCCCGCAGATAACTCTCTCTGCCATCTGATTCGATTTCTTGTTCGCTTCTTACTTTGACTTTGAGCTGATTCTGCTCCGTGAAGCCTTTCATTTTTCCCAAAGCCGGGCGAACGAATACCTCAAACCCGACAAACGCCGAAACAGGGTTGCCCGGCAAACCAATGAAATTGATTCCTTTATATTCGCCAAATGCCAGAGGTTTTCCCGGGCGCATGTTCACTTTCCAAAAATCCATCTTGCCATGTGACTCAATGACTTCTTTAATAAAGTCATACGCGCCCACGCTTACCCCAGCGGATGAGAGAATCAAATCCACTTTTTGGTCAATGGCTTGGTCAAATAATTTTGTAACGGCTTCTTTTGAATCTTTTGCTACACCCAAACGAATCACTTCTACATTTGCGTTCTCTAATAAACTTGCTAATGTATAAGAATTTGAGTCTCGAATTTTGCCTTCTTCAAGCGGAGCGTTGACATCTAATAACTCGTCACCAGAAGATAGTAAAGCAACTATTGGCTTTTTATAAACTTCAACTTCCGCAATACCTAATGTTGCTAATAAACCTAAATCTTGCGGTTTTAATAACCTGCCTTTTTGCAAAACGATTTCGCCAGCGCGAATATCTGAACCTTTGGGGCGGACTGAGTCACCTGCATTTATTTTTTTAGTAAATGAAATGCTTTCTGGAATTTTTGAGCCGACAACGTGATGATTTGCATTTACATCTTCTACTGGAATGACAGCATTTGCACCTTGTGGAATTTGTGCGCCGGTGGTTATCCGTGCGGCTTGACCTTGCTTAAGAATCAGTTTGGGCGAAGACCCTGCTGGGATGTCAGCGACAACTTGAAGCGTAGTCAAAGAAGCGGAATTTGAATCTTCGGCGCGGATGGCGAATCCATCCATCGAAGAATTATCAAATAATGGAAAATCTGAATCTGAAATAATATCAATTGCTAACACGCGATTGGCACAAGCAATCAGCGGAATTTTTTCTGTGCCAGTTTTTTGAAAATGGGAGAGAATGCGCTCACGCGCTTCATGAACGGAAAGCATAAGCGGCGAGATTATACACCCTAACCGGGATTCGTCCGATGTGCTTCTAAAACATTTGGCAAATTTTCAATGCGGGTTAATACTTTGCTAAGTTGTGCTAAATCACGCACTTCAATCACTAAATTTAAATCAGCAATAGAACGGCTGGTGTTAACCGAAACATTGGCAATGTTGATGTTTTCATCTGCAAGTAATTTTGAAATATCTACCATCAGACCTTGCCTATCATACGCTTTAATTTTTATTGGAACAGGGTAAGTCCTTTCAACATGCCCCCAATCCACTTTTAGAAAACGCTCGTGGTCTTCATTTTTTAATCTCAAAGCATTCGGGCAATCTTGTCTGTGAACGGTGACGCCGCGTCCGCGTGTGACAAAGCCGATAATTTCTTCACCGGGCATCGGTGAGCAACATTTTGCCATGCTGGCTAACATATCTTTTAACCCAACCACTTCAATATTACTTTTTGTTTTGCGTGGTTGTGTGACTGGCGCATTGACTTCTAAAATATCTTTAATTTCTTCATCTTGTGAAAATTGTTTGATGATTTTGCTGATAGAAAGGTCGGCAGAGCCAAGCGCAATAAATAATTCATCGGGGGTTTTATAGCCAATATCTCGCGCTAGTTTTTCGTAATTGATTTCTTTTATGCCTAGCCGTTGAATTTCTCGTTCTAGGGTTTCTCGCCCTTGCGATAAGTTTTGCTCATCTTCTTGTTTCTTAAACCAAACTTTGATTTTTGAACGCGCACGCCCTGTTCGCACTAGACCTAAACTTGTATTCAACCAATCGCGGCTGGGTCCGCCACGCTTCGCGGTTAAGATTTCAACAGTGTCGCTGGTTTTTAATTCTTGATATAACGGGACGAGTTTGCCATTGACCTTTGCACCGCGACAACGATGACCAATATCGGTGTGAACATGATAAGCAAAATCAATTGGCGTAGAGCGTGCTGGTAAATCTATAATATCGCCACGCGGCGTGAAGACGTACACCCTATCTTGAAACACATCGCTTTGCATTGATTCGACAAATTCAGTTGCGTCATTTACGTCACCGCGCCATTCCATCATGGAGCGTAATGAATTGATTCGTTTTTCAAAATCTTTATCAGTTACTTTACTGCCTTCTTTATATCGCCAATGCGCCGCAATACCGTATTCAGCACTTAAGTGCATCTCATGTGTGCGGATTTGCACCTCGACAGGACGTTTATCGTCATACATCACTGCCGTGTGAAGCGATTGATAAAAATTATCTTTTGGCGCGGCAATATAATCATCAAACTCACCTTGAATCGGTCGCCACGAAGTATGAATCAAACCCAATGCCGCATAGCACGATGGCACGTCTGGCACAATCAAACGCACTGCTCGCACGTCATACAGCATATTGAATGAGCGGTCTTTGTTTCGCATTTTCTTGAAAATCGAATAAATATGTTTTGGTCTCCCGCTAATTTCGGCTTTGATGTTATTCTTTTCAAGCAGTTTCAACAATCTATCTTTAATTTCTTCTAACTGACGTTCTCTATCAGGGCGGCGTTCTGCAAGTTGCTCAGCAATCTCTTTATATTTTTCTGGGTTCACATACCGAAAACTTAAATCTTCTAATTCCCATTTCAATTGCCAAATTCCCAAACGATTCGCCAATGGTGCAAAAATATCTAACGTTTCTTGTGCAATTCTTTTCCGCTTATGCTCTGGCATGTGACCTAACGTGCGCATATTATGCAAACGGTCTGCTAACTTAATTAGCACCACGCGCACATCTTCACCCATTGCCAAAAATGTTTTTCGCAAAGTTTCAGAAACAATATCTTCATTGCGCCCCAACAAGGCGGGTTGCGTAATCGGTTCTTCGTCACCATTTTCAGTTTCAGGATGTTGGTCGCCACGCGAAACACGTGGCAGATGCGTTAACTTCGTGACCCCGTCAACCAACAATTTAACAGTATCCCCAAAATCGCGGCGGATATCTGCCATGGTCACTTTTGTATCTTCAACCGTATCATGCAACAAACCAGCCGCAATCACTTCGGCTGGCACTTTCAATTCCGCCAAAATACTTGCCACCGCAATACAATGATTGATATACGGCTCGCCTGAATGACGCTTTTGTTCACGATGTGCTTCTTCCGCAACGGCATACGCCTTCATCACCAACTCACGGTCTGAAGGTGAATAATTTTCAGGAAGTTGCTCCAAAAGCCTTTCAAGCGGAATTGCCGCCGTTGCAGATTTCATAGGATAATTTTACTACTTCCGCCTCTTTCTTGACCGATACTTGATTCTGTTTCATCAACTTTTTTCTTCGCCCCAACCCCGCACGGGGATAAATCCGCCGCGCTATTCATACAAAGCCCGCTCAAGCGGACTCAAAAACTTGTATAATTTCATCATGCCTACAAATAATGTAACTCGTTTTTTAGATTCAAGAAAAATCAAATACACTGCACACGAACTCCCCGCCGAAAAAATTGGAGCAGTTGAAGCCGCACAAATTCTGAATGTACCAGAGGCGCAAGTTTTTAAGACCATCGTCACAGTGAGAGAAAAAGGCAAACCTGTGCTGGCAGTTATCCCCGGCGACAGAAGCGTGGACTTAAAATCGCTGGCATCATTTCTAAACGAAAAGAAAATGTCTCTGCCAACTCAAAACGAAGCCGAGAAACTGACAGGCTTACAAGCAGGCGGCATCTCTCCATTAGCATTAATCAACAAAGGCTTTCAAGTAGTTATTGATTCGGCTTGCGCATCTTACGAAGAAATTTATATCTCAGGTGGTCAGCGAGGAATTAATATTCAAATTGGCGTTGGTGATTTAATAAAATTAGTGAATGCAAAAACAGGGTCAATTTCTAAATAGACCTCTTGTAAAAGTGCGCTAGAGAGCGCACACTACCCAATAAAATATTATTTTTTCTCGTGTAGAAGGCGTTCTCTAACGCCGATGATATATAAAATTTTTACTTATGCAAAAGGTCTAATGAAAGAGGAAAGAGTTTACAGAACTCTTTCCTCTTTCTTGTATTCACGCATCAAACTCCGCTACTTGATTCCCATTTACAAGCAAAACATATTTCCCAGTCGCAAAACTTCCCAGCGGAATATTCACCTCAAACGGACTCAACACCTGCACACAAATTGCACTTGGGTCTGAGACCGAATACACCTCAACCAAAATTTTATTTTCCACATCTGGCGAGTTTACCAACACGCGCAATTGATGACATGGCGTTGGCGTGTTTCCTTTAAGATTTAACATAAATTGCAACGGATAACTCTCCATTGTCAGCAAATCTGTTGAGTCAATGTAGGCTTCACCACGAGTTAATAAACCATCTTCTGGTTTGGGCAAATAATCGGCAGTGCCTGATGGATTTGAATCAGGTGAGTCGCTCACGGGTTCATCGGGGTTTGCCCCACATGCTGAAAATACCAATGCAAAAACAAAAAATATAAAAAAATATTTTTTCATTTTATTCTCCATTCATTTCTGTCTTAACGAAAGTTTGATATAAAAAGTTCCATTAATAAGAAACAAAATCACCCGCCAAAGCATTATTAATCCAAACCGTATATCTTCCTGCAGAATAATACCCAAACAAAATATTGGCTTCAAATTGCTGAAAGACATTATCACAATTAATATTTGTGTTTATCAAACTATATACTTCTATAAATACACGAAAATTTTCATCTGGCGGGTTAATGTTAACCCGCAACTCATTACACACACTTGGCATATAACCCAAAATGTTTAACGTCGCACGCGGCGGAGAAAATTCATATTTTTCTGAAAGGTTCACAGCCGTAATCGTCACGCCTGCATTTTGCTTATTCAAATCATCTGGGCGTGGCGCATAAACATTTTCATCAGGCGTAATACGATATGGTGCAGGAGCAGTTGCAGTTGGCTCAGGCGTTGGTATTACAGAACAAGCACTGATAAAAATAAAAATTAACAAAAAGATTTTTTTCATTATTTGTCTGCCCTATTTATTTTGACATTTTCAAACAACTGCGGAGCAGGAACATAAATCCCGCTTCCACTCACGGTGACGATTGATTCTGCTGTGCGAATTTCGCCTACACTGAAAATTTTTCTCTCTTCCACTTTGGCGATTTTTGCTTCGAGAAACATTTTTTGATTCAAAGGTAATGGTTTGTGATAATTGATTTCTAAATTCACAGCCGCCACTTTATGCCCCGCCGCCCAGACTACGAGACCCATTGCTTCATCTAATATTGCCGCAGATGCGCCGCCATGGGCATGATTTGGTGGACCTTGTTGTGATTCATTTAATATAAATTCAGAAGTTAAGACTCCATCTTCAATGAACCAAGTTAATCCAATGCTATGCGGATTTTCATTTCCGCACACAAAACACCAGCCGTGATAGGGGAGTTGTCTTTTCATAAAGTTAATTTAACCACAATGTTGCTCCAATCGGGGCTTAGCCCCAATTGGAGCGGAGACATGAGGTAGAATCACAAAAAACAAAACACGGAGATTCCCATGAAATCCCTTTTAGAACGATTGAATATAAAACCTGTCAATGCAGGCGCATCTACAGGTGCAGATAATTGGCTAATGGATAAAAATGGCAAAGAATTAATTTCATACAATCCAACCACTGGTGAGCCAATTGCCAAAGTGATTCAAGCAACTGCTGAAAGTTACGAAAAGGTAGCGTCAGCCGCACACCAAGCCTTCTTGAAATGGCGACAAGTTCCCGCTCCAAAAAGAGGCGAAGTTGTCCGCGATTTAGGTGAGGCACTTCGTCAACTCAAAGAACCGCTCGGAGATTTAGTCACAGTGGAGATGGGAAAGATTCGCGCAGAGGGGCATGGCGAAGTACAAGAGATGATTGATATTTGTGATTTTGCAGTGGGGCAATCACGAATGTTATATGGTTTGACGATGCATAGCGAACGCGCTTCACATAGAATGTATGAACAGTGGCATCCGTTGGGAATAGTAGGGTTGGTGACTGCATTCAATTTTCCTGTAGCAGTTTGGTCTTGGAACTCAGCACTCGCCGCAATTTGTGGTGACCCTGTGATTTGGAAGCCTTCATCATATACACCGTTGACTGCAATTGCAGTGACACATATTGCCAATCAAGTGATGGCGGACCATGGTTTATCGGGAATATTTAATTTAACAATTGGTTCTGGGCGTGATGTAGGTGAGTTGATGCTTAATGATAAACGTGTGCCGTTGGTTTCATTTACTGGTTCAACCAGTGTTGGTGTGCATGTTTCTGAAACCGTTGCAAAAAGATTTGGACGAACGATTTTGGAATTAGGTGGAAATAATGCGATTATTGTAACGCCTCATGCTGACCTTGAAATGGCAACTCGTGCAATTTTATTTGGTGCTGTCGGGACGGCTGGTCAACGCTGTACTTCTACTCGCAGAATCATTATGCACAAATCTATTGCAAAAGATTTGACTCAACGACTGACTAATGCTTATAAACAAGTCCACATCGGTGACCCGCTTCAACCTGATACTTTAATGGGACCCTTGGTTGTCAATACATCTGTTGAAGAAATGATGGATGCATTGAACAAATCGAAACAAGATGGTGGCGAAATTTTAACAGGCGGCGAGATGCTTCCAAATCTCGGTCCAAATTTTGTTTCGCCAGCCATTGTCAAAATGCCTGCACAAACGGATATTGTCAAAACCGAAACCTTCGCGCCAATTTTATATTTGCTTGAATATGAAACGATTGAAGATGCAATCAAAATTCACAATGATGTCCCGCAAGGTTTATCATCCGCTATCTTCACCGATTCGATGCGCGAGGCTGAAACATTTTTATCCGTCGGTGGTTCTGACTGCGGAATTGCGAATGTTAATATTGGAACTTCAGGCGCAGAAATCGGCGGAGCGTTTGGTGGTGAA
>JAEURH010000034.1:29741-33646 GCA_016789365.1 Anaerolineales bacterium
GTTCGGATGCGTGGAAGGTTTACATGCGCCGACAAACGAATACGATTAATTGGTCAAAAGATTTGCCATTGGCACAAGGAATTAAGTTTGGTGAATAGATTGACTGAGGAGATTCTGTTTGAAAAATAAACCGAAAACAAAAGATTCTGTTAACTCAGCAAAAAAGAAATATGAATTGCTAAAGAATAATCTTCTTTCTAGCGAAATTCGTGAACGTAAGTTAAGAAAGAATATTGGCTTATTAATTTTTATAGTAGGAATTATTTCAGTGTTTGGGATTTTTGGATGGGTTAATAGTATCCAATCTCAGACAGAAGCGGAAACTTCGCAGTCGAATTTTTATGAAGCAGTAAAAATGTTGGGAACTGCTGAATCAAAAAATACTGAGACGCAAATTGTACTGGCAAGGCAGTTATCTGCTCAATCACAACTATTACTTAAGACTGAAAAAACAAAACAAGAAGTAGCCTTGCTTCTTGCCATTGAATCCTTAAGATTGAGTCCTAATGCAGAGGCATCCGAAGTTATTACACAAAACAATCTTTTATATCCGATTTCTTATATGGAGCATTTGTGGTTGAGTAATGGAGTACAAATTGTGGGGTTTAGCCCTAATAACAAGTATGTGGTGTCATTAGGGAACCATGATAACACTGTTCGTGTTTGGGAAGCAGAGACAGGGAAAGAAATATCTCGTATGACGCATGATTACTCCGTTTGGTCAGCAGATATTAGTCCAGATGGTAAATATGTAGTGTCAAGTAGTGAAGATAGAACAATTCGCGTATGGGAGCTGGATACAGGGAAAGAGATTTCTCGCATGTGGCATGGTGCTATCATTTGGTCTGTCTCTTTCAGCCCTGATGGTAAATATGTACTTTCAAGCAGTGGAGATAAAACTACTCGTATATGGGACGTGAAAACAGGAAATGAATTAATTCGTTTAACTAATCCTAATTCTAGTCAAGCACCTGTAGCCATGTTTAGTCCAGACGGAAGAAGCGTCATTGATAATGCTACTGAAATTTCAGGCGACCTTGAAAAATTAGGATATACAAGAATTAATTTTTCTAGGGGTTTTTCTTCTATCAGCCCAAATAGTAATTTTGTTTTGCTACAAGAATGTGAGGTTCAATCTCCAAGTGGCGGTTGTGACAAAAGTGTAGTAGTAGTGTGGGATATTGTAAAAGGAGAAGAAGTATCTCGTATTAGTATTGAAAAGCATATTTGGGTAACAAGGTTTAGCACTAATAGTCAGTATGTATTAATAGGTGGTGATGATAATTATGTTCATGTTATAGACATTGAAAGTGATAAAGAAATTAGTAAACTTCCACATACCTCACGAGTTTATACTGCAGCCTTTAGCCCAGATGGTAAACACATAATATCTAGCAGTGACGATGGTGTAATTCGTTTATGGGAAATTGAATCTGGGTTGGAAATTGCTAATGCAATTCAAAGGGGAGTTTTATCAGTATCTTTTAGTCCTGATGGAAATTATATAGCAACAGCAAATAATTCAACAGCAAGGGTTTGGAAATTAGAAAATAATTTTGAAATTGCAAAAATGAATAATGGACAAGATCCTTACCTTGTAGTTATCAGCCAAAACGGGGAGTATATTATTTCTACAAGTTCGAATGACGGAAGACAAAGCAACTTTGTGAAGATATGGAAAACTGAGACTGGCAAGGAAATTACTACTTTAGTTCATGACAACGATGTATCTGCAATTGCTTTAAGTTCTGATAATAAGTACTTAATAACTGGAAGTTTTGATAATATAGTTCGTGTATGGGATGTGAGTGCAGGTAAAGAAATTTCGAGTATGAGACATGATGATTTTGTTTACTCTGTTGCTTTCAGTCCTAATAATGAATACATAGTCTCGAGTAGTAAAGATAAAACTGTGCGAATTTGGAATACCGTTACAGGGCAAGAAATTATAAAGAAAGCATTTGCTGACGAAATATCAATAGTTGCTTTTAGCCTTGATGGAAGATACATAGTTTCGGTGGGAAAGTTAACTACTCATGTATGGGAAGCAGAGACAGGACTTGAAATATCTAAAATGGAACATGAATATCAAATTAAATCAATGGATTTCAGTCCCGATGGTAAATCTGTTGTCTTAGGTGGTGATACTATTACTCGTAGATGGCACCTAGAAACAGGAAAAGAAATAACTACATATGAAACCAGCGTATCATCTGTTGATTTTAGTCCAGACGGAAATTTTATTGTTTCTACTGATTTTGATACTATCCGATTGTGGGAATCTGATACTGGGAAAGTTGTTAATGAAATTAAAAACAATGCAAATTATGCTGTTTTTAGCCCTGATGGAAAATACATAGTTGTACTTAACTGGAATAGTGGTGTTGCAAATGTTATTAGTGCAAATACGGGAAAAGAAGTTATAAGATTAAATCCTAGTATTGATGGATTTATACGATTTACTGGTTTTGGGTTAAATGGGAAATATGTCATTACAAGCAAAGGTGACACAATTCAAGTTTGGCTTTACCGTCCAGAAGATTTGATTGCAGATGCTTGTTCGCGTGTTACACGAAACTTATCTCTTGAAGAATGGAAGCAGTATATTGGTGATTTTTTGCCATATCAAGCAATTTGTCCGCAACTGCCAATTGAATTAGAAAACGTATTACCACCACCCATTACCCCGACTGTAGTTCCTTCTCTAACACCTTAATTAATTTTGACCGCCTACAGATTTTCATACACCAAAGTGACTCATATCCATCTCACACCCTTTGCAAAGCCTGTGGACTATGATGTAGCGGACATTTATTTTAGTGGGTGAGATTCAATGCCAATGAATTAGATAAAGTTGAAGCATTGGGCTTGAACATTCTACTTCTAGCCCAAAAGAGTAATACTAAATGAAAAAAACTTTTCGAAATCCAATTTTACGAGGTTGTTACCCTGACCCTTCCATTTGTAGGGTCGGAGAGGATTATTATCTCGTTACTTCAACTTTTGAATATTTCCCCGGACTCCCGATTTTTCATAGCAAAGATTTGATTCATTGGCACCAAATTGGGCATGTCCTTGATCGCGCCTCCCAACTGGACCTTGATGAAATACGTCCATCTGGTGGTTTATACGCCCCGACAATTCGTTTTTCAAACGGCACCTTTTACGTTATCAACACATTGGTGGATGGAAAAACGAAATCTGGTAATTTCATTGTCACAGCAACAAATCCAGCAGGTCCATGGTCTGAACCATATTGGTTAGATTCTGAAGGCATAGACCCATCATTATTTTTCGATGATGATGGACAAGCTTGGTATGTTGGAACTCGTTTAAACGAACAAAGGTATTACAAAGGTCATACTGAAATATTTCTTCGAAAGCTTGATATTAAGCAGATGAAATTAATCGGTGAAGAATATATTCTTTGGGATGGAGCACTTAAAGGCGTCGTTTGGGCTGAGGCGCCTCACATCTACAAAGTGAATGGATATTATTACTTATTAATTGCAGAAGCTGGCACGGCACATCATCATGCTGTAACAATGGCTCGCAGTAAAAACATTACTGGTCCATATGAAGGAAATCGCTCCAATCCTATTTTGACTCATCGTCATCTTGGGCTGGATTATCCAATCGTTGGCACAGGTCATGCAGATTTAGTTGAAACGCAAAATGGTGAATGGTGGTTGGTATTGCTCGCAATGCGACCATATGGTGGGTATTTTTATAATTTAGGACGCGAAACATTCTTAATCCCTGCCCGTTGGGAAGACGATTGGCTACTTGCCAGCCCAGGTGCAGGACGTGTTGAATTTGAATACCCCGCACCTAATTTACCCGAACAAGTTTGGGAGTCAATACCTTCTCGCGATGACTTCAATACCCCTACGCTTCATATGTAT
>JAEURH010000350.1 GCA_016789365.1 Anaerolineales bacterium
TACTGAATCTGTGATTGAACTGAACTATAACAATAAGATTTTAGCTTTGATAACCCCAGATGTGGCCGATATTGACGAATTCGTAAAAGAACAACGGTATTAAAGCCCTAAACCTATTTGTTCTTCCTTTTTCGGATGGAACGTCCCTATGATCACGAAAGGATTGGGCGCGCGGAAGTGGTTGAGTTTGGTCGTACCGAGGAAGAAATACAAATCCTTTGTCCTTGCAAAATCGTCAAGGTATCGTTCTCTTACCTTAGCGCAGGCTTTCGTTTCATCGCCATCAGCAATTCGAAGACATTTCCAAAATAATGCGCCGGTTTCCCAATCTTCAATCATCAGCTTGCTCTTCTTACCCTTGATGTCTTCAAACATATAAGAAAATGTATAAGGCAGCTTCTTTACGACGCGAAAATCATTACCGGTTTTCTCAAAGAGTTTGAACTGATCCAGTTCTTTAAACTTCCCCTTGCTCCATTCGCGCTCTGCCGGTTTCCAGACAAAATCTGTGATCTTCGTTGGCTTGAAAACCGCTAAAGACGTAGCGATCTTTTTGTTCTTCG
>JAEURH010000351.1 GCA_016789365.1 Anaerolineales bacterium
AATACCCTTCCATGTACCGCAATCTTGTTCAGAAACAATTACATCTTGAGCCACATCCACTAGACGACGTGTTAAATAACCTGAGTCTGCGGTTTTTAATGCTGTATCTGCTAAACCTTTACGCGCACCGTGTGTTGAAATAAAGTATTGCAACACATTAAGCCCTTCACGGAAATTAGCCCGAATTGGAGTTTCAATAATTTCTCCAGATGGTTTAGCCATCAATCCCCGCATACATGCAAGCTGGCGAATTTGTTGTGCTGAAACCCGCGCACCGGATTCAGCCATAACCATAATAGGATTAAGTTCTTTAGAATCTTTCTCCCGCTTGCGCATTGAATCAAACATTTCTTTAGCAACTTTTTCTGTTGTTTCTGACCAAATTTGAACAATACGGTTATAACGCTCACCTGTAGTAATAACACCGTCTTGGTATTGTCTTTCTACTTCAATAACTTCTTTTTCTGCTTGTTGTACTAGCAAAGGTTTAGATGCTGGCGTTACTAAGTCATCAATACCTATAGAAATACCTGCTCTAGTAGCATAGTAGAAACCTAAGGTT
>JAEURH010000352.1 GCA_016789365.1 Anaerolineales bacterium
ATGCCGCATTCTTTGAAGTCTTTGGTGCTGAAGGCTGGACTGTATTAAAACAAGTGGTTGAAAGCATAAAAGAAGAGTCTGATAAACAAGGCTCACACATCCCCGTAGTCCTTGATGCGAAACGCGGAGACATCGCATCCACTGCAGAGGCGTATGCCGATTCCGCGTTTGAATCCTTAGGCGTGGATTGTATTACGTTGAGTCCATATCTCGGAAAAGATTCAATTGACCCGTTTATCAAAAATAGCGAAAAAGGAGTTTTTGTTTTGTGCAAAACATCGAATGCGGGAAGTGGAGATTTACAAGATGTTTTTATGACGGTGGACGGTGGACAGGAGACGGTCAATGGTCAACGGTCTATGGTCATACCTTTGTATCTTCATGTTGCACAATTAGCAAATTCATGGAACATAAAAAATAATATTGGTTTAGTAGTTGGCGCAACACATTTGGATGCGATGAAAAAAATTCGTGAAGTTGTTCCAAATATGTGGTTTCTTGCGCCGGGCGTTGGTACACAAGGAGGCAACTTAGAATCTGCCATGCGAGTTGGTTTGCGA
>JAEURH010000353.1 GCA_016789365.1 Anaerolineales bacterium
CAGACTGAAAAAAGTCAACGAGAACGAATAACAAAGCAGAAAAAACGACGGCAGGGAAACCCGATTGCGAGCAAAGGCAAAGAACCATAAATTTCCAAGCCTCAATGTTTTGCCAACGGACTCGCTAAAAGAAAAACCATGCGGGCTAACTAGAGTTTAGACGGTCAGTGGCAGTCTAATTGCTTATAGACGGTCACCACCTAAACGCCTAAACACCGCCAAAGATTAAAATATTCAATAAATTAATTATAAACTCACAGATAAAACGGGTCAATTGTCCAATCCTTGAAGAACAATTCACTAATCATCCTCATTCTCTAATTACTGATTTCCCAAATGCATCCTTTCTGGTACAATAGCCTCCGCGATTTCAGCCCGCACATCCCTCTCGTGCCTAGATATGGGTACTCGTCTCTAGTGCCTGTCTGAAACACAAAATCATTTTATATGTGTAGTTGACGCTCTCTAGCGTCAACGGTTGCGTTAGAGAACGCAACCTACACAACAAAACAAAAGGAGTAAGTTTAAGATGGTAAGAATCCGTTTACGTCGTATT
>JAEURH010000354.1 GCA_016789365.1 Anaerolineales bacterium
AAATAACTTTTATTTCAGTTACTTTTATCCATGCACAAATACCTCACGGGGAAGTGAGTAGTAGTAGTGGTCATGGTACCCAAGCCGTGCTTGGCGTTGTTGATGTGACAGTTCATAATTGGGCGGTATTCTATGTGAGAGATGGGAATGTGTCAAGGATGAAATTTTTGTTTTACTTTTCAACTGTTATGGCATTTGCAATGAGGTAAAATTGATTTATGGCGACACAATTGGCATTATCTTTTTACCAAAATGATGTAGTAAGTTTGAATAAAAAATCAAACTCTGAGTGGGGAACATTTAAAGATAGTTTGAAAGCACCAGTTCATAGATGGTTTACCTATCCTGCTGGCTTTTCTCACAAAGCTGTTGAACACTCAATAGAAAAACATGGCATTATTCAAGGTCAAACAATATATGACCCATTTATGGGGTCAGGTACAACAAATCTAGTAGCAAAAACTTTAGGTATTAACTCTGTTGGCACGGAGGCTCACCCATTTGTTTATCAAATTACTAAAGCAAAACTTAACTGGGATATTGAGCTAAAATCTA
>JAEURH010000355.1 GCA_016789365.1 Anaerolineales bacterium
TGGCAAAACCGTTATTGCGCTTTTTGCAATGCTATTGGCATTAGACAACAAACAGCAGGCCTGCCTGATGGCACCAACAGAAATTTTAGCTGCACAACATTTTCAAACCATAACATCATTGCTTAGTAGTTTACCCGTGAATGTTGAATTGCTTACAGGCTCATTACCGGAATCGAAAAAGAAAGCTGTTATAGAAAGAATTTCATCTAACGAAACGCACATTCTCATTGGTACACATGCATTGATAGAAGACAGAGTAAAATTCAACGACCTTGGCATAGTAATCATTGATGAGCAACATCGTTTTGGTGTGGAGCAACGTGCCAAACTCTGGATGCGGCAACAACCTCCACATGTGCTGGTGATGACAGCCACACCCATTCCGCGCACTTTAGCCATGACACTTTATGGCGACCTTGATGTTTCAATAATTGATGAACTTCCTGCAGGAAGAAAGCCAATAAAAACCATGCATCTTTTTGAATCATCACGACTTCGGGTTATTGGATTTATGAAAGAGCAAATAAAACTTGGCCGACAGATTTATATTGTTTT
>JAEURH010000356.1 GCA_016789365.1 Anaerolineales bacterium
CATCTTCTGCGGATGTTTGCGCTTCTTTATATTTACCGGCAAATACCAAGGTGCGCGCTAAATTGATATGAGTCGTCGGGTCACTGGGGCGTGACACAATGGCTTGCTTATACATTTCAATCGCAGGGATTAACTTGCCTTGATTAAATAAACTTTCTGCCTCAGCAATTAAAGAGTCAGGTGAAATTGTAGGCGTGGGCGAAGGAACACCCAGCGGCTCAAAAGTCGGCACAATATAACGCGTCACGTATGATGCGCCTAATACAATCAAGCTTAATATAATAATGGCGAACCAATTTGGCTTGGTACGCCGCTTGTTCATACTCCATTTACTACCACGTAAATACATTCTTTTAACTACTCCATTATGTCATTCTGAGTGAAGCGAAGAATCTCGTAGATAATCTTGGAGATTCTTCGCCACAAAGAGCAAGAGCGTGGCTCAGAATGACATGCGAAATTCATATTACCATTCGCAGGAAAGCAAAGTCAAGCAATAGGCTGTACTTCTAATTTGCTTCTTATATGCTAAAATTTCAAGATGCAATTT
>JAEURH010000357.1:0-240 GCA_016789365.1 Anaerolineales bacterium
CTGATGGTTGTAAACACAATGCGTGAATTCAGCCGTCCAGAGGATTTCCTGGGCCACATCAGCAATACCGATTTCATCCTGGTTGTCCCGCCTTCCAATTTGGCTGCTCTGAGTGAAAAGTTGAACTCGCGGCTTGAGCAATCGATGGAATATTTTTACCCCATCAAAGACCGTGACCAGATGGCCAAGAGGCCCGACCGCCTTCGCGCAAAGTTGTTCGAGATGGCTTCATTGAAGAAC
>JAEURH010000357.1:250-549 GCA_016789365.1 Anaerolineales bacterium
GCAGACGTTAATGCGATCAAGGGGGAGCTTTTGGGGATGAAGAAGTAGGTAAAAGTTTTGCTCATTACGGTAGTTATTCCCACCTATAACGAAGCGGAGAACCTTCCTAAATTGGTCTCCGCTTTATTTTCGCTTCCGCTCGATTTGAACCTGCTCGTTGTAGACGATGACAGCCCGGACGGTACTGGGCGCATAGCCGAGGAACTTGCCAAAGCCCACCCCGGTCGGATCGAAGTTCTTCACCGCCCCGGAAAAATGGGGTTGCGTTCGGCATATTTGAACGGGTTCCAGAAGATCCT
>JAEURH010000358.1 GCA_016789365.1 Anaerolineales bacterium
CAGAGCACACTGCAGGTGGCATGCACACTAGACCCCGACCTTATTCTTTATTCAGTGAATTCCCCCGAGATCGATGATCTGCAACGTATCATGATCTTAAGACGCGAACTGCCCAATACACTTATTCTTGTTCTTGTACACGGCGAACTCAATGGGCAAGAAAAAATAATCACCGATTATGGTGCCCATCAGGTCCTGAGTAATTCCATTCACCCCACTGAACTAGTAAAAGCTGTACGGGAGCTGGCGCATGTCCATTTTCCATCCATTCTATTTACTGAATCCATCTCCAGAGCCCAGTTTTCCCAAGCCATTGATATGGGTTTATGAGGGTAACTAATATTCAAATAAAAAAGAGACTGTCATCCTTGAAGGTGACAGTCTCTTTTTAGCAATCGATCTTTCCTATCAAAGTAATATATCCTGTCGTTTCGTACAAACTCTGGGGTTGATCTTCTTGCCCCAAATAATCTGCCAGCAAAGGTTTGAGGGGATAATAGGTAAACTGATAACAAGCGTCCACTTCCATCTTGTCCCACGTATCTTT
>JAEURH010000359.1 GCA_016789365.1 Anaerolineales bacterium
GTGAACCCCGTGTTCTCTGTGGTTTAAAGAAAGGATTGCAAAATGACTAAACCCCGCTTACTCACCGGTGACCGCCCCACGGGCCGGTTGCATTTGGGCCATTATGTGGGCAGTTTGGCTAACCGTGTGAAATTGCAAAACCAGTATGAATCATTTTTCATCATTGCAGATTTGCACACGCTGACGACCAAGCCGGAGCGTAACTTCATCCGTGAAGTTCCCACGTACATCCGTGAAATTGTGCTGGATTATTTGGCAGTGGGCGTTGACCCCAACGTGAGCACCATCTTTGTGCAATCCGCCATCCCGGAAACGTACGAGCTGAATTTGATTTTTGAGATGTTGGTGACGGTGCCGCGCTTGGAGCGTTTGCCCTCGCTCAAAGATATGGCGCGGGATGCGAACTTGGAATCTGAATCGATGCCGTTTGGTTTGCTGGGCTACCCCATTTTGCAGGCGGCGGATATTTTGTTGCCCCGCGCTGAGATTGTGCCGGTGGGCAAAGATAACCAAGCGCATGTGGAGCTGGCGCGGGAAATTGCCC
>JAEURH010000035.1 GCA_016789365.1 Anaerolineales bacterium
ACTTCTTCACCCATAATAAAAACAGCAGGGTCTCTATCCATTTCTTCCATAAGTGCTTGCGAGATTGCCTCGCGCATAGTAATTTTAGGCATGTATACTATTTCCTCTTTTTTAACACGAAGGGCACAAAGGTCACTAAGGAAAAGGAAAAAACTTTGTGTACTTCGTGTCCTTTGTGTTTAATTCTCTACATACACATTCGTAAACAATTCTTCCATTGCTGGCTCAGGGCTGTTCTCAGCAAATTCAACAGCCTTCGTTACTTCTTCTTCTGCTCGTGCTTCAATTTCATCCAGTTGCTTTCGCGTGGCAATCTTTTTGTCTAAAAGATATTTATTGAAAATACCAATCGGGTCATTCTCTTGCCACTTCTTTACTTCTTCTGCTTTGCGATATCGTTCAGGGTCACCCATGGAATGTCCGCGGAAGCGATAGGTATTGATTTCAAGAAAATAAGGCTGACTTTCTTTACGAACATAAGCAATCGCTTCTTTCGCCGCCTCATAGACTTTCATCACATCCATACCATCTACTTCAGCATTTTTCATGGCATAGCCTTCCGCTTTTTGACGAATATCTGAAACGGCGGATGCACGCTCAACGGATGTCCCCATGCCGTATTGATTATTTTCACAAACCCATAACACGCGTAAGCCCCAAGCCTTTGATATATTCAACGCTTCATGGAAGTACCCGATGTTGGTTGCGCCATCCCCAAACATACAAATCGTGACGTTATCATTTTCAGCATATTGGTCGCCGATGGCAAGTCCCGCGGCAATGGGTAAATGCCCGCCAACAATGGCATGTCCGCCCCAGAAGTTTTTCTCAACACTTGCCATGTGCATGGAACCGCCCTTGCCTTTGGAAACTCCAGTGGCTTTGCCGAGCAACTCTGCCATCATTTCACCTGTTGAAATACCGCAATTGATTGCCACGCCATGGTCACGATAGGCTGTGATGACTCTATCTCTTGGTTCACGTGCCGCAACCAAACCAGTCGAAACCGCCTCTTGACCAATATACAAGTGCATAAACCCGCCGATTTTTCCTGCTTGGTATAACTCAGCACCGCGTTCTTCTGCCCGCCGAATTACCACCATTTGATAATATAAATCTAACTGTTGTTCTTTCTTCATTATTTGGAAACTCCGCTACATTTAATCATGTGCTTTCACAGCACAAAAAAGTAAAATCATGTTCAAGAAAATAACACCAAAACCTTATTGGCGTTGTGATTCCTGACACTCGAATCGGAAATTATATCAGAGAAAAAAACCGAACTTTTACAATTGCCCCAAACGGGTAATACAAAAATCAATACTTGTAAATATTGACATATCTTCTGCTTGTGCTATAAATGAATCATCCGCCAGAAAAATTATTCGTTTTTTTCACAAGGAGAATGAGATGAAACTTACCCCCCCTAAAGCAGTAACTTTTTGGATTTCCGTTGCACTCGCAGTACTCGGTTTACTCAGCCAACTTGCTCTCTTCACGCTCATCCCAGTACCAGCCTTTTGGCTTTTGTTCTTTGGCTTCGTGCTTCTCGCCCTCGGCTTGATGGTCAAAGGTCTCTAAGATTTAACAACTGGCGGATAAAAAACTCCCTGCTATTTAGCAGGGAGTTTTTTTTACTTACAGGCTGGCACAATCTGAATTACTTTTTCCGATGTTCCATTTTTGTTATAGGCTTCGAGTTCATAAGTAATATTTTTTCCATAAGGTGCATTTATATCTTTATAGTTAAATTTGCTCGCTTTCAATTCGATAATCTGCTTGCCATCTCGATACAAACGGAAACCTTCAGTATCAGGTCCAGCAGTCCAACTTAAAGTAACTGCAAATTTTTTCGGACCAGGCTGACATTGTTGGTCAGTCACATAAAACTGACCAGGTATCCCGGGCAAGGCTGGTCCATACTTAATCGGCAACCTGCCCAAATCTGAATTGGGTTCAGCATTTTCATAAAAAATCCAACACTCGCGATTAGTTGTATTTACAATTTGCCACCACGTATTATCGTCATTTCTGCCCACCACACTAAAAACATTACCGCTGGCAATTTGGTCAACAATAATGTAATTAGAACTTGGACCCAAACGGCAATTAGAATTTTTGGTTAACTTAATTTCTGCTGGCAGTTCAGGTGTAGCAGATGGGCTTGGTGTATCCGTCCCAGCAGGTGTTGGGCTATTTTCTATCACAATAATCGTCACAGGTGCTTCCACCGTGGGCGAAGGTAAATCAGCAGGTGAACCTCCAGACCCCGGCAAATTGCAAGCCAGCATAACGATAATCAATAACACAAACGCAAAAGAATTTTTTTGTGATTTCATACAATTCTCCTTGAAATGATATCTTCATTATAGTACTTCCCCTTTTCATGTAAAATAGCCCAATGGATTGGTTTACAAACTCCAAAACCTCTGAAATCAAAAAACTGATTACCCAACTTGCCGATGTGACCAAACGGGATAATGCCGCCCGCGAATTGCTCAAACTTGGCGCAGATGCCATCCCTGTTTTGATAGAAACGCTTCACTCTGAAAGTGACGACTTGGTCTTGCCATGTCAACATCTACTAGCCCGAATCCCCTCCGCTTCGCCACAATTGATTCATAGTCTGCAAACCGCACATCCACTGGTTCGCGGACGTGTTGCTGAAATATTTTCCATCAGCAAAGATAAAAATGCAATACCATTTTTACTTCAAGCATTAAACGGAGAATATTACACAGTCCGCGCAAAATCAGCAATTGCGTTAGGTTACATCGGTGATACACAAGCAATTCCACATTTGCTTCCACTATTAAAAGATAAAGAAGATGAAGTCCGAATATCTGCTTGTATAGCACTTGGTTTATTCAAAGACCCAAATACCTTTGAAAAAATAGCGGACATATTATTAGACGACCCAAAGATAGAAGTTCGCCAAGCCGCCGCAAAAGCACTAGGTGATACAAAACATCCACATGCAATTCAATATTTGATGGAAGCCTTGCGCGATTCGTTTTGGTGGTTTGAACGCGAAGATATTATCAAAGATTTGTTGAACGCTATTGAAAATATGGGCGAAGCAGTGGTTGAGCCATTAATCGAAGCATTAGAGGATAAAGAAAAAACTGTCCGTAAATATTCTGCCATCATGTTAGGGAATCTAAAAGACGTTCGTGCGATTGAAGAGCTAGGTATGACGTTATATGATTTGCATGATGAAGTTAGTTTAGTCGCGGCGGAGTCATTGGCTCAAATTGGAGAATCAGCTATCCCCGTGTTAAGTGAGGCGTTGACTCATCCCGAAGCAGGCGTGCGAGAACATGCCATCTATGGGTTGGGAAAAATCCAAAACGAAAGAGTGATTCCATTCTTAATTGAAATGCTAAAAGATAATGAAAGAGTTGTACAAAAACAGGCGATTCTTTCGCTTGGAAATTTCAAGAATGAATTAGCAATTTCTGCATTGAAAGAAGTTGCTTCAAATAGAAGTGATAGGGAATTTCATAATTTAGCAAAAAGTATTTTAGAGAATCAAAAATGATGAAACGAATTCATACTTTACTCGCGATTCAATCAGTGGTGGCGATTTTGATTTCAATTAATCGTTTGAGTTCGCTTACGCTTGGTTATGTCGCTGAAAATGAATTTCTGCGCTGGGTGGATTTGAATAACATGCTCGTTTTGCCAATGATTAGTTTGATTGCATTTTATTTCTTGAAGAAAACAATTGAATACAATTCACCACAGCGTGAGGGCAAAGTTCATTTTGCAATTAACTTAACTTTTATCATCGGCATTTATTTGCTTGCGGCTGGATATGGCAACCACGAAGTCACCAATTATTTGCATCAGCGTTTTTGCATCGAAGGTGACATCAGTGATATGTGCCGTATTATTATTTTTAATGATGATGAATTTAGTCACTGGGTTTTCTTTGCTGGTTTTATTTTAATGAATGCCGCTTTGTTGTTTTTACAAAATTTATTTCCATATCGTGAAGAAATATCCAAAACAGATATTGCTTTGTTGGTTATCAATTCTTTATTTTTAGGCGCAGGGATTTTCGCCAACCTCGGCTTTGAAGAAATCGGCTTGGATTTATATGTTGTTATGTTACTCGCTTTTCTTTCCGTTTATCTTTTATACAAGAAAGGCAAACAACCTTTGTTTATTTATTATACATCTGCCAATTGGTTGGGATTAATTGCAAGTTTTGTTGCACAACTATTTCGGTAGTCATCATAGTACCGAGTGCGTCGCACCCTTGCTTACACATTCAAAAACTTTTCAATTGCTGGTGCAATTTCTGTTAACTGTTTTATTTGATTAAATTCTTTTCTCAATTCTTTATCCCCAAATAACAAAAGCGGAACTGAATTAGCAGTATGTTTTCTTGTAGATAAATCTTCCATGTTGCCGTGGTCAGATGTGAGTAAAATCAAACCATCTTCATTTTTCCAAACAGATAATAGTCCTTTTAATACGCCGTCAAATATTTCTAACTGTTCAATAGCAGATTCCATATCTTGTTTGTGACCCGCATAGTCACTTGCCCAATATTCAAAAAAAGAAAAATCATAGTGCTTTGCTAATTCTGCTAATTTGACTCCTGCTGTGTGTGGGTCAAATAAAGGCGCATCAGGAAAGCCGAGAAATTCATGCCAGCCTTGACCTGTAAAATCGGCGGACAATGCTTTGCCTGCAAAATAATCTTCGTGGGTGAATAATGGAATGCCAGCATTGGTCAATGCTTGTGGAATGGATGAATACAATCTTTTACCTGAATCAATGCCATCAAAATAGCGTGGGGGATAACCATTTAATAAAGCAGTCTTTTTATTTGCTTTGATGACTTTATGAAAAATCGTATCTGATTCTAAATATTTGGCGGTTTCAGGGTTTGGTTTGGGACCATAATGATAGCCAAGTTCTTTTGGAATGTTGATCCCAGTCAATAACACGGCTTGACCTGTGGCAGATTGTGGCAAGCCTTTGACACCGAGATTTGGGTCAACTGCGCGTAGGCAAACTAGGTCATTATCTATTGGGACGGAAGATTGAAGTAACTTTTTTCCACCAAGCAATGATTCTAAAAACGGCATATTTGCTTTGGCGAATGGATTAATTTCAGGGTTATCTTCGCCAAGTCCGATGCCGTCTAAAAAGAGAAAGAGTAGTTTCATTTTATAAAATCCCGTAGGGATGACATGATTATAGATGATGTAAGAATTATTTTTCCAACCCCGTAGGGGTGGTATAGATTTGACAAACATTCAAGTTAAGAAAAAGATTGAAGAGCAAGAATCAACTATCCCCGAATAATGAGGCGTTATTGATTTAATGAGTCACGCACCAGTTGCGGGTCAAACGTCCCAACCAAACGCCACAATTCGTTGCCAAGTTCATCAAAATAAATAAATGTGGGCGTAAATTGAAATCCATAAATAGGCAAAAGGTCCATGCCAGTTTCTTCTTGAATGTTGACGCGAACAATGTGAATTTGTTTGCCGATGGTTTGACTGTTTAATTCTTGCTCGAGCGCATCTACTTCGGGTTTGATGGAAATACAAGCAATACAATATGGAGATTGAAATTCAAGTAAGACTGGCGTGCCAGAACCAATTAAAGATTGCACTTCTTGCGCGCCTTCGCGTAATTGCGTTGGGCGTGGATGGATAATGCTCCACGCTACAACCAAACTTAAAACAATCATGCCAAAGGCGGCGTAATCATTCCATTTTGGTTTGTTGGTGAGCAAAATAATGCCAGTGATAATGATGAAGCCAATTGCAATGGCGAGAAAAGAATAACCGACGGGAATTAAGTTCATTTGACTCTCAAGTTTTTAAGAGGATTAGCCACAGAGTTCACAGAGAACGATGAGAAGAACTTCTTAAAAATCTCTGTGAACTCTGTGTTCTCTGTGGCAAAGGATTTTCATTTGCTTTGACAATTCATTTAAGTTCTTTTACAATCATATAACTAACGTGCCAGACATTCTAAATAATGAGGAAGGGCTTTTTCGATGAAAGAGTATACCACCGAGTTTTTACGTAACGTCGCTTTGGTTTCGCATGGGGGAGCAGGGAAGACTATGTTGGCAGAAGCATTTTTACATGCAACTGGGGCTACAACCCGCTTGGGTAAAGTTGAGGATGGGGGGACGATTTCAGATTACGATGATGAAGAACACCGCAGAAAAATTTCAATTTATACAAGTGTTATTCCCATAGAACACCGCGACCATAAAATTAATATTTTAGATGCACCCGGTTACACTGATTTTGTTGGTGAAATGATTTCGGCATTAAGTGTTGCCGATGGTGCAATTTTATTGGTGGATGCAGTGGCTGGCATTGAAGTTGGCACCGAAATTGCATGGAATTATTTAGACCAATTCAATTTGCCGCGTTTTATCGTCATCAATAAACTTGACCGCGAAAATGCGGATTATGAAAAAGTATATGCTGAGGTTGAAGCATTCATCCGCGCCCATGATAAACGTGCTGTCAAAGTCCATTTGCCGATTGGTGAAAAACATGATTTCAAAGGCGTGGTGGATATTATCGGCATGAAGGCTTACATGGGTGATGGAAAAACAACCGCTGATATTCCTGCTGATTTAAAAGAAGTGGCAGATAAAGCCCATTTTGATTTAGTGGAAGCGGCGGCTGAGGGTGAAGATGAACTGATGGAGAAATATCTCGAAAACGGTTCATTATCTGACGAAGAAATGGTGCGTGGACTAGAAGATGTAGTTTACGCTGGAAGTTTTGTGCCGATATTCTGTGCGGCAGGCGGGCATGAAGTTGGTGCCATTGCATTGCTCAATGACATCATTGATTTGTTACCTCCACCTGCTCATGCTCCCAAAAGAACAGTACAAGGAAAAGATGGCGAAGAAGAATTAAAACCATCCGATTCAGAACCATTAGCCGCGTATGTTTGGAAAACCACAGCAGACCCATTTGTCGGCAAGATGACCTACTTCCGCGTTTTCTCAGGTTCAATCACAGCAGATGCGCATGTTTGGAATCAAAATAAAAATGCAGATGAAAGAATGTCAGGTTTGCATTTTCAACGTGGTAAAGAGACAATCCCAACAAAAATTGTTCACGCGGGCGATATCGCCGCTGTATCCAAATTAAACGTCACCACTACTTGCGATACATTTTGCGATAAAGGTCATCCGCTCACGATTGCACAACCAGAGTTTCCTGCCGCTTTGTACCGCGTGGCAGTCACTCCAAAAACGCAAGCCGATGCCGCAAAAATTTCTACCACGCTCACTCGTTTGTGTGAAGAAGATATGACGCTCACTTGGCAAAACGACCCTGTAACGCATGAAACGGTGTTGCAAGGCATGGGCGACCAACAAATTGATGTTGCCATTCATCGCGCGCAAGCGAAATTTCAAGTAGGCATTGTCACGCACGAACCAAAGATTCCATATCGCGAAGGCATTACTAAAAAATCTACGGCACAATATCGCCATAAAAAACAATCGGGAGGGGCAGGTCAATTTGGCGAAGTGCATTTGCGAATCGAACCCTACCCAGAAGGTGAATTTGAATTTACAGATGAACTCGTTGGCATGAATCTCTCACGTTCATATTTACCTCCAATCGAAAAATCAATCAAAGCCACCATGGAAAAAGGTGCGTTTGCGGGTTACCCGATGAGCAATGTGCGTGTGATTGTCTTTGATGGTAAAGAACATGAAGTAGATTCAAAACCTGTGGCATTTGAAATTGCTGGGCGTGAGGCTTTCAAACTCGCCGTGCAAGATGCAGGACCTGTTTTGTTTGAACCGATTATGAATGTGCGCGTCACTACGCCAGATGCACACATGGGCGATGTGATGAGCGACCTAAGTACTCGCCGCGGACGTGTGCAAGGCACAGACTCAGAACGCGGCAACACAGTCATTATTGCGCATGTGCCAATGGCAGAGATGTTGCGTTATACGACGCAAATCCGTTCTATCACTGGCGGGCGTGGATATTTCACCATGCAATTTGACCATTATGATACTGTGCCGAGTCACATTGCAGGTCCAATTATTGAAGCGCATAAGAAGGAATTGGAAGGTAAGAAGGAAGAATAAGTTAAGAGAATAGATAAATAGAGATTAGTAAAATTTCCGACAAAATTTTGTCGGAAATTTTATTATCGTAGTTGATTACGGCATTCCGACGCTACGCATCATTCTTGCTCCAAGTTGGTTGCCGTTGATTTTGCCTTGGGCAAAATCCCATACATCTTTCCAGGCGATGAAAATGTTGGAGGTTGGGGACATTCGCTCGAAGGCAACCAGTTCCAACGTCTGCACTGAAGCGGGGATTTGGTTTTGAATCCGCTCAATGATTTTGTCATTTTCTGAAAAGGCATACATCAAAACCACAAAGGTGGTTTCAGGCGTGCATCCATCAGAATATACCCAATCGCAATCAACATGAATTCTTAAGGTGGTGGCTTGTTGAGTTATCGCATCCATCAACACATGCGCATCTAACACGCGATATTTTGCGGCGATGGTTTCGGATAATGGGTCTGACCCAACAATGGCTTCGTTCAAAATATCTACAATTTTTGCTGTGTTGGGTTGTGGCGTGGCAGACGGTGTGATTGGGGTGGGAGTCCATGATGTGGCTGTGAGTGAATTAATCACCGCCGCTTGAACATCTGGGTTTGAAATATCTGGAGCACAAGCAAATAAAACGAGGACTGGCAAAATAGGTAACACACGTTTGAGCATAGAACCTCCGTTTGGCGCGTTTTTACCTTAACCGCTTTTTCAGCGTCAATCAAAACCACTCTACGATGAGCATACGCTTTCTCAACGATGTTCTCATATATATAATTTGTTATAGATGTAACAATACGGCGCTTATATTGAGATAAAGCATTAATTCAATTTCGTGTAGAATATATTTATGCCTCAAGTTAAATTTCCACCTTTGATGAAATATTATGTAGAAAATCAAATTGAGTTTTCTATGCAAGGTGCGAGTGTTTCGGAACTGTTCGAGAATATCTTAATTCGTTACCCTGCGCTCAAACCGCATTTGTTTGATTCAAAAAAAAACTTGCGCCGTCATTTTCAAATTTTTGTCAACGGTATTCATATCCGCGAATTGGATGGTATGAACACAAACTTAAATGAACATGATAAAGTCATCTTAATGGCAAGTGCGGCAGGCGGTTGAGCATTGACAAATCTCGTAAGATAAGTAAAATAGCGCACATCTATTTATCAACTATGAACACTTACTTAAACTTTTATTGCTTGTGTCTATCGCGGGGCTCGTAGCCGCCGCTGAGATAGACCCCTCCGCAGTCAACGGAATCAGACGGTAGAGCGACCCCCGCTTGCAAACTTTTTGTAGCGTGTGGCGTTTCGCCGTCTTTTTGTTTACCCGTTGACTGCTTTTGATTTAACTTGATAAAGGATGAGATGACTTTACTAGATTTTCGATTAACTGAATCAAACCCTATTCCATTTGATGGATTACCTGCACATGTTGGCGATACGCCGTTACTTCCGCTTCGCAGGCTGACCTTGAACCTGAGTGCTAAAGTGAAAGTTTTTGCTAAAGCCGAATGGTTCAACCCCGGTGGTTCAGTCAAAGATAGACCTGCTTTGAATATTATTCAAACCGCTATTGCAAATGGTGACCTTGACAATGGCAAACGTTTATTAGATTCAACATCTGGCAATATGGGCATTTCGTATGCCACATTTGGCGCGGCGTTAGGAATCCCAATCACATTGGCTGTGCCTGCGAATGCCAGTGCTGAAAGAATATCAATTCTTAAAGCCTTAGGTGCTGAGATTGTCCTTACAGACCCATTAGAGGGTTCAGATGGTGCAATCATCAAAGCACGCGAACTTGCGGAAGAGAATCCAGATTTGTATTGGTATGCCAATCAATATAACAACCCAGCCAATTGGCAAGCACATTATGCATCAACAGGACCTGAAATTCTTGTGCAAACCAACGCCGCAGTGACTCATTTTGTAGCAGGTTTGGGAACATCTGGCACGTTGATGGGAACAGGAAAATATCTACAAGAACATCTTCCGTATGTAAAAGTAATTGCATTTCAACCTGATGCTTCATTTCATGGTTTAGAAGGACTCAAGCACATGCCAACAGCAATCAAGCCGGGGATTTATGATGAGTCTCTGGCTGGCAACCCGCTTGAAGTCCAGACTGAAGCGGCGCGTGAAATGGTAAGTCGACTCGCAAAAGAAGAAGGTTTATTTGTCGGTATCTCATCTGGTGCGGCGGCTGTGGCGGCTCTTGAAGTTGCCAGTCAATTAGACGAAGGTACGGTTGTAACAATATTTCCCGATGCTGGTTATAAATATTTGAGTGATAAAAATTTATGGAAATAGAAATTTCAAAAACATTGATTGAAAAAATCAATTTGCATTTGGAACAAGCATACCCTGAAGAGGGTGCAGGCTTTTTGCTTGGAAAAAATAATGAAGTGAAAGAAATTTTGCCGTTAGCCAATGCGCGTGAAGATGAAGCAAGACATAATCGGTTCTTGATTACAGAAAAAGATTATGTGAAAGCCGAATTGAAAGCTGATGAATTGGATTTAAGTTTAATCGGCGTGTTTCATTCACACCCTGATTGCCCAAATGTGCCATCTGAATTTGACCGTGAATGGGCACAACCAAATTTTTCGTATGTAATTACGCGCGTGGATAAGGGCAAATCAGTTGACCATCGCTCATGGCGCTTGGTGGAAGATAGAACGAAGTATGAGGAAGAAGAAATAATTATTTCATAAAACAAAATCCGTCATTGCGAGCCACGAAGTGGCGAAGCAATCTCCAACAAAATTTTGAGATTGCTTCGGACAAAGAACAAGAGCGTCCTCGCAATGACATAACAAAACAGGAAAATAAAATGACAACACAAAATTTACAAAAAGTTGACCATGCAATTCTCAGAACAAATCAATATTTTATTATTGGCATTAGTTTGTTAGCGTTTATTTTGAATCAACCAATTCTGGCGGCATTTGTTGCTTTGGTAATGGGAATTGGCTCTGTATTGAAAACGCCAGGCTTTGGAATTATTTATAAATCTATCCTCAAGCCACGTGGATGGATGAAGCCTGATATTTTAGATGATAACCCTGAGCCACATCGTTTTTCACAAATTGTTGGTTTCTTATTTCTAACCGCAGGCTCAATTGCTTTATTTTCTGGCGCAACCGTTTTAGGCTGGACATTAGTTTGGATTGTGATTGCCCTCGCCTCACTTAACGCCTTTGGCGGGTTTTGTGTTGGATGTGCAGTCTATTACTGGTTAGCACGATTAGGTGTACCGGGTTTTGGTAAACAACCACCAGCAGGCGTTATCCCCGGTGCGAAACCGAAAGCGAGTGCAACTTTATGAGTTCGGAATTATTATTGCGCTTTGCATTTGCAATTGGTATCATCATTTTTGGTGTTGCCGTTTATTGGTTTATTAATCAGAGATTATTATCTCGTGCTGGAAATAATATTAACAATTTACTCAATCCATTGCCGAATAAGCCAGTGATTGTATATTTCACTACGCCAGATTGTGTGCCATGCAAAACAATTCAACGCCCTGCGCTGGATAAATTAACATCAACGTATGGTGATAAATTACAAGTGCTAGAGATTGATGCCACCGAACGCCCTGACCTTGCTAAAACTTGGGGTGTGATGAGTGTGCCGACTACATTTTTATTAGACTCACATGGCAAGCCGCGATACGTCAACAACGGTGTGGCGCGTGCAGAAAAATTGATAGAGCAATTGCAAAATTTGTAATAACCTCGGTGGTCGAGTAATTTCGAGCGATAGCGAGAAATGTATCGAGACCACCACTTAATAAAATATTTTTTGTTATAGATAGTATTAAATTAACAGGTGGTTTCGATACGCCGCAAAGAACAAGAGCGCGGCTACTCAACCACCGAGCGTATAAAAACTTTTAGGAGAAAACTGAATGCCCGTATTACGAATCCCAACTCCATTACGTGCTTACACCAATGGACAATCCACAGTTAATGTGGCTGGAAACAATGTTTCAGAAGTATTGACTGACTTAACCAAGCAATATCCAACCATCAAGCCACATATCTTCAATGAAGATGGCGCACTGCGACCATTTGTAAATTTATTTGTCGGCGAATCAAATATCAAAGACTTGCAAGGTGTGGATACACCTATCAAAGAAAACGATAAAGTTATGTTGATTCCATCTATCGCAGGTGGATAGCCGACGGCTGACCACAGACCGCCGATAACGGCTTAAAACGGTCTGCTGTCTGCCGTCAGCGGTCATTTTCAATTATGAATCGAACAGGAAACAAACAAAAACATGCTCCCAGAACTCTCTCGCGAAGAAATTCTTCGTTACTCTCGTCATCTTCTCATTCCAGAAGTGGGATTAGAAGGTCAACGTAAATTAAAAAATTCATCTGCCCTGATAATCGGCACTGGCGGGCTTGGCTCACCTGTTTCCCTTTATCTTGCGGCGGCTGGGATCGGAAGAATCGGATTGGTTGATTATGATGTTGTTGATTCATCCAATTTACAACGTCAAGTGATTCATGGTACTTCAAGCATCGGCAAATTAAAAGTAGAAAGTGCCAAAGCAAAGTTATTAGATTTGAATCCCGATATTCAAATTGATATTTATAACGAACCTTATACTTCTGAAAATGCACTTCGCATCGCAAAAGATTATGACATTATCTTAGATGGTACAGATAATTTTCCAACGCGTTATCTAACCAATGACGTTGCTGTTTTTCTTGGCAAGCCAAATGTGTATGCGTCCATCTTTCGATTTGATGGGCAGGTCAGTGTTTTTTATGCAAAAGAAGGTCCCTGCTATCGTTGTCTTTTTCCTGAACCTCCTCCGCCTGGGCTTGTGCCATCTTGTGCTGAAGGTGGTGTGCTTGGTGTTTTGCCCGGCACCATTGGTACATTACAAGCCACCGAAGCATTAAAAGTTTTGCTTGGTATTGGTGAGCCGCTGATTGGAAAACTTCTTTTATACAACGCGTTGGATATGTCTTTTGATTTTGTGAAATTGAAAAAGAATCCAAATTGTAGAGTGTGCGGACCGAATGCAGACATCAAAGAATTAATTGATTACGAAGAATTTTGTGGTGTACCGAGTCATGATCATGAAGATGCAAATACGAATTCTTCTTTAGATATTTCTTCTTTAGATTTAAAATCTCGCCTCTCTCTTGACCCCAAGTTGACTCTGCTCGACGTGCGTGAACCTCACGAGTTAGAGATTTCTGCTATTCAAAATGCAATAAATATTCCGCTTGGTCAATTGGCTGGGCGATTAACCGAACTCAACACTGCTGATGATATGGTTGTTTTTTGTAAAGCAGGTACTCGTTCCATGCGTGCCATTGAATTATTATCGAGTGCTGGATTCAAGAAATTGAAGAATCTCAAGGGCGGAATCAATGCTTGGGCGAAAGAAGTAGATATGAATTTGCCAATTTATTAATCAACTCGGTGGTCGTATCGGGACCACCACGTTATAAAGAAATTCTTGTTATAGAGATTTTTTTCATTAACTGTTGGTCTCGATACAGGCTGGAACAGCACCAGCCCTACTCGACCAACGGGTATAAATGGAAATAAGGTGATAAACAAATGAAAAAACGAGTCTTAATTTTAGGCGGCGGATTTGGCGGCATTGCAACTGCACACAAATTAAAAGAAAAACTTAGGGATGAAGTTGAAGTGATTCTTGTTGATAAACGTCCATATTTTATGGTTGGGTTTCGTAAAAGTTGGGCATTGATTGGAGAGAGTCCGCTTGAGGATGGGCAAAAGCCGATTGATAACTTGACCAAGATTGGCGTCGATGTGAGGCGCGGAATCATTGAGAAGATAAATCCAGCAGAAAAATCTGCAATTGTTGATGGCGAAGAAATCAGAGCAGATGCATTGGTCGTTGCGTTGGGTGCAGAGTTAAATCCAAATGCTATCAGCGGATTCAAAGAACATGCTTACAACGTGTATGACCCTGATGATATTCCGCGTGCAGAAAAGGCGTTGAGTGAATTCAAAGGTGGGCGATTGGTGATTGGCGTTTTTGGTGCGCCTTATAAATGTTCGCCCGCGCCGTACGAGATGGCACTATTGATTAAAGAAAAATTCAAAACGCGCAATGTGAAAGCCAATGTGATTGTGTTTAGTCCACAACCAAAATCGTTGCCCATTTTGAATGCAGAAAGTTGCGATGCCTTTGAATATACATTGGAAGACCATGCCATTATGTTTTATCCGAATCACAAAGCGACTAGCATTGAAGCGGGCAAAGTAATTTTTGATGATAAACAAATTGAATTTGATTTATTACTCGGTGTACCGCCTCATCGCGCGCCTCAAGTTGTTCGTGATAGCGGCTTGGTCGGTGCTTCGGGTTGGGTTGAGATTAATTCCCGCACCATGGAAACATCATTTGAAAATGTGTATGCGATTGGTGATGTGACTCATGTGACATTAGCAAATAAAAAACCTTTGCCCAAAGCAGGTTTATTTGCAGAGTTAATGGGTGAAACAGTTGCGGAAAGAATCGCATCTATATTTTCAGGTCAGGAACCAACAGCAACATTTACGGGTGAAGGCGGTTGTTATTTAGAGGTAGGCAAAGGAAAAGCAAGGATGATAAAGGGAAACTTCCTTGCTGAACCTGAACCAATTGTCACATTGACCGAAGCCTCCGTTGAATATTTTGAAGAGAAGAAAAAGTTTGAGAGTGAGCGATTGCAGAAGTGGTTTGGGTAGAAGAAGAGAGTAGAGAACAGAAAATAGAGAATAGGAAACTCCCGTCGGTATTTGGCGGGAGTTTTTGTTTAGGCATTCAGTTATACTTGTATTGATTTTTAACGGAAAGACGCTAGGACGCTAAGATTTAATTTTTTCTTTGCGACACTGTGTCTTTGCGTTAAAGTTTTTATTTCAGTTATAATTTCACAACTTGGGAATATCATACAATGCCCCGTCAACTTCGCGTTTTTCTTTGCCATGCCTCACAAGATAAACCTGCTGTAAAAGAGTTATACCAACGCCTAAAAGCCGAAGATTGGATAGACCCATGGCTGGATGTAACTAAACTTTTACCAGGACAGGATTGGTGGAAAGTTATTGAAAAATCTGTAGAAGAAGCAGATGTAGTGATTATATGTCTTTCCAATCAGTCGATAAATAAAGAAGGGGTTGTTCAAAGGGAAATCAAGTATGCTTTTGGCGTGGCACTAGATAAATTAGATGAATCTATATTCTTAATTCCTGTGCGCCTAGATGAATGTAATGTTCCCAAAAAGTTAAGAGATTATCAATGGTTAGATTATTACGGTGATAATAAAGAATATTCAGATAATAAATTATTGGAAGCATTGAAACATCGTTATACCCAGGTTCTTCATCTTGAAGCGGAGCAAATTAGATTAAAACAAATTGAAGAGCAAAAAAGAGAAGAAGAAGCGCGCAGACTTGCTGATGAACAAAGGAAGGAGAAAGAAAGACTTGATAATGAAAACGCAAAACAGATTAGACGAGAAATACGCCGTCGTGAATTGGAAAAAAAATTAAAGAGAGATATAAAAAGACAAAAACAAAAAGAATTTTTTAATAATTTTTCCCATTTTTTCCAAACCAGAATTCGCCTTTTTTTTGTTGCTGGCGTAGTTTTGATAGGTATTTTAGGGGTTTTATTTATAGGCAATTATCTATTTAGATTTTCGAATGGATTTCTAAACAATATTTCTCTAAGCCCAACTTCTATGCCTGCAACACCTACATTAACAGAAACACTATTTGAGCCAACAAAAATTTTCACCCCAACTGTTACGGATATTCCATTTACCCCTACAATTGCATTAACCCCTACACCACAATATCGTATTGGTTCAATTATAGTATCAGAGATGGATGGTATGGTGTTGGTTTATATACCCACCGGGGAATTTATTATGGGTAATGACAAGGGTAAAGAAAATGAACGACCAGCACACCAAGTTTATTTAAGTGCATATTGGCTTGACCAAACCGAAGTGACAAATAAAATGTATAAGCAATGTGTATCTATTGGACCTTGTAGTCCTCCCAACGTGTTGAGGTCGGAAACTCGTGACACTTATTTTTATAACCCTGCCTTTGAAAACTATCCTGTTGTTTCGGTTACTTGGCAGATGGCGTATGATTATTGTCAATGGGCAGGACGGAGGTTGCCAACAGAGGCAGAATGGGAAAAATCAGCTCGGGGTATAGATGAAAGAATATATCCTTGGGGAAATGAGATTCCAAAAACCAGTTTGCTAAATTATAGCTTCTTTATTGGCGATACAACATTAGCAGGTTCTTATCCTAGAGGAGCGAGTTATTATGGTGCTGTTGATATGGCAGGTAATGTTTGGGAGTGGGTAAATGATTTTTATGATGAGATTTATTATGTAGGTTCACCAAAAGTTGACCCACAAGGTCCCTTGCCATCATTAGGATTAGAAAATCGCGTTATGCGTGGAGGCTCATGGAGAGATGGTGATACTGGAGTCCGTGTTACTAATCGTTCTTGGCATGACCAGCGATATACTCTTATTAATCTTGGTTTCCGTTGTGCAATGGATGCAGACCAATAAAACAAAACTCCCGCCAACATGACGGGAGTTTTTTACGCATTACGAATTACGCTTCACTATTCACTTCATCACGCAAGAATCACCTGACCACAATACTCACATTTATCCATGCCGAGTTCGAGTGTGCCGCCGCAGTTGGGGCAATTGAAGGTTTCGGCTTTGATGTTATACCCTGCGGCTTTGAAAGCGGCTTCGTTTTCGGCTAAATCTCCGCGCAGGCGTTTGAGGCGCGCGAGATAAGCATCACCAGCCATTTCACCAGATTTTCTTAATCGTTCCACATCCGCAATGTGTTCTTTCAACATACGGCGTTGTGCATCCAAACTTTCTTTGCTTTTATCTTGAAACGAAACTTTCATCTCAGGTTTCGGCGGGATAGAACTAAGTATCCCCGCAATGACCAGTATCACAGCAGAAACAAGTATCCCGACGATGAGAGGCGTGTACGTAAATCCAGGGATAGCACTCAAAGTCACTTTTTGAGTCTGTACTTCGTTGTAATCTGCCACCACCACATAACGTTCATTTCCAAGTTTGCCAATATCAACGCGCGTGATGCCCGTTGAATGGGTTGGCAAATTATTGCGCGTGCCATCGGCAGTGAACACGGCGATAACGCCCGCATCATCGCCGATGACCGCTTCTTGTTTGCCATCTTCATCAATATCTAAGCCTGAAATTTCTGTCACTTTGTCGGATAAAGAACCGCTCCAAATCTGACGTGCAGTTGTTCCGTCGTAGGAGAACGCCCACACGCCTCCATCTTTTCCGCCGACCACAATTTCACGCGAGGATGGGTCGCCATCTAATTCAACTTCACGCACTTCGCTCACTGCCTGCCCTAATGACTTGTTAAAAATCACACTGCCATCTTTTGCAGAATAAATATAAAAATCACCATATTCACTGCCCGTGATAACTTCACTGTTTCCATCGGCGTTCAAATCAAATGCACGCATTCGGCGGAGTTGACTGCTTCCATTGCTCCAAAGGGTTTGACCATTGCTATCAATCACATACACGCCGCCATCATACGAAGCGACCGCTAAATGAATCTGACCGCCAATGCGGGCATCATCCATGCCACGAATTTCTTGATTACCAATATCATCTGACCATAAAATTTGACCGTTCAAATCTATCGCCAGCAAGCCACTGGACATATCACCCAAAATAATTTGCGGTCCAGAAGCAAAGCGGATTAATGCCACGCGAGAAGGCGTGCCAATTGGAAGCCCAGTAACAAGTGTGCGGATTTGCCCGTTGATAATCACATCCACGCCGCCGCTATAAAACACAATCACATCTTCTATGCCATCACCATTGAAATCACCGAGCGTGGTTTTGAGTTGATTGTAATTATGCGACCATAAAATATTTCCACTGCCATCAAATGCGGTGACGTTGTTAATGTTTTGAATAAACAATTCGTTTTGACCATCACCTGTTAAATCAATCACTTTCATACTTTCGGCGGTGGAATACGGTTGAGTCCATGCGGTATTGCTGCCAAATTTTTGCGCGGTGACGATTCCACTAAAAGCAAATACGCCCGAAACCACCATCACTAAACAAGATAATACAAATGCGATAATAAAAGGAATAACTTTTCGATTCATGAATATGACCTTTCGTTGTGATAATTATGTCATTGCGAGAAGTGTTGCAAAGCAACACGACGAAGCAATCTTATAATTAAGTTTGAGATTGCTTCGTCGTCTTGGTCTCGGTACGCGCTTCGCGCACTCGACTAGCGACAACTCGCAATGACGAATGACTTACGCCGTCTTTCGTTGTAAAAGTGAATATGCCGACTTTAGAAAATTCAAAATATGGTCTTGCTCTACTTCTTCAAATGGAGATTTGGCGACTATATTAATCATACCGCCTTCAGTGTTTAACTCCGCGATGGTATATTTTCCAATGTTTTGACCTTGTCTGAAGGTTGGGTTTGGAACGATTTTGTAAGCCTGTGGGTTGACGACAATACGCACTTTTAATTCTTGTTCAGCACCTTTGAATTTTTCTGGCTTCGATTTCATTTTTCCGCTGATGCGACTGCGCTTCCAGTATGATTTTCTATTTTTTGTTTTTTGAATCGCATTTACTCTTAAAACATTACCGTCATAAAGTTTTGCTTTCAATGAGAGCCATTGGTCAGCGAAGTGTTGTGTGGTTCTATCTTGCGCGTCTTTGGTTTCGCGCGCAACTTTGGTGGGGAGCATGGCTCCAGTTAAATCCAAATGCCCGAGGAAAGTGCTATCAGGTTTGAGGTCATCACGAAGCGTGTGTAAAATTTCTTTCAAGCCTTTGTAACGCGGAGAAAAATCATGCGAGTCACTTTTTCGTAAACTCCTCGCCATGATGAATGATGCAATCCACAAAAGAAATGCGCCACCAGAAAATACAAGTGAAAAATATCCGAAGACTAAAAGTAAAACATCAATCAAAACCAAACCTACGCCGACGAAAAAAATAATCATCGGAATCCAACGCCATTTGTCGCCAGCGGTTTCTGTTTTTTCAACTTTGCTTTTAAATTCATCCATGCCGCGCATAATCGAATCGGGTTTATCGGCAATGGAGATATAAACTGGTGTGTAATCTTTTTTGCCTGCGCGTGTTGGTGCAGGTGTTTTTTTGCGAGCCGTGTTTAACAAATAAAAAAACAAAATAACAACAACGACTGCAATTCCACAAAAAACAAACATTCATTCCTCCGAGCGTTTATAATCCAACGCGATGCCTAAAATTCTTTACACTGCTTTCGATATTGTACCAAGCCCAAAGGGCGCGTCCACTCATATTTTGCATAATCTTCGCGGGTTGGTCAATAGCCAATTTGATGTCCATCTTATCACGCCCAACGACGGGCTTCTACCCACCGAAGATACTATTGAGGGCGCAAAAGTCACGCGCATTTCGCAAGACCTTTCGCAAAATTTTTTGGCGCGGGCTGTGCATTTTGGCAAATCGGTCATGTCTCATTTGGCTTTGCATCAAGATTACGACGTGGTGCATTTCAGAAATATTTGGGATGGCTTTTCAATTACTCAAAATAAAAATAAATTCAAATACAAAACATTGTTTGAAGTGAACGGGCTTCCTTCTATTGAGTTGAAATATCATTACCCAGGTTTAGATTCTGAACTGTTATCAAAAATCAAAGAGCAAGAAATTGCGACATTACATTTAAGTGATGCGATAATCTGCCCCTCACATGTGACTCGCGACTACATCGCCTCATTAGGTCTTGACCGAAAACTGGTGACTGTTATCCCCAACGGAGTCAGCCCTTCAGATTTTTCTCCATCACCTCTGCCGATTCGTGAAAACCGAATCCCTGTTTTGCTTTACATTGGCACATTAGCCAATTGGCAAGGCTTAGATGTTTTGATTAAAGCATTGCCTAAAATTCTTGAACATCAGCCAGTCAAATTACAAATCGTCGGGCGTGGACGTTCTCGTCAAAGAAAAATGTTGGCAAAACAAATTCGCAAATTGGGTTTAGAAGAATATGTATTGATTCAACCCGCCGTGCCTCACCATGAAATTCCGCAATTAATTTCAGAAGCAGATATTTGCGTTGCCCCGCTTGGACTCAATGATAGAAACGTGACGCAAGGAGCATGTCCCATCAAAGTTTTAGAATACATGGCGGCAGGCAGACCTTTGCTTGCATCCAACATGCCAATTGTGCGTGAACTCGTGCGTGAGGATATTGATGGCTTATTATTCTCCCCAAATGACCCTGATGATTTAACTCGTCAAGTTTTAGTTTTATTAAATGATTTTGAATTATCACAAAGACTTGCAACTTCCGCCTCAGAACGTGCTTTGACAAAGTTTACATGGCATGAATCGCAGAAGAAGTTGGTGAAGGTGTATGCGAAATTCGTAATTCGTAATTCGTAATTTACGTTTTACGCATCACGAATTAGTTCAAATATCTTTTGTACTTTTTCAGGCACAGCCTTCGGCATCCCTGTTTTTACATCCACAAACACCCAATCCGTTTCACCTTTAACTAAAACTTTCTCATCAGATTTTCTGATAAATTCATATTTTCTTAGCGAACGCACACGCCGAATATTTTCTACCCAAGTTTTAATTTCAATTTCTTCATCCGCAAACGCGGGCAAAAAATATTCAATTTTATGCTCACGCACCACCCAAGTGGACTCACTACCTTGTGCTTCAATGCCACCAATCGAAGCGTAATGCTCCACTGCAACATCTTGCATCCACTGCACATACATCACATTGTTGACATGTCCATTTTCATCAATGGCGGATTTTGGAATCTTAATCAACTTTGAATAAACAGAAGAAAGAGGCATGGAATTATTTTATCATTTGATAAAATACACACATTCTGCCATTCTGAGCCACGTTTTTGTTCTTATAGCGAAGAATCTCTACAATTATCTCAGAGACCCTTCACTTCGTTCAGGGTGACACAAACTAAAGAGGAAACATGGCAAAATTAATCCCCGCCTCAGAACGACTTGTCCGTGCGCGAAAACTGATTCAAAAAGCCAGAGATTACCCTGCGCCTACAACAGGTCTCGGCAAAAGTGATTTGTCTTACGTTGCCAATGTGAAAGATTTATTACGCCAAGCAAAAGATATGATTAAGTTTATATCTATGACTCCAACTGCAAGTGCTGAAACGAAAGCAGAAGTCAAAAAGATTTATGAAGAAATTGAACAGGCGGAAAAAGAGATATTGAGTTAGGAAAGAGCCATCAGCCGTTTTTTACGAATTACGCATTACGGAGTATTTGTAACTGCGGGAGTGGTAATACTTCCAACTACAATATTTACGCTTAATGTATCGCCAAAGAAAACGCCATTTTCATCAGCCATACGCCATGACGATTGAATCAACCCATTGATTCCGCTTGGCACAACGAGCTCAACCGAAATTTGGCGTTTTGCACCTGTGGGAATGGCTTCGGTTAAAGTAACTGTATTTCCACGCATTAATTCTCCGCCAACGTGTTGAAATGTAAATCCAGCCCGCCAAGCACAACCGCCGATGTTTTGCACTTCCCATGTTTTGGTGAAAACTTCACCTGCACGCATTTGTGTGCCGTCAGGAATGGTCACATCACGGATGTAGAGCAAGTTGTAACATGGATTTGTTGTTGCGGTGGGGAATGGGGTTTCTGTAAGCGGTGTGGGTGTGATGGTGAAAGTAGCAACGGGTGTAAACGAAAGTGTGGGCACAGCAACTAATGTTTCGGTCAAGGAAGAAGCGAATGTAGAAACTGCTTGCGTGCGAATCGAATCAATATCTACATTTTGTTCTGGTGGATTTGTGCTACATGAAAATATCAATGCCCCGATAATGACAAGCATCACGATTGCGATAATTCTATTTTTCATTTCTTTATTTTTTTAATCTTCAGCAAGCCAATCTTTTGCTTCGTTTTCATCGTTGAAATACATCAATGCTTGACCTGTGATTCTGGAAAGTAAATCGCCGAGCGTGCGTTTGATTCCACTTACACCAACTACCGCTGTTTTGCGAATATGCGATTTTGTTTTTTTAGAAGATTCATTGAGAAGCGGCATCACGGCTGAGGTAATTTCCGTGTTCATGAAATTGGATAACACCAAGGCTGAATTTTCTGGTTGACTCAAGATGACTTCTTGCACTTCATTCAATTCACTGATAACGGCTTTATCGTTGAAGAAGTTGTTAGAAAAATCTTGATAAAAAATCTTTTTGCCTTTGTATTCAATCCATTTGGATTTCATGTCAGCCTCCTTTTTTCTTTTTCTTTCCTTTGGTTGAAGCGACGGATACAGTTTGTGGTGCTGATTTATTTTCATAGTACAGTGCAATACCTGTAGCAATTGCACCGACCAATTCCCAAACTGCAACGCCTAAAAATCGTTGCGGGGCAATCCCTAAAATTACTACTGTTGTGAAAACGATGAAAGTTAGGGTGCGGAAAGGAACTGTCCAGCGATAAAAAATTTTTACATCGTTCAAGGCGGCGAGGACGTAATAAATGCCGATGTTGAATGATGCCATTGAAGAAGCAGTCATAAATACAATCGTGTAATCACCTGCGGCGCGTGAGGCGCGTTCTATCACTTCAAACCCTAAAATGGACAATAAAATTTCAGGTCGAATCAAACCAATGAACCCAAGTACAAACGCCAAAACACCAAATACAAAAATTGTCCAACCAGATGCGTCACGAATTTTCATTGAAAAGATTATCTCCTAATTGAATTAATTATACATGATAAAATATTTCAACTATGGCAAAACATTTGGTGTTAGTTGCAGGAAATATTGGCGTGGGAAAAACTACACTGACAGAACGAATCGGTTCACGCCTCGGTTGGTGGACTGGATACGAATCTGTTTCTGATAATCCCTACTTATCTGATTTTTATGGTGACATGCGGGCATGGTCGTTTCATTTACAAATTTTCTTTTTAGGTCATCGCGCCGACCAATATTTAGAAGCCGCACATGATTCTCGTTCATCAATTCTTGATAGAAGCATTTATGAAGACGCTCATATTTTTGCACGCGCCTTACATCATTTAGGAAATTTGAACGAACGTGATTATTTAGCATACCGAAAATTGTTTGACTTGGTGGTAGATGGCTTGCCAAGACCTGATTTATTGATTTATCTCAAAGCACCCGTCAATGTTTTGATGGAACGCATCCGCCGCCGCGCTCGTAACATGGAAACTGGTATCACACCTGAATATTTAACCTTGCTTGATTCATTTTACGAAGAATGGCTCGGTCCATTTGATTTGTGTCCTGTGTTAACCATTCAAACCAACAATTTAGATTACGCCAACATGCCCAGCCATTTAGATTTAGTCACACAACGTATTCAAGATAAATTAGCAGGCAAAGAAGTAATGGATTTGCGGGGTGAATAACATGGATGAAACTCTTTTTCTAAAAATTCCGCTCTTCCGACATTTACCAAAATTAGATTTATTTCAATTGATAAATGAATTGCCAATTGAAAATCATAAAGCAGGTAGTTTTATTTTCCGTGAAGGCGAGCGCGGTGATAGTTTGTTTATCCTCATGGAAGGCAAACTTGAAATTGTGCTAGCACCAAACACGTCAGATGAAATGCTGTTACGCACTTGTAGCCCTGGCGAGTGCGTAGGTGAAATGAGTTTAATCATGCCAGAAGGAATGCGTACTGCCAGCGCACGCATGAAAGAAGATAGCACCGTGCGTGTGATGACGCGTGACAAATTTAGTGAAACCCTTCAACGCTATCCGCAAATTGCATACTCAATGGTTGAAATTATGAGCGAACGACTCGATACATCAAACGAGTCGGCGTTTAATGATTTGGTTGCAAAAAATCACGCGCTTCAAAAAGCGTATGATGAATTAAAAGAAGCACAAGCCCAACTTATCGAAAAAGAACGCCTCGAACGTGAACTGCAAGTTGCCGCAGATATTCAACTCAGCATCCTGCCGGATGTTTTGCCCGAAACCGAAGAATTTACTTTCGGAGCCAGAATCCTGCCTGCCCGTCAGGTCGGAGGCGATTTTTACGATGTCTTTGAATTGAAAGATAACCGCATCGGAGTCTTAATCGGTGATGTAGCAGATAAAGGTGTGCCATCTGCTTTGTTTATGGCGCGCGCTCATGCACTCATTATGGCTGAAGCGGATATTGCCATCACTGCAACAGAAGTGATGCAATTGGTGAATAGTCATATTACAAGATTGCAAAAGTCAACTCAATTTGTAACTGTTCTTTATGGAATTTTAGATTTAAAAACCCGCCTCTTTTCTTACGCGCGGGCTGGTCATGAACCTCCACTGATTCTTCACCCCGACGGCAGTGTAGAACGCTTGCCCCATTCTGCTGGCATGGCAATTGGTTTATGGGACCCAATCACTGTGGATGAAAAAGAAATTACGCTTGCCTCTGGCGATGCTTTAATTTTATACACCGATGGCATGACCGATTGCAGAAGCCCAGAAGGTGAAGCATTTGGTTTAGATAGAATCAAAAACTTGTTAAGTGAGTTAACCAAACTTAATGCTCAACAAGTCAGTGATAAATTGTTAGAGACGTTACAAGGTTATCAAAACGGCGCAAAGCAAGATGATGATGTGACGCTCGTGACGATAAAAGCGAAATAATTTTGTTGTAGGGGCGAGGTTTCCTCGCCCAATAGGGCGCGATGACCGCGCCACTACAGAATTATTTCAACGCCTGTTCTAAATCCGCAATCAAATCATCCACATTCTCAATTCCGACAGATAAGCGCACTAATCCAGCATCTATTTCCAGTGTAGAACCTTGCGTTGATAAATGCGTCATCGCGGCGGGGACTTCGATTAAAGATTCAACTCCACCTAATGATTCTGCCAATGTAAATATCTTTGTAGATTCAGCAACTTTGATTGCCGCATCTTTTCCATCTTTCATCACAAATGAAATCATGCCTCCGCCGTTTTTCATTTGTGCTTTTGCAATATGCACCTGCGGATGACTTTCATGGAATGGATAAATCAATTGCTTGATATTCTTTTGCTTTTCAAGAAATTGAATAATCTTTGTCGCGTTCTCAAAATGTCTATCCATGCGAATTGGTAACGTTTTAATTCCTCGTAGAACTAAAAACGAATCCATGGGACCTTGAATGCCACCTATAGCATTTTGTAAATAAGCAAGTTGTTGACCTAATTCCTTGTCTTTCCCAATAATCGCGCCACCAACTACATCAGAATGTCCACCGAGATATTTTGTCATGGAATGTACAACTAAATCTGCACCTAATTCCAATGGACGTTGAAGGTATGGAGTCGCAAATGTATTATCCACAACAAGCAATGGTTTGCTTGGATGATTCTTTATCATTTCAGCAACAGCACGAATATCAGTCACTGCTAATAACGGATTTGTAGGAGTCTCTAACCACACAATTTTTGTGGATGGGGTCAATGCCTCGGCTAAGTTTTCTGGGTCGGTTGTGTCAGCAAATGTAAAGTCAAGACCGAAGTGACGCAGTATTTTGTCAAAGAGACGAAATGTACCACCATAGACATCATTGCCTGCAACGACATGGTCTCCACTTTTTAACATTCGCAAAACAGTATCAGTTGCCGCCATGCCTGAAGCAAACGCGAGACCCCAACTTCCACTTTCAAGTTCAGCAAGACAATCTTGCAAAGCCTTGCGTGTTGGATTCAATGTGCGCGAATATTCATATCCCTGACGTGGCTTGCCAATTCCATCTTGCATGTAAGTGGATGTGAAATAAACGGGCGTCATCACCGCGCCGTTATTTGGGTCTGGTTCTTGACCTGCATGAATTGCCAGTGTTTCAAATTTCATTTATGCTCCTTATGTCATTGCGAGGAGCGAAGCGACGAAGCAATCTCGTAATTATGTAGAGATTGCTTCGCCATAAAGAACAAGAACATGGCTCGCAATGACGAGTAATTTAATTATAAACTCTCTCGCTTCACTTTCTTCATCTTAATACACCTACACGGATAGCCATTATTATTTCCATCAAATCTGCTTTCTTCTTCAAAGCCTTCGCTTTCATAAAGTGCAATTGCTTTTTTGTTTCCATCTAAAACAATCGTCCATGCGCCTTCATCAATTTCTTTAATTCCAATTTTCAGTAGTTTACGGCCAATTCCTTTGCCATAAGAATCTGGGTCAACGTAAAGCCAAGCAAGATAATCTTCGTCCACGCCAACAAAGCCGAGGACTTTTTCATTTTCAACGGCAACGAATTTTTTACTGCGCTTCAAATCCTCTACTTCTTTATCTTCTTCAATCGGAATAAATCCGCGCGGGTCACAAGAGCCGATTAATTCATCGGGTCGCGCACGGTCATGGATTTGACAAATGGCTTTCCAATCTTTATCTTCATAATTTCTATATGTAATCATCTTTTCCTCGTTATTTATGTCATTCTGAGCGTAGCGAAGAATCCCGCCATGAAGTGGCGTGACACTTCACTTCGTTCAGGGTAATAAGTCATTTTGTAATCTTGCTGTCTTTTGCAAACCAAACATCACTTGCAAAACGCTCGATAAAACTACGGTCATGGACAACAGCAAGAATCGTCCCTTGAAAATTTTCAAGTGCTTCTTCAAATCGTTCACGCGAGGGAATATCTAAATGGTTAATCGGCTCATCCAAAACTAAAAATGTGCAACCCTGTGCAATTAAGATAGCAAGTTGCAAACGCGCCCGTTCACCAAAAGACAATTCGCCCGATGGACGTAAAGCATGGTCACCTTTGAACAAAAAGTAATGCAAGAAATTTCTTGTATCGGTTTCATTCATCGTTGAAATATTTTGAATGGTTTGAACCGCATTCAAATTTGGATTCAATAATTCTTGTTCTTGTGCCATATAACCTAATTTGGTTGCACCCCCTAAACGGAATGTTCCACTTAGTGGGGGAATTTTCCCTGTAATTGTTTTGATGAATGATGTTTTGCCTGCACCATTTGGACCCGTCAACACAATGCGTTGACCTGCACGAATGAACAAAGTGATATTTTCAAGCAAGGGATTTTCTATCGTGTAGCCAATTGAGAGCGAATCAGTCACCAACGCATCTTTCGACTGGTGGTCTGGTTTTCCCAAGTCAAGTTTGAGTTTCCAACCTTGATTTGGTCTTTCCACACGTTCATCAGACTCAATATACCGATTTAATTTCTTTTCTCGAGCCTTAGCTTTGACAGCAACTTTTTTTGCAATTCTCCTTACACCTGGTTGACGTGGTGTCGTGGTCATTTCCACATGTAGGGCTTGTTGCTTGGTGCGGTTGATGTCGTCTTTCATGCGGCGGATTTCAGTTTGTTGGTCTTTGTATTCGGAGAGTTGTTTATCTAATTCATTTTGTTTTTGTTCAAGATAATCACTGTAATTGCCATGATATGTTTTGATAGAACGACTCGTTGAATCTAATTCTAGAATCATATTGACAGTATTATCCAAAAACACGCGGTCATGTGAAACGATTAATACCGCGCCATCAAAACTGTTTAACCAATTTTCAAGCCACTCCAACATTTCGATGTCAAGATGATTGGTTGGCTCGTCTAATAAAAGTAGATTGGGTTCTTCCAATAAAACTTTTGCAAGCATGAGACGAGTTTTTTGTCCGCCGCTTAAGTGGGCGATTGGAGTCGCTGGAGATAAATGAGATAAACCCAACGCTTCAAGCATTGCTGACGGCTGGTTGCTGTTTCCTGAAATTTTATTCAACACTGAATCATATTTTTGCTGAAGCATCACATCATCTGGATATGAAGCGAGTTGCATAGCCAGTGACTCAAGTTCCAGTGCAGGGTCGGTTTGAGATTCAGAATCAATTCCAAGCGTGGATTGAAGCGTTTGCTCGGAATCAAATTCCATACCCTGGGCGAGATATCCAATTCTTAAATTGGAACGTGTTAAAGCCACGTTTCCTGAATCTGGTTTTTCAAGGTTTGCAAGAATGCGCATGAGCGTAGTTTTGCCCGAACCATTCGCGCCGATTAAACCAATGCGTTCGCCCGCGCTGATGTTGAAATTGATATTTTGTAAAACGGGTTGGATACCGAAATTTTTTGATAGGTTGTGAATACTAAGCATAATGAAGTTCCTGTAATATTAAAACGAAAACCGAGGGCAAGCCTCGGCTGAGATTAAATAGAATCAGCAGGTTAGTGCCCTAAATACATTTAGTTACAGGTTGCTGTCCGTCATTCGCTGGGTATCCTTTGCGAGCGGGATTATAGCATTTGATTGTGAATTTGTCAGTATTAATACTAAATCAGCATTAATACGAAACAAGACCAAAACTTTCTCATTCATCGTTCATAAAAAGTAGGGTTATCGTAGGTTAATACTAAGTTTTGGTTAATTTTTTTCAAATATCCTCTTTGAAACATTTTCATCGAAGAAGGAGAACCATGTTAAGACCAAAACCAAAAACAAATCCGCTTATTTTGTGGGGAGGTGTCGGTGTGTTAGTTCTCGCGGGCATCATATTGTTAATTGTTTCATTTAGTAGGGGTAATAATGAGCTTGACCAAGTGAATGCCGCTTATACCAGCGCGGCGGAAACTTTATCTGCTCAACAATTGACGTTACAAGCCGCTTCGCCAACCGTAACACCAACTTTGGAAACGCCAACTCCATCATTGACTCCAACTTTGTTTGTCACGAATACATTACCTGTGCTTGTATCTCCAACTACTTCAACTGGCGGAACAACTGGTGGCGGAAGTGGAGCAGTCGGATGTGATAATTCAGTTTACGTTGCCGATGTCACCATTCCAGATAAAACCGCGATGACGGCTGGACAAACATTTGTAAAAACTTGGAAGTTACAAAACACTGGCACATGCCCGTGGACAACTTCTTACAGCGTCACGTTTTTATCAGGTAATCAAATGAGTGGAAAAAATACACCATTAACAGTAGCCGTTCAACCTGGTCAATCGGGTGATGTCTCTGTTAGTTTGGTTGCACCAACTACAGCAGGTACTGCCATTGGCTATTGGAGATTATCTAATGCGAGTGGCGTGCAATTTGGAACATCATTTTATGTTGAGATTGTTGTCGGTGGGGCAGGTCCAACGGCAACTACTGGTGCCGCTACTGCAACATCTACAACCGGTGCACCCGCACCAAGTGCAACATTTACTCCTGAACCAACTATAGACCCGAATGCAACCCCATAAAATAAATATATAACAAAAAATATAAATAAAACGCTGATTGTGCTTATAAAAGCCAATCAGCGTTTTATATTTACCTGTTTACTTGTCTACCTGTTTACTTATTTACTTTCAACCAATTCTGCTAAATCCCCTGCAATCAAATCAATTTTCGGATTCCATTTCTCTGCTTCTTCAATCTTAGATACACCACTCATTACAAATGCAACTGGGCATCCCACAGCCTGCCCTGCCGCAATATCTGTTTCAAGTCTATCGCCAACAACTAATGTCTCTTCTTTTTTTGTACCGAGTCTTTCTAATGACAATTCCATTAAATAGGGGAATGGTTTACCAGCCACAATCGGCTCAATTCCAGTTGCAGTTTGGATAACCGAAACCCAAGCACCCGAACCGGGGATTTCTCCTCTCGGCGTCGGAAATGTTCTATCCGTATTGGTTGTATAAAAAGGTCTGCCTGCCCGCACTAACAACGTCGCTTCAGCAATTTTTTGAAAATTGATTTCTCTGTCAATTCCCATCACTACCACTTCGGCTTCTTCTGCATTAGCGATGCTTACAATTTCAAAACCTTTTTCTTTCAAAGCATTCTTAATCCCCTCTTCGCCAATCATAAAAATCTTCGTCCCACGCGGGTATTTCTGCGAAAGCATAAACGCAATCCCCAAAGCAGATGTCACTACTTGTGAAGATTCAATCTCCACACCAAGTTCGGCTAATTTCTTTTGATATTCTTCAGGAGTTTTTGTTCCATTATTTGTTGCAAACACAAACTTCAATCCACGCTCACGGATTCGTTTGAAGATGGCAGGTAAATCCCCAATCGGCGCATCTGCTTTCCAAATCACACCGTCCATGTCTAATATTAAGGCTTTTATATTTGAAGGAATCATTTTTTCAATTTTCGATTTCAGATATTTGATTATTCTATTTACGTTTTACGAATTACGCATCACGCATTAAAAAGACCTCAAAGATTTCTCCTCAAGGTCTTACTGATAACTGATTACTGAAGACTGATTACTAGTAACTTACTTCGCAATCTTCTCAGGGCTTTCAATCACTTGGTCAACAATACCATAATCTACTGCTTGTTGAGCATCTAAATAAAAGTCGCGGTCAGCATCGCGTTCTAACACTTCAAGTGGTTGACCCGTATGCTTTGCTAACACACCGTTCAACAAACTCTTCAAGCGTAAAATTTGTTTGGCTTGAATTTCGATGTCAGTGGCTTGACCTTGTGCACCACCAAGCGGTTGGTGCATGTGAACAGTCGCATGAGGTAGGGCGTAGCGTCTGCCTTTCGTTCCAGCAGTCAACAACACGGTCCCGAAAGAAGCGGTGACACCAACAGCCACCGTGCTAATCGGGTTCGAGATAATTTGCATCGTGTCATAAATCGCAAGCCCAGCATAAATCACACCACCGGGGGAATTGATATACATACGAATTTCTTTTTCAGGGTCTTCGTGATTCAAAAACAACAACTGAGCCACAATCACATTTGCAACTTGGTCGTCAATTGGTGTGCCAAGAAAAATAATATTGTTGCGTAACAACAACGAATAAATATCATAAGCACGTTCACCGCGCCCAGTATTTTCAACAACCATCGGAACTACACTTTTGAAATCGGGAATCATAGTTTCTCCTTTTAATTTCGAGAATGATAAATGAACAATATTGGATTTTCGTTAGAGATTAGTAGATGTTGTGAAAGTGCGTCGCGCCACATGGATTAGACTTTTTCTATCTTCCAAGCGCGACGCACCCCGGCTTCCGCTTCTTGCTTGACTTGTAACTTGTTACTTTCATCTCATCATCTTATTACTCTGACGGCTTCTCTTCTTCAACTTTCTCACTCTCTTCAACCTTCGCGCTTTCCTCTTTCGCTTTCTTTTCTGCTTCACGCTCTTCAATAGACTTGTAATTTCCAGTGGCAATATCTTTCAACATATCCAACGCTTTACGAGTCATCACGCGGCTAGCCGCATCCATAGCAATGGCTTGCGAAAGTTCATTCTGACGTTTCTTGCCACCTTTGTTCAAATCTACGCCTTGCATTGCCAAACTATTTATTGCGTTGATATATTCCGCTTGCAACATATCGTTATCTAATTCAATTTTTTCTACTTTGACAATTTCATCCAAAATCAAACCGCGCTCCAAACGTTTTTTGGCAACAGGTTCAACTTCGGTTTTGATAAATTCTTCGCGCGTGGTGTTGCGGACTTTGAAATAAGTTTCTAAATCCATGCCTTGTTGTGAAAGGCGATTTGCTAAATCAGATAATACATGTTCGCCTTCGTGTTCCAACGTGTGTTCGTTATATTTAATGGTTGCGCCTTCTTTAATTTTCTCAATCAAATCCACAAAATATTTATCATCATATTCTGCTTGTGAACGATTTTCTACATCCTTTTTTATGGCTTCCATTAAATCAGCCACAGTTTCGCCAGCACCTGTTTTCTTAGCCAATTCATCATCTACATCTGGCAATATCACGCCACGCACGGTTTTGATAGTGGCTTCCATTTCGACATCTTTATCTTGTAATTCTTCAATTTCCCAATCTTTTGGGAATTTGTGTTTGATGGTTTTGCTTTCACCAGCCTTCAAGCCGATTAAATTCTTTGAGAATCCTTCATAGGGCCATTCGGTGGGTCTGCCTTCTTCACGCACAAATGTCGCAAAGCCTGTGCGGTTTAATTCTTCGGTTTCAGATTTCACATCCAATAAAACATAATCGCCATTTTGAATTTCACGTTCCACATTTTCAGTGCTAGCATACATTTGACGTAAATCTTCTAACGCGGTATCAACATCTTTTTGCTCTGGCTTTTGCCAGTTATAGTCGAGGCGAAGTGAACGATAGTCGCCCAAGTCAACTGTTGGGGCAAGTGGGACGCGGAAAATAAATTTCGGCGGGTCCATGCTTTCAATCTTTTCCAATGTTCCAGAGCCACCGGGGTTTACATCTGCTTCTTTTAAGATGTTGGAATATTCTTTGTCAATGAAAATATCCACAGCGGTTTCGGTGATGGCGGCTTCACCATAGGTACGAAGCACGACATCATACGGGGCTTTGCCGGGGCGAAAGCCGGGAATTTTTGTCTGCGAAGAAATTCTGGTAGCGGCTTTCTTTTTATAATCCACCATTTGTTCTGGATTTACTTCCACAATTAGTTTTGTGGAGTGGTCTTCTTCTTGATATTGTTTTTCGATGTTCAAAGTAACCTCTTTATTTTTAGAAACCTGACAGGTCTTTAAGACCTGTCAGGTTTTGTTATTTGGTGTGGTGA
>JAEURH010000360.1 GCA_016789365.1 Anaerolineales bacterium
ATGCCACTTCCCAAACGTGTGGAAGAAGTAGATATGGACGGCACACGCGTCACACCTGCCGCGTATCGCGCTGGAACAAATCAAAACCAAGCCAATCAACAACCATCCTATCAACGCCCTGTCTATCGTGCGCCTGAACATCAACGACCTCAGCAACCACAACCTGCTCGATACACTTCTTATCCACCTTCCTCTCAACCATCTTTTGGAAATCGGATGCAATCGTTGTTTGCATCGTTATCCTCTGCACTGCGCGGCAACAAAGGTTGTCTGATGCGAGTTGCAATCATTTCTGCATTTGCATTTGTTTTGATTGGCTTATGTATCGCGTCTTTCTTTGTTTATCAATACGCCACTATCGCCAGCACGCTTCCACCAGTCGGTGACTTGCGAGACCGTGCCTCCCAATTTGAAACAACTCGCATCTTAGATAGAAACGGTCAACCACTGTATGAAATCCTTGACCCTACGGCTGGGCGTCGCACCTATGTTCCTCTTGAAGATATTTCTCCTTACTTAGTTGCGGCAACAATTGCGACTG
>JAEURH010000361.1 GCA_016789365.1 Anaerolineales bacterium
GCTATCCTCTCAAAAAACTGTGCACATTGGATGATGGCTGACATTGCTATTATGATGGCAGGTTGTGTTTCCATTCCCATCTATCCAACATTAACAGCAGCATCTATACAGCCAATTCTTGAACACAGTGATGCCAAAGCAATTTTTATTGGCAAACTGGATGATTTTGCATCGCAGGAAAATGGCATTCCTTCTAACCTTATCCGTATCGGATTTGATGACTACGAACGCAAAGAAAAAAATAGCTGGAATGAACTTGTTCAGCAATCAACAGCAGCAACAGAAGTACACAACTGGACTGCCGACGAAATCATGACTATCATTTATACATCGGGCACAACAGGTAAACCAAAAGGTGTAGTTCATACAGCAGGGAATTTCGATGCAGTATTAACAGTTGCTATAAAAGATCTGCAGTTACCCAACAGGTCTGTGTTATTTTCATACCTGCCACTCAGTCATATTGCAGAACGTGTAGGTGTTGAAATGAACGGACTTTACAGCGGTTCCACTATTTCGTTTGCAGAATCAATTGAAACCT
>JAEURH010000362.1 GCA_016789365.1 Anaerolineales bacterium
TGCTGAATTAAATTTGCAAACCCAATCGGCGCGGCGATGTTCACCTTATAACCTGCATCTTGCAAGCCTTCGCCAAGTGCGATGTATGGAAGTACATCTCCGCGTGTGCCGTTGGTTAAGAGGGTGATGGTTTTCATTGAGAATATGCCGTTGGTTGAGTAGGCGGTGTTTGTCCGCCGTATCGAAACCAACTCTTTAATAAAAAGTTTTCATTTACCGGTGGTTTCGATACGCCACTCGTTATCACTCGTGGCTACTCAACCACCGAGCTTTTCAAAAACAAAAAAACGATATTCAATAATTTTCATAAATAAACATTGTTGCAATGCCATGCTCCCCAACATTGATGGAAGAATCGCATGTTTGATTGGTAAATGATTTCCAAGAAATAATAATGTACTTGCAATTGCATCAGGCAAATTTCGTAAACGTAGATATGATGTAAGTTCTTCGTTTTTAATTAAGTTGAGACTATTTTTATTTGCAAACTCGATTGTTTTTTCAATCATGCGAACTCCGGGAACATACCAACCATCAATA
>JAEURH010000363.1 GCA_016789365.1 Anaerolineales bacterium
GTGCGTTCATCAGGGATATTTGGAAGCGCAGATGTGATGGCGTGCAAGTCAGATTCAACTTCTGTGACGCGTTTATCTAATTCGGCGATTTTATCTCCAACTGCACGCATCGCTTCAATCTTTGATTGTTTGGCGGTCGCATCTTTCATTTGACTAATTTCTTTGGAGACAGCATTGCGCTCGGCTTTGAGCTTTTCCACTTCGCCAAGCAAATTGCGACGTTGTTCATCTAGTTGCAAAATAGAATCAATCGGTGATGCATCCATTTGGCGGTCACGTAATGCCTTGCGGACGATTTCAGGTGTTTCACGAATTAAGTTGATGTCTAACATAATATCTCCTTTTGGAATCAGCCAGCTTGCTGGCGTGTTCCATAAAAACTTAACAAAATACGCCCCTCATCCGTTTGCAGGACGAAGGGGCGTTTCGTGGTGCCACCTGCTTTTATTGTTTTCAATTAAGAAAACAAACTTGGGTGTACTGTAACGGGTACTGCCCGATTCTCTTACAATATGTCACGTTACAAACGTGACCTACTC
>JAEURH010000364.1 GCA_016789365.1 Anaerolineales bacterium
TGCTTCTACAATACAATAACTAATATAAAAATTAGCAAATCGAACAGAAGTATATTGGTAAATATTCAAGACAAAGGTGATAACATAATAAATTTCTCAATTACTCCAGCAAGAACGGTTAATTCAAACCAATTAAATTCTTCTTTTGAGAATTTAATTTCATTTTTTGAGCAAATAAAAATTTTCACTTCGATTAAAGTTACAAATCTCTCGAAAAGTTTTACAAAAGATAATGAATTAATAAGTAAGGTAGGAGAGGCTTTAAAGCATGGCGATAAGACAAAAGCAGGTTTATTAATTGACCAAGCCTTAAAAAAAGATTTCACAAACTCTACAGCATGGGAACTATTACATAACTTAATAGGACAAGGAAAAGAATTTTCAAAGTTTCAAAAAGAGTTCACTTCAAGATATTATCCAGATAAATCTCATTTGTTAGATAATAAATAATTATAGAATTTTTATTTACAATCAGTAATATTTTCCCCCAAGCCCTCATCCAAACCACATGACAAACAGAACCATTTCCCACATCATAG
>JAEURH010000365.1:0-240 GCA_016789365.1 Anaerolineales bacterium
AGGCGTTCCAACTGGAATACGTGGCGGAGGTGGTTGTACTGACTCAATAGGCTTTGGTGTTGGTTCTTGGTTTGTATTTGGATTTGGTGCTACATTGTTAAGCAATATTTCCCATGTAACTGTACATTCTTCAATTACTTCTTGCATTACATCTGGATTTTGTTGCGCTACTACAATTGCTCCAGTGACAATTAGAGCAAGGCACAAAGATTCAAGGGCTGGGCCATCCACAACAACGAA
>JAEURH010000365.1:250-539 GCA_016789365.1 Anaerolineales bacterium
TCCAGTTGGATCAACATAATTGATAGGATTAGAATTTGTATAATTCCACCTATTCAACGAAAGCGGAGTATTGACATCTCCCGCCCAAGTATCGCGTGACAAGAATCTCCCATCATTGGGATTGTAATATCTAGCACGTAGGTAAATATTGCCTGTTACGTCTGTATATTCACCTGTGAAGCCATACGGCGTTTCAGAGTCACCTGCACTGGAGAGGTTTGTCCCATAGGGGGAGTAGGCTTGGGCGAAGGTGATGCTATTAATCATTTTCTAAATTTTATCATTTGGG
>JAEURH010000366.1 GCA_016789365.1 Anaerolineales bacterium
CGCCTCCGAGTCTGGGACTTGTTTGATACATGCAATGATTTTCAAAGTTTGTTCTCCTAGTTTGAATTTATGATTTTTGATTTACGAATTCCGTCATTGCGAGGAGGGTGTTCTTCCCGACGAAGCAATCTTATGATTGTCTCCTGAGATTGCTTCGCCACAAAGAACAAGTGCGTGGCTCGCAATGACGGGGGAGGGGTGTTAAACAAAAAATTCATCATACAAATCTTTCCATTCTGGATTTTTACTCTTAATCAAATCAATTTTCTTTTGCCTCGAACCACCTTTGATTTGCTTCTCGCGGGCGATGGCTTCTTCCATTGTGGCATATTCTTCATAATAAACCAACTTTGTAATATTGTAATTGCTTGTAAAACCTTCAACTGTTTTTTCTTTATGTTCAGTTACTCTTCTTAATAGATTACTGGTCACGCCTGTGTAAAGAACTTTGTTGTATTTGTTGGTCATAATGTAAATACAAGGACGAAGTTCTCTTTTCATAACTTCTCTTTGTTTCCGTCATTATTCTCGTCATTGCG
>JAEURH010000368.1 GCA_016789365.1 Anaerolineales bacterium
TTAACGGTTTGTATGTTGATACCAATGGAAATGCTACTTTTGCCAACATCACTGCTAACGAAAACAACGGTGGTGCATACATTTTTGCTGTAAATAACCTTACACTAGCCACATTTGTTAATGTCACCTTTACAGGCGTGAACACTTTTAACAACAATACGAGTGGAGATGGTTTAAATGTAAATACCGATGGTGCCATTACGATTAGTAACATTACCGCCAATGCAAATGAATATTATGGCGCATACTTAGATAATCTAGGGAACGCCAATGGTATCAAAGCCATTACCCTCAGCGGAACGAATATGTTTAATAGCAATAAGGACGATGGTTTGTATATTGAAGCCAGTGGTAACGTTACCCTCACACGCATCACTGCCAATTACAATAACGACCCTGGTCTTGATGTAAGCCATGGCGTATATGTCTATTCCTCTTTCGGGAATATCTTATTAACCTGTGGCTCCATGTATAACAATGAAGGTTATGGCTATGACCTTACTGTAGGATTTGTAGGTAAAACCATCACCCTCAA
>JAEURH010000369.1 GCA_016789365.1 Anaerolineales bacterium
AAAGTCCTTAAAAGTTCCATATGACTATACGCCATCCCTAGTATATCTTTTCTTTAACAAATGTTCAATAACCTAAAAGAACAATTTCATGGTTAATTTCTCCTATTTCCTCACCTTTAACCTTAGATTTACTTTTGAAATAATATGTTTTGAAAATAATTCCGCTACATGTTCCATCAAAGTTAATGGAAAGTGCAAAGTTGACCAAAGTTTGTGATTCTTAATTTGTACTTCAGGCATGGCTTCTTTTTCTATTTCATAAAGTGTCTTTTCAATATCAAGATATGGACGAAGTGCATCATAGCGAAAATCCGCAAAACCGAGGTCATCCCGTTTCTTTTGTGGTTGAGCATTGAAATGACAAACAAATACTCCATTTTTGTAATAACTTAATCCACCTTTGCCAGTTTTGATTTCGAGCGATTCTTTGGCAGTAATTAAGTTTGTGAAAGTTTTGTAGGCCTCTTCAGAATTCATGTGGTGGCTTGTTGTTTCCTCTTGGCATTATTCGCCCATTGACCTAGCAACTCCGGC
>JAEURH010000036.1 GCA_016789365.1 Anaerolineales bacterium
AACAGTGGCACGACCGCCACACAAGTTTTACAACACATCCGCAGAGATTCAAACATCACAGTTTTTACGAATAACGTCAGTGCTGTGATGGAATTGGGAAATCCGGGCTTTCATTATTTTTTGATTGGAGGAGAATTTCAACCTCGTTCAAACTCTATTGCTGGGCGCTTCGCTCTCGACAATTTAGGCTTGGTCTATGCTAACAAAACGATTCTTGGCGTAGACGGTATCTCTCTCAAACATGGTTGTACAGTCCCCACCAATGCTGAGGCAGAAGTGGTGCGTAAAATGATTGAACGTACAAAAGGTTCTATCATCATCGCCGCAGACTATAGTAAATGGGGCGTGGTTTCCAATTTTCAAATTGCAAATATAGATGAAGTTGACAAACTTATTTCAGACGATAAACTAGATTCATCTGCTTTAGAGGCATTAGAAGAACATAATATCGAAACTTTAATTGCTTCATCCACACCAGTGATGGCATAGAGACTTGGAGAAACATGTCTTTCTTTTCAAAGAAACCCCAAAAAAATCCAACCCGTTTATTCTTCGCAACGGATATTCATGGCTCTGAACGCACGTTTCGTAAGTTTATTAACGCTGGAAAATTTTACGAAGTCAATGTTATCGTCATGGGTGGCGATATTCAAGGCAAGTTGATGATTCCGATTATTAAAGAATCAAACGGGCATCATCGCGCCACTGTGCAAGGTCGTGTAGAACATTTGACAACCGAAGAAGAATTGAAAGCATTAACTTCTAAATTGGATATTCTCGGCTTTTATCACAAAGTGATGGAAGAAGATGAATTCAAAAGTTTACAAGCCGACCCGAAAGCCGTGGAAGCATTATTCAATGAATTAGCCAAACAAAAATTAATCAATTGGGTTAATTTAGCAGAAGAACGTTTGAAAGGCACAGGCATTAAGTGCTTTGTCACTGGTGGGAATGATGATGAATGGGAAGTATTGAATGTGATGAAGAAAGAACCGACAGAATCTTTCTTCGCTTGTGAAAATGAAATGGTGTTCATAGATGATGCTCACTCGATGATTTCGGTTGGCATTAGCACACCGACTCCATGGAAAACTCCGCGTGAAGTTTCGGAAGAAGAATTAGGAAAATTAATTGAAGAGATGGCATTAAAAGTGCCTAATATGAACAAGGCGATTTTTAACTTCCATGACCCGCCAAAAGATTCGACATTAGATACATGTCCGATGTTGGATTGGGATAAAGATCCCCCTGAGCAAATTGTTCAAGGTGGGCAACCAGTTCTCCACGGCGCAGGAAGCGTAGCAGTCCGCGAGGCGATTGAAAAATATAAACCCATGCTTGGGCTTCATGGTCATATTCATGAATCTCAATCGGTTGCGAAACTTGGTAGAACCACTTGTATCAACCCCGGCAGTGAATATGCTGAAGGTATATTGCGCGGTTGTTTGGTGACGTTTGTTGATGGTGAAGTGTTAGGCTATCAGATGACGAGTGGATAACAATTTTGGAGTCAAGTAACTTGTTACTTGGTAAGGAGGTGGCTGATTCGTAAGATAAAGTTTTCACAAATGGGGATGAGCTTTTGCTCATTTTGAAATATAAAATTTGATTTTCAAATAAAGGAGAATGTATGGCTACTGCAACTGCAAAACCAGAAGTCTTTACTCGAAAAGCCTCCGGGCTTGTACGTGTGATGTCTCCATTTTCAGCCTTCGTCTATAACATTTTGACGATGGGTCTGATTTTCCCCTGGACGTATTTGTGGGCACCAGGCGCATTGCCTGGCGGCAAACTCGTTTGGGGTATTTTGTTAGCAATGGCAATCGAAATTCCGATTGCGCTTGTTTATGTTTGGTTATCCACCGCACTTCCACGTTCCGGTGGTGACTATGTTTTCCAAAGCCGTGTGTTTGGTGGCGGTGTGGCGTTTACCGTTGTCATGTCCGGTTATGTGATTTGGATTTTGCAATGGGTTGCCCTTTCAGGCTGGCTACTTTCGTATCTTGGATTCGCTCCGCTCTTCCTCGGGCTTGGAGCAACGATGAGTAACGCGGCTCTCACTGGACTGGGAATTTGGTTCACCACCTCAAACGGAATCATTATCACCAGCATTTTGAATGCCTTTGTTGCTATGATGATTCTCATCAGCGGTTTCAAAAATTACGTCCGCTTTCAAAATGTGATGATTGTCGGTACATTGCTTGCCTTTTTCACAATGTTAATTGTGTTATTTATGGGCAACCCTACTGCTTCTGCCGCACGGCTTGATGCGTTCGCATTGGCAATCAGCGGCGTAGAAAACTTTGTGCAAACCGCACGCGATGCAACTACCGCCGCAGGTGTAGATTTGAATCCGCCATTTAGTCTGATTGCAACAATTTTAGTTGCACCCATTGCATGGACTTCACTACAATGGGCAACTTATTCTGCTCAACAAAATGGTGAAATCAAAAATGCGCGTTCCTTCAAAGACCAAATGTTTATCATTGTTGGCTCATTAATCTTTGCTGGCGTATTACTTGCTGTGCTTGCCTTTGCCTTAGAAAAAGCAGTCGGCACAGAATTTTTGTATATTGCTGGTGCAGGTTACTGGCTTGGGCTTGGCGAAGCATTAATCTCAGGCTTCTATTTATGGCCCAATATGATTGCCGTAGCATTAGCCGCCAATCCATTAATTGTGTTCATTATTGGTCTCGGTTACATTTTGAACTCACATCAAATCGTGCATAACTGCTACATCGGCATGACTCGTGTGATGGTTGCTATGTCACTTGACCGCTTGCTCCCCGAATGGATTAGTCAAGTAGATGAAAAACGACACACACCTGCTAATGCGCATTGGGCGTACTTCATTGCTAGCATCCCAGTCATTTTGCTTTACAACATGCATCCCGGCTGGGTAGGTCTCACACTTGGTGTGACCTTTGCTTGTGGTTATGTCTTCGTTATCACATGTCTTGCTGGTGCATTGCTTCCATATCGCGCCAAAGATGTATACGAATCATCACCGGGCGCGGCGTATAAAGTCGGTGGCATTCCACTTGTCACTATTCTTGGTGGCTTAGGCTTCCTCCTCGGTAGCGGAATGCTCTTCCTGTTCATGTTTGATGCTCGGCTTGGCTTAACAAGTGCGTTAGCCTATCAAGTTGTATTTGGCATATTACTTGTTTCAGCCATTTGGTATTTCATTGCCAAGAATGCACAAAAATCCAAAGGCATCAACGTAGATTACGCTTTCAAGGAAATTCCGCCAGAATAAAATTTCTTTCTTTCCCTCACCCCCAACCCCTCTCCCATTGGGAGAGGGGCAGGGGTGAGGGCGAATTAGCATTTATTTGTAAATAAGAATTATGTAGGTCGCGTTTCAAACGTGACCTACATCTGCTTTCAACTCAGGAGCAACAATGGCAATCATTGATGAAGCCGTAAAAAAAATTGACGATTGGCGTGGCAAAAATATTTCCATTCATCCGCTTTCGGGCGGGCTTACCAACACCAACTACAAAATTGAAGTAGATGGCAAGCCATATTTTGTGCGCGTGCCAGGCGCAAGCACTGATTTACTTGCCATTGACCGTAACAATGAGTATCACAATACCAAAGCCGCTAGTCAAGCAGGTGTTGCTCCACAAGTTTTGTATCACTTGCCTGAATACAATGTGATGGTGATTGAATTTATCAACGGCAAAACGATGTCGAAAGAATCGTTGAACGAAAAAGGAATGCCAACGCGCATGGCGCACGCGATTAAGAAATTGAATCAAGGTCCGCGCTTCTTACTTGACTTCAACATGTTTCGGCTCACGGAATATTATCTTAGCCTGTGCAGTGACCGTGCTATCAAAATCCCTGATGGATACACAGAACGCATGGAAACAGTCAAACGCATTGAACAGGCGATGAATGTTAAACCTTTAGCAACTGTTCCATGCAATAATGATTTATTAGCAGAAAATTACATTGACGATGGTCAGCAATTATGGTTAATTGATTATGAATACAGCGGAAACAACGACCCAACTTTTGAACTTGGAAATACCTGTCAAGAAATGCAGTTTAATGATGAACAAATTGCCGAAGTATGTTCGGCATATTTTGGCGAAGCCAAACCAAATATGATTGCCCGCATGAAATTAAATATGATTATGTCTGACGTGGGTTGGGGATTGTGGGCGGCGATTCAAGCCAGCATCTCCACCATTGATTTTGATTTTTGGGGTTGGGCAATCGAACGCTGGGGCAGAGCCGTAGAAAAAATGGATTCGGACGAGTTTGAGAAGTGGTTAGTGGAAGTAGCGAAGTAAACAAATAGACAGGTAAACAAGTAGACAGGTAAACATGTCAGAGAAAAAACCTTTATACCAATCTCCCGGTGAAAAAGGGAAACGTGGCTTTGAAGATTTGGAATGCTATCAATTGGCATTGGAAGCCATGGCAAAGATACATGCTTTTTCAGAGACTTTGCCTGCCAAAGAAAAGTATGATTTGTATTCTCAAATTCGCCGTGCCTCAAAAGGTGTAACTGGCAATATCGCTGAGGCTTATGGTCGTTATCATTATTTAGATAGCTTGCATTATTACTCTATTGCGCGTGGAGAATTAAACGAAACATTAGCAAAATTAATTGACGCGCGAGTTTTGGAATACATAAATCAAACTGAATTTGAAGAACTTTATAAACTCATAAGACAAACAGAACAAACATTGAATGGATTTATGTCTTTTGTGCGCCGTCAACGCGCAGGCTCGCAAGAATATGGTGATAAGAAATTAAGAGAAGAACAAACAGAATATGAAATTGAAATTGATGAAAATGGCGAAAGGTAGAAAATTATATAAGGAAACAGGAGTGAACTTGTATACCTGTATACTTGTTTTCTTGTCTACCTCCGAAGGAGATAAATGAAGAGTCAAGCAGAAATCGTAGTTATCGGCGGGGGAATTTATGGGGCGCAAGTTGCATATCATCTTGCAAAGTTTGGGAAGAAAGATGTAGTTATTGTTGAAAAAGGCGAAATTGCAAGTGGTGAGTCATCCCACGCGGCTGGGCTTGTGACTCAATTTGCCACGTCACAAGCAATGCTTCGTTTTCGTATGTATAGCATTGAGTTATATAGCGAACTCGGTTTATTCAATCATGTAGGGAGTTTGAGAGTCGCGTCAAGCAAAGAGCAATTGCTGGAAATGGAAAGAAGCGTGAGCCGCGCGAAGGCATTAGGCTTGGATTGTGAAATTATCACGCCAGAAGAATCTTTGAAAATCATGCCGCAACTTTCTAAAAAAGATTTATATGGTGGCATTTATCTTCCGCGTGATGGGCAACTTGACCCATATACAGTTACCACTTCAATGGTGAAATTTGCAAAAGAACTTGGCGTAGAAGTTTATACAAACACGCGCGTCACTGGAATCAAATTATCAGCCAAAGGAGAGATTGAGGCTGTGCAAACAGATAAGGGCGAGATTCGATGCGAGATTATTGTCAATGCGGCGGGAATGTGGGCACCACGCATCGCCGCAATGGCTGGGTTGCAAATCCCAACCACCCCAGTTGACCATCAACATATTGCATTGCGTGCTGTGCCTGGGCATGAATTTGCTCCGAATACACCTTGCTTGCGTGACCCTGATAACTTAGTTTACATGCGTCAAGAAGCGGGTGGATTGGTGATTGGCGGTTATGAACCAAATCCGTTGCCGCGTTGGATTGATGGCGCGCCGTGGGAACATGGTTCTAAAAGTTTCCCCGGTGATTTTGACCAATTTGAAATGTTGCTTGAAGGTGCGATTCGTCGTTTGCCATTTTTAGAACAGGCAGGCATTATTACTTTGGTTCGTCATCCTGGTGCATACACACCTGATTGTCAGCCATTGCTTGGACCAATGGCGGGTGTAAAAGGCATGTGGATGTTGGCGGGCATGTCTTTGAATGGTTATGGTGGCGCGGGTGGCATGGGCAAGTTGATGGCGGAATGGATTATTGATGGCGAAGCACCGATTGATGTCTATGGTTATCGCGCGACTCGTTTTGGAAATTATTATTCCGATTTCAATTATGCCGCTGAACGAACAGTCGAAGCAGTCAAATATTATTATCGCATGAAATTTCCACATGATGAAAGTGAAGCAGGCAGACCGTATCGCACGAGTCCTGTTCATTATCGTTTGATTGAAAATGGCGCAGTGTTTGGTGAAAAATTTGGTTGGGAACGTGTTAACTATTATGATAAAGAATCGCGCCGCATGGGTGAAGACCAACGTCTGTGGGGTTGGAATAAACCTCCATACTTTGAGCGTATGCGACTCGAACATAATTCCACGCGTGAAGGCGTAACTTTATTTGACTTAACTTCATTTGGAAAAATTGAAGTTAAGGGAAAAGGTGCATTGCCGTTATTGCAAAGATTAACCGACAGCAATATTGATAAACCAGTTGGCAGTGCAATTTATACACAATTCTTAAATAAAAATGGCGGCATTGAATCTGATTTAACGGTCACTCGCTTGGGTGAAGAATATTTCTGGGTGATTACTGGCTCAGGTTTTATTGCCAACGATTTAGCTCGCATTCAAATGTATGTAGATGAAAATGATGGTTACGTTTCGATTCGTGACATCACACAAGAGTTTGCTTGTCTGGCACTGTGGGGACCAAAATCTCGCGATGTGCTAAAGAAAATTACAAGCAGTGACATTTCAAACGAAGCGCATCCTTACTTGACCACGAAACTGATTCTGATTAACGGAACGAAGGTTTACGCCCAGAGAGTCAGCTATGCAGGTGAGCTTGGCTGGGAACTTTACATTCCAAATAACCGTGCCACAATGGTTTGGGATTTGTTAGTAGAAGCAGGCAAAGAGTTTAACTTACAACTCGGTGGCTACAAAGTGCTTGACCCACTTCGTTTGGAAAAAGGATTCAAATATTTCACAACAGATTTAACACCAACAACAACTCCTTATGAAGCAGGTTTAGGATTTTGTGTTGATTTAAACAAAGGTGATTTTATTGGACGAGATGCTTTGGTTAAACAAAAAGCAGAAGGATTACGAAGAAAACTTTGTACATTGGTCTTGACTGGCACTGATGAATTTGTTCAAATCTATGGTGGTGAGGCGGTTTATCATGAAAATAAATTAGTCACTCGTGTGCGTAGTGGTGGCTATGGATTCACTGTCAAGAAAAATATCCTTTATGCTTTCTTGCCGATTGAATTAGCAAAACAAGGTACCCTCCTTAAAGTAGAGTTAATTGAAGGCATGTATGATGCAGAAGTGACTCCTTCTGTATTATTCGACCCGAAAGGCGAAAAGACTCGTGCATAAAAACTTTTTAACCACAAAGGGAACAAAGTGTCACAAAGGAAAAGATTTAAAAACTTTGTGTTCCTTTGTGACACTTCGTGGTGAATTAAACTTATGAAAAAAGATTCACCTGCTTATGTCGGCTTCGGTATGCTAACACCTGTTTACATCATGGCTTTGGATAAACTCCCAAAACATAATACAGGCGCAATTGTGCATGAAGTCAGCGATTATGTATATGACGATGCCGCGATTATTGCTTGTAATTTAAGCCAATGGAATGTATCCGCTGGCATGATTGGTACAGCCGTTGGTGATGATTTGTTGGGGCATGATGTCGCCGATAAATTAAAGAAATGGGGCGTGCAAGGCAAAGTACGCTTTACAAAAAAATATAAAACGCCCCTTGAAGTTAATGTCTCAGACAAAAAAGGTGCACGCACGTTTTTCTGGCAAAGGTCAGAAGAAATTCTCAGTACATTAGATACAGCAGATTTGTCTTTGATTAAGAAAGCAAAATTATTGTACGTTGATTGGTATGATGGTGATACACATATTTTACGAGCTATGGAATATGCCAAGAAAAATAATGTTCCCGTCTTTTTGAATTTTGAGCATGGACATAAAAATAATGACTTACTCAAAAAATATTCTGGCTTGGTCACAATTTGTCAGGCAGTGACCGATGCCGCACAAATTGGTAAAAAGCAATTGATGCTTTCTGTAGCAAGAAAATTATTTAATTCGGGAATTCAAACGGCGATTATTACGATGGCAAGTCAGGGGTGTATGGTAGTACAAGGTGATGAAATTATCCGAGTCCATGCGCCGAAGGTGAAAGCAGTAGATGGTTCTGGAGCAGGGGCAACATTTTCGTCAGGGTATATTTATGGATATTTGCAGGGCTGGAGTTTGGAAGAGTCTGTCCGTTTTGCGATTGCGGCGGCTTCATTAAAAGTGACACGCTCTGGATTGCAAATGTTTTCTGTAAAACAAATCAAGGCATTAGCCCGCACCTTGCGTGTAGACAGAATGGCATATCGCGGCGACCGATTTATTCGAATTAAGAAATTATTCCGCTTGCCTTCGAATAGTCCGCTTTTAGATAATGTGCTTGTGAAAGAAACACGAAAATTGGCTGAAAGATTATTGCCAAAAAGAAAAACAGATAACAGAAAAATTAAGAAATCATTGGTTGAATAAATAAAAAAGGATGTAACCCATGTCATCATTTGCAAATTTGCTTACTCAAGAACAAGTTCAAAGAATTCACGATGCTTCACTTGAAATTTTAGAAGAGGTTGGATTAAAAGTCCGTTATGAACCTGCGCGTGAATTATTCAAGGAACATGGATGTTCTGTAGAAGATGAACGTGTTAAATTTCCGCGAGCGGTTGTTGAAAAATATCGCAAACTCGTTCCATCATCTTTTACTTTTCATGGACGTGACCCAAAATTTGATAAAACGATTCCACGGGATAGCCCGGTCATAGTAACAGCCAGTTCTGCTCCAGATATCATTGACCCAGTTACAGGTCAAGAAAGACGCGCTGAATCATCCGATATTGCCCGCATTGCTCATCTCATCAATGAATTGCCGGGCTATGACATGTTTTCTATTTCAACATTAGCAGATGATGCACCTGCGGATCAATTTACTATTTCGCGTTTGTATCCAGCAATTAAGTATTGTCTTAAACCGATTCGTGCAACGACGACAGACCATAAAGATACATTGGCAATGATGAAAATGGCATACATTGTGGCGGGTGGGGAAGAAGCGTATAAAGAACATCCATTTCTGACGCATCATTATTGTCCTGTGGTTTCACCTTTGACGATGGATAATCTTTCTACTGAAAATGTGATGTATTTTGCAAAAGAGGGATTGCCGGTTTATCCGACGATTGTGCCAAATGCAGGCTTAACTTCTCCGATGTCAATGTCTGGAACTTTGGTGCAAGGCAATGCAGAATTTTTATCGGCATTGATGTTGATGCAAATGACAAAAGAAGGCACACCAACAATTTACGCAACGCTTGGCACTGTTGCAGATATGCGTAGTGGTGCTTATACATCTGGCGCAATTGAATGCGGTATGTTGCACATGGCATTTGCACAATTGGCTCGTTTTTACAATGTGCCATGTGGCGGTTATGTTGGATTAACCAATTCAAAATTAAATGATGCCCAAGCCGGTTACGAAACTGGGATGTCTGGCATTGCAGGTGTATTGGGTGGCATGGATATGTTTAACATTGGTGGCTTGATTGATGCGCTCAAAACTTTTGATTTTGCCAAAGCAGTCATTGATGATGAGATGGCTCAAATGATGAAGCGCATGAAGCATGGCATTTCATTTAATGATGAAGATTTGGCTTTAGATTTAATTAAAGAGATTGGACCTGGCGGTTCATTTATCACAGCTAAACATACCATTAGCAGAATGAAAACAGAAGCCGTGATGACAAAAATCGCAGACCGCGATGCTCGCACGATTTGGGTCAAGAAAGGTGCTACTGATACACAAGCAAAGGCGATGAAAAAAGCAAAAGAAATTATGACGACAAACCCAACGCCTCTTCTCTCGCCCGAAGTTGATTCTGCTATTCGTGAAGCATTTCCCGGTCTGATAGCAGGTGAGTTGCTACCGATTGCGTAATGTTATTGCGAGGGCGATGCACTTTCGCCCGAAGCAATCTTATGATTAAGTAGGAGATTGCTTCGCCATAAAGAACAAGTGCATGGCTCGCAACGACATAATAAAAGGATTTTATGTTCCGTATTTTTAAACGTAAAGAAGATAAGTTCCAAAAATTAATTGAAGAGCAAGCATCGCTTGCTTTTGAGGGGATGAAGTTGCTTGTCAAATATTTGGAGACGGCAGATGCCGAAGTGGCAGAACAACTGTCCTTCAAAGAAAAAGAAGCGGATGAAGTTCGTCGAATCTTAATTGATGAATTGAATCGTACTTTCATCACACCTTTTGACCGTGAAGATATTTTTTCATTATCTCGTTCTATTGATGATGTGATTGATTATGCAGATACTACTGTGGTTGAAATGGTAATTTTGAATGTTAAGTCTACACCTTTTATGTTGCGAATTGCATCCTTATTAAAAGATGCGGCGTATGAAATTTGGCAAGGTGTTTTGCGTTTACCAAAAAATCCAAACGTAGCACTTGACCATGCTCAACGTGCAAAGGCTTTGGAGAATCGAGTCGAAGCTGTGTATCGTGAAGCGGTTGCAGATTTATTCAGCGGACCTGAAGATGTGCACCATGTGGTCGAAATGTTGAAGATGCGTGAAGTCTATCGTCATTTATCCAATGCGGCTGACCGAGGTGATGAAGCGGCAAATATCATTGCGGATATAGTTGTAAAGAAAACATAACAAAATGTTAATATCTAGTTCACTGCTGTTTGTTATTATTCTCGCTTTGATATTTAATTTTATTAACGGAATGCGAGATGCAAGCAATATTGTTGCGACGGTCATTTCTTCGCGTGCGTTTAGTCCACGTATGGCATTGAGTATGACCGCCATTGCAGAATTTTGCGGACCATTTTTGTTCGGCGTCACAGTAGCGAAAACAATTGGTAATGACATTGTGACTTCAGAATTAATTTCATTGAATACATTATCCGCAAGTTTAATCAGTGCAATTGTATGGAATTTAATTACTTGGTTTTTTGGGATACCAAGTAGTTCCTCTCATGCTTTAATAGGCGGTTTGATTGGCGCGGCGTTTGCATCTTCTGGTATAGATGCAATTAATCTAACAGGTTTATGGAAAGTGTTATTGGCTTTGTTTGCATTTCCACTGGCTGGATTTTTAATCGGCTTCTTGTTGTTAAAGTTAATTTATTTTCTTGCACAGAATGCTTCTCCGAACATTAATAATTTTTTCAAACGAAGCCAATTCATAACATCTATTGCTTTGGCTTTAGGTCATGGAACAAATGATGCTCAAAAACCAATCGGTATTATTACATTGAGCTTAATCATTAGTGGCGTGTTGAGTGATTTTTCTGTTCCTCTTTGGGTCATTTTTGCCAGCGCATTGACGATGGCATTGGGTGCATCACTTGGCGGCTGGAGATTAATCCGCACGCTTGGTGGAAAGTTTTATAAAATCCGCCCTGTGCATAGTTTTGCAACACAGTTAACTTCTGGGGCGGTTATCTTAACCGCTTCAGTTTTCGGTTTGCCAATTAGTACATCACAAGTAGTCAGTTCTGCAATTGTGGGTGTTGGTGCATCTGAAAGAGTCGGCAAAGTCCGTTGGAGTGTAGCAGGCGACATCTTAACCGCTTGGTTGATTACGATACCCGTTAGTGCCTTGGTTTCTGCTGGTATCTGTTCATTGTTTAGTGTAGTTGGTGTAAGGTTGTAATTTAATTGTCTGGTCATTCATTCAAAGCCATTCATCTGTTCGTTTGACTTTGAATATTGATAATGCTAAAATGTTAACAGTTTGTTAACAGATTGGAGGTACCAAAAAATAATAAAAAATAAAGTGTTGTGTTTCGTCCAATCCATTAATTTAATAAAATAGGAGATAGAGAATGCGTACTAAAAAGTTTGCTTATCATTTGATTGCTCTTTTTGTCATAGCCGCTACATTGCTTTCTGCATGTGGTGGCGGTGGTAGTGCACCCAGTGGTTTCGACTGGAGTACTGCTACTTCTGCTGAAGATGGCGGTGGTATGGATGCGCTCATTGCCGCGGCAAAGGCTGAAGGCACGGTGACAACCATTGCTTTGCCACATGACTGGTGTAACTACGGCGAAGTCATTGAGACCTTCAAAGCCAAATATGGTCTAGAAGTCAATGAATTAAACCCAGATGCTGGTTCTGCTGATGAAATTGAAGCCATCAAAGCCAATAAAGACAACAAGGGTCCACAAGCCCCAGATGTCATTGATGTAGGCTTCTCATTCGGTGAATCCTCCAAAGCCGAAGGCTTGATTACACCTTATAAAGTAGCCACTTGGGATTCCATCCCTGCTGATGCAAAAGATGCAGACGGCTATTGGTATGGTGACTATTATGGTGTGTTGGCATTCTTGGTGAACACTGATGTGCAACCAGACGTTCCACAAGATTGGGCTGACTTGCTCGACCCGAAATACAACGGTCAAATTGCTCTTTCTGGTGACCCACGCGTTTCCAATCAAGCGATTCAATCTGTCTATGCCGCCGCACTTGCCAATGGTGGTTCATTAGATGATGCCCAACCCGGCTTAGATTATTTTGCTCAATTGAATGCCGCTGGCAATCTCATTCCTTTGATTGCTAACAATGGTTTGGTTGCGACTGGTGAAATCCCTGTCCGCATCACTTGGGACTATAACGCCCTTGCCGCTATTGACACATTCGAAGGCAACCCGAACGCTACTGTTGTAGTTCCTGCTACTGGTCGCTTCGCTGGTGTGTATGTTCAAGCCATTAGTGCTTATGCTCCACAACCTGCTGCCGCTCGCTTATGGCAAGAATTCCTTTATTCAGACGAAGGTCAACTTCTTTGGATGAAGGGCTACTGCCACCCAATTCGTGAAGCGGATTTACGCGCACGCGGTGTTATTCCACAAGATTTGCTTGATAAATTGCCCGATGTTTCTGGTGCAGTATTCCCAAGCCTTGCTCAACTCAATACCGCACGCGACCTGATTACCACTCAGTGGGATGCAGTCGTTGGTGCAGATGTTCAAGCCGCACCCTAATTAATAAGTTTTGATGTATGATAGTGAGACCCTGCTGTACAGCAGGGTCTCACTTCAAAATGATTGGTCACAAGGAAATTAAGGCTATGGCACAAACTACTGTTCCCCTTAAGAAAACCCCCGCACCAACAAATTGGAAAACATGGCTAGGTGTTGCTCCATTTTTTCTCTTTGCAATTCTTTTTCTGTTCCTGCCTTCCATGCGCTTAATTACTGCCAGTTTTACATCGCCAGAAGGTAACTTTACTCTTGATAATATTCGGCAACTGTTTACAGTACCTTTAATAGTAAATGCTTATAAATTAAGCATCCAAATCAGTGCTATTACTGCTTTGGGCGGCGGAATTTTAGGGTTTTTACTTGCATACGCTGTAACAGTTGGCGGTTTACCCAAATCTCTACGCCCTATCTTAATGACCTTTTCAGGTGTTGCTTCTAACTTTGCAGGCGTACCTTTAGCATTTGCATTTGTGGCAACATTAGGTCGTCAGGGGTTTATCACACATGTCTTAAGAGATTATCTCGGCGTAGATTTATATAGTGCAGGTTTTAACCTATATAGTTTTGCAGGCTTAAGCCTTGTTTATATGTACTTTCAATTTCCATTAATGGTGCTTATTATGGCACCTGCCTTAGATGGATTAAAACGCGAATGGCGTGAAGCCGCAGAAAATTTAGGTGCTACAAGCACACAGTATTGGCTTCGCGTTGCTTTGCCTGTTTTATTACCTTCTATTCTTGGGGCAATGATTTTATTGTTTGGAAACGCCTTCGGGGCATACGCAACTGCATACGCCCTCACGGGAGGAAGAATTGGCATCGTCACGATTCAGATTGGGGCGCAGATTCGAGGCGATGTTTTATATAATCCTGGGCTTGGATATGCAATGGCTGTTGGCATGGTGGTTATCATGGCAATTTCGCTGGCGGGCTATTCATGGCTTCAAGCAAAGACAGAAAGGTGGCTGAGATGAAATTCCTTAACCGCCTGCGTAAATTTCCCTTTTTAGCTTGGTTGTGGTTTTTGCTAGGTGCTTTATATTTTGTATTGCCACTACTCGCAACCTTTGAATTTTCACTAAGCTGGGACCCAGCAGTACCTTTCAAAGCGTATCAAAGAGCATTTGAAGATGTTCGTTTTTGGAGAAGTTTTATCGCATCGAATGTGTTTGCAGTAATCACAATCATTGCTTGTATTATCTTAGTAGTGCCAACAGCATATTGGATTCGCTTACGTTTACCACAAGCCCGCCGCATTGTTGAATTCATTACATTGATGCCATTCGTTGTGCCGGCAATTATCTTAGTGTTTGGTTTAATTCGCGTGTATAGTACACCGTTTACAATTCCATTTACCAATATTGTCTTCATGCAGGCATTAACGCAATTCAAAGCAGGCACAAATATTTTGATTGTTGCTGGATATATGGTGCTTGCCATGCCCTACATGTATCGCTCTGTGGATACGGGTATGCGAACAGTAGATATTCTTACGCTGACAGAAGCGGCTCAAAGCCTCGGGGCAAGCTGGTTTGTGATAATCACCCGAGTCATACTCCCCAACATCCGTTCCGCATTGTTAAGTGGTGCTTTGCTTACTTTCGCAATCGTGGTTGGCGAAGTGATTTTGGCTTCTTTCCTCGGCGTGAACGCTTTTGGTCCATATTTATTTTTACTTGGTCAACATCGCGCCTACGAACCTGCCGCGCTTTCATTTGTCAGCTTCCTACTTACATGGATTGCTATGGGTATGATTCAACTCGTCACCGGCGGACAAAACCAAACCGCAGGCGGACATTAAGGAAACAGTGGAGAATTCGATGTCTTATTTATCTATTTCAAATGTTACAAAACAATTTGGTGATACAGTCGTTGTAGATAACTTCAACCTTGAAATTGGCAAAGGTGAGTTTGTCTCTTTCCTTGGTCCATCAGGTTGTGGCAAAACTACCACGTTACGTATGGTGGCTGGTTTTGAAAACCCCACTTCTGGAAAAATTTTGTTAGATGGTGCCGATATTACAGACAAAGCACCCAATCAACGTAACGTCGGTATGATTTTTCAATCGTATGCGTTGTTTCCAAATATGACCGTCGCCCAAAATATTGGATTTGGTTTGAAGGTCCGAAAAGAAGCGGATGCAGTCGTTAAGCAACGTGTTTCCGAAATGATAAGTCTAATTAACCTTGAAGCACACGCCAACAAATATCCTTATCAACTTTCTGGCGGACAACAACAACGTGTTTCATTAGCGCGCGCGCTTGCTATCCGTCCGCAAGTATTGTTGCTTGATGAACCGCTTTCGGCATTAGATGCAAAAATCCGTGTTTCATTGCGCTCTGAAATTCGCTCCATTCAAAAGTCTTTGGGAATTACAGCCATCTTCGTTACCCACGACCAAGAAGAAGCCCTTTCTATTTCTGACCGAATTGTTGTGATGAATGCTGGTGAAATGGAGCAGGTAGGCACACCATTTGAAATTTATAATTTCCCCAAGACTCGCTTTGTGGCAAACTTTGTCGGTTCATTAAATACTGCTGATGCTGAAGTTGTTGACACTGCTAAAGGTTTGGTCAGTGTAGATGGTGTTCAATTCACTTCTGCAGAAGGCACCAAAGGCAGAAATAAAGGTGATAAAGTGAAGGTTGCCATTCGCCCCGAGCGTTTTAGTTTTGCTACCCAACAACATAAAGATAATGTTGTGGATGCGATTATTGAAAACATTACCTTCTTAGGTTCGGTGGTGCGTATTCAAATAAAAATTGGGAATACGAGTTTTAATATGGATACATTCAATAATCCATTTTTAGAATTGCCTAAGATTGGCTCTAAACAACAAGTCACTTGCTCAAAAGAAGCCGTGTTGGTTTTGGATGAGTAATCAAAAATCGGAAGTCGCAAGACTTCCGATTTTTTTATTTAACCTTCGATTAACGCCTTCACAAGTTCACGGTTGAAATCTGGAATATCCGCCACGACACGACCCCATACTTGGTTACTTTCACGAAAAGCCGCTTCATCTGCCCACACCCCGCCGACATTTTCAAGGTCATCTTTGATTCCAGTTGAGCCAGTCACACGTTGACCTTTTTTGATAATGCCTGCTGAAACAGCAGTTGAGCCACCATGACAAATAATGCCAATGATTTTATTTACATCATTCATTTCTTTCACAAGTTTTTTGACAACATCATATCTTCTTAATTTATCAGGTGCAAAACCGCCAGGGATAATTAATGCAAAAAGCTCGCTGGCTTTCAAATCCTCAATTTTTGCATCAGGCGTAATAACTAAGCCATTTTTTCCTTTAACAGATTTCAAATCTAAGCCTGCACTTAAAACTTTTGCACCTTCTTCTTGCAAGCGCATCAGTGGAACATAATATTCAAGGTCTTCTACGCCTTCGGCGATTAAGGTAGCGATGGTTTTATTTTGTAATTTCATGGGCTTCTCCTATTTTTTGATAATTTTATCAAACTAGTTCTCTTTTATAATGATTAAATGTTTAACCTCAAAAAAGACTTCATGCTCGACCCCTCTGTAACTTTTCTTAATCACGGCTCGTTTGGGGCGACTCCAAAACCTGTATTCAAAGAATATCAACGCTGGCAAAGAGAGTTGGAGAATCAACCTGTGGAATTTTTAAGCAGGCGACATAATGATTTAATGCTTGCCTCTCGTATGGCTTTGGCAAATTATCTTGGTACAAAAGCCGAGAATTTAGTTTATGTGCAAAACGCAACAATTGGTTTGAATATTGTGGCGCGTTCATTAAATTTGAAAGCGGGCGATGAGGTTTTATCTACCAATCATGAATATGGCGCGCTGGATAGAACTTGGCGATTTCTCGCAAAAGAAAAAGGGTTTACTTACATTAATCAAAAAGTTGATTTAACCTCACATGACGATTCTGTAAAATCTTTTTTGGCAGGTGTTACTGCAAATACCAAAGTGATTTTCTTGAGCCATATCACTTCATCAACGGCAACGATATTTCCGCTTGAAAAAATTATTCAATTCGCAAAATCAAAAAATATTATTACTGTCATTGATGGCGCACACGCGCCAGGGCAAATTAACTTAAACCTTGATTCACTCAATGCGGATTTTTATGGGGGCAATTTGCATAAATGGCTGTGCGCTCCAAAAGGCGCTGGGTTTTTGTATGCAAACCCTGAAAAGCAACATTTACTTAAGCCATTAATCGTGTCATGGGGATATGAGCCTGAAACGCCGAGTAATTCAAAATTTGTGGATGAACACGAATGGCAAGGCACGCGCGATATTGCGGCGTTTTTAACTGTCCCGCAAGCAATTGCTTACCAGCAGGAACAGGATTGGGCTAGGGTAAGAAGCGCATGTCATCAACTGGCTGTGGAGGCTTGGAATCAAATTCATCAACTAACAAAAATGAATCCGCTTCATGCGAACCCTGAACTTTGGTTTGCCCAAATGAGTGTTTCCTCACTTCCAATTAATACGGATGTTTTATCGTTTAAGAAAAAGTTGTATGAAGATTATCGAATTGAAATTCCTGTGGTTGATTGGCATGGGAACAAATTAATTCGTTTATCCGTCCAAGGATATAATTCTAGGCAAGATATAAACCATTTATTGCAGGCTTTGAAAAAATTATTAAATTGATTATGAAAAAGATAAATATATTTTTTATTTTGCTTTTGATTTTATTAATGCTTTTCAGTATTTTTCCGTCAAAAGAAGTTGTAGCAAAACCTACTCGTTACCCTATCACCACATCTGCGCAAATGATTGAGGCGGTGAATAATTTACGAGCCTCTTATGGGCTTGCGCCTTTGGCATCGCACCCAATATTGATGCAATCGGCGCAATCGCAAGCGGATTACATGGCGGCAACAGGCAATGTGACTCATGCCCGCCCTGGCGGCATTACATACACTCAACAATTGATTTCACTGGGTTTTCCATTGGCAGGTGATTTGTCACTTGGTGGGTTTCGCGCCGAAAATATTTTATATAGCACTGGTTATTTGGATTGGAACGGCGTTCCGCCTGGCTGGCAAGATGATGCCCACATGAATACCATGCTTTCGCAAAACTTTACACACATTGGCGCAGGCATTTCACAATCGGGCGGTGCTTATTATTATGCCGTAGATACTGCCGCCTCAACAGCGAATGGTCAAATGCAAGAGACGGCGAAAGATGTGGTTTCTGGCTCTTCGGGCAATTCAGGTGAAGCGGCAGGCGTTAGCCAATTCATGGTGCCGATTACAGTAAGCACTGCCGATGCAAATGGCAATGTATATCATCAAGTGCAGTATGGCCAAACCTTGTGGAGCATTGCTATTGCTTATGGTACTACAATAAAAATTATTCAAGCCTTGAATAATTTAGGCGAAGACTTAACAATTTATCAGGGACAAAAATTATTGGTGTTGCAAGGTGTTCCGCCAGCGGTTTCTACTGCTGAATCTACTGCAACGATTCAACCTACGAATACATCCATTGCAACATCAACTAGTATTCCAACAACGCCAACTCAAATTGTTGTTACGCCAACCATAGAAAATATTGAAGCAAATAGTTCTACTTCTACCAATTCACGCCTGCTTGTGATTTTATTAATCGTTGCCGCGTTCGTTGGCGCAGGCATGGCAGTTTGGTTGATACGAGACCCAAGCAACTAAATGCTAATCTTCCTTGCTTCCATATAAAATCTTTTTTCTTTCGCTTCGCCCATCGAAAATGCTTTGCGGGGCAACACACCATCCACAATCACAGTTTTGAACAAATCTGATTTGTGCATCCCAGCCAAATAAAAACCTACATGTTCGTTTTGTGAAGCGATTTTTTTCAACACATCTTCACCATGCACATAATCAATTTTTTCTGCGCCAGTATTTTTCATAAACGAATCTAAGAAAGATTGAATCGTACCAACTGCCAAATTAGATGTTGGATTTGCAATCTCTATCACGCCAAATTGATTCGCGCCTCTTACCAGACCGACGACCTGTTTCTGACCCTCAGCCGAATCTACACTTCGAGTCATTTCTTCAAAACTGGATACTGCTGAATAAACAAAGTTTTCGCCAAAATAATTTTTCAACTCAACTAACAAATCCTTATTCACATTAAACAAAATACGATGAATCGGTTCAAACTCTAAGGCTTCATCATGCACGTTTTCAATTTCAACCAAAGCATATCGTGCAGGGTGATTCATCCCAACCTGTGACTTAATCTGCTCCCAATATTCTTTTGCCGCCGCCATCGAATGGTTGCCATCTCCCATAGCAAACAACAAGACCGAGGCATCTTCATTCAAATTATATTTATTTATAAAGTTTTCATGTTTCGCAAGCACTCGTAGTGATTCAATTACTTGATTTTCAAGTTCCTCTGTCACTGCGTACCCTGCCAAATGACCACTTCCGAGCATTAAATCAAAATCATATAATTTTCTTAACTCTGATTTTGCACTGCTAACCGACTCAATAACTGTATGATTTGGGTCATCAATTAAGACAAGAATATGAGGCAATTCCAACATAGCACCTTCACGAATTTTAACGCGCGGTGGTAAACGGTCAACAATTGTGCCTTCGGTAGGATGAATTAAAACTTTTGCTTCGCCTCTGAAATCATACTGTTCAAGGTCAAGGCACAGCATAATGCCTTTGCGGGTTTTTCCATGAATGGTTCTTTCAACATAAATTAAACCTTCATGCACTTCAAAAATATCATCTTCGATGTATTTCTTCATCATGTTTTGGATATTTTTAACCCGCTCGTCTTTGTCTTCATTTTCCAAATACACTTCTGGAAAAATCAATTTTAAAGTTGAAAGCGAGTTACCCACAAACTTTTCAACTTCATGCCAATATTCTGGTTCAGATGTGAACTGGTCGCAAGCAATGACTGCCCATTTACTTAAATCAATATTTGATTTTGGAAGATACACTTGCGGAATTTGAATCCCAAGGTCGTTAATTGTTTTTTGTTCATTTTTTTGTGCCAACATACTTTTTATCCAACCTTTGTAAAGGCAATAATTTTTTCTGCAACTTCGGCACCCACGCGCGCTTGCGCTTCTTTTGTTGCCGCGCCAATGTGTGGCGATGCAATCACATTTTCTAATTTCGCTAACTTCCAATCAGTGGGTGGTTCTTCATTAAATACATCTAATGCCGCGCCTGCAACTTTGCCATTCACCAACGCATCATATAAAGCATTTTCATCAATGATTCCACCGCGCGCACAATTGATAATTCGCACGCCATTTTTCATTTTTGCAAATTGTGCCTTGCTAATCATATTGGCTGATTCATTCGTCTTTGGTAAATGCAAACTGATGTAATCTGCTTGAGCAAGTAATTCATCTAAACCAAGTAACTTGATTCCTTCCACTTCTTTTACATAAGGGTCATACGCAAGCACAGTCATGCCCAAAGCATTGGCACGTTTGGCAACTTCTTTACCAATATTTCCAATGCCAATTAATCCTAAAACTTTTCCACCAATTTCATCGCCTTCAAAACTTTTCTTATCCCAAGTTTCTGCTTTCATCGAAGCACTGGCTTTATATAAAGACCTTGCTAACATAAACATATACCCGATGGCTAATTCTGCAACAGATGCAGAACTGGCTAAGGGCGTATTCATCACTTTGATATTTTTGGATTGAGCATATTCATAATCAATGGTATCGAGACCAACCCCGCCTCTTACAATGACCTTCAAGTTGGGACATGCATCTATCAAATTTTTTCTTACCTTCGTCCTTGACCTGACCACCATGCCATCATAATTTGGCAAAACAGTTAACAACTCTTCGGGAGAAATATCATCACGCACATCTACCGTTAAACCTGCAGAACGCATTTGTTCAATATATTCTTTTTCCATTTTGTCGCAGATAATAATTTTCATTTAATAATCCTTAATGACAACTCCGAAGGAGTGAAATTTTTATAGAATTTGGTGAGATGATATGCCAACCCCGAAGGGGTGTCATAATTTTTAATTCTATGTCATCCCTTCGGGATTTATTTTTATTAGATGTGATTTTCTATAATCCTATCATCCCTACGGGATTATTCACACAAGGCGTTATTCTATCATGGTGATAGAGTTTGTCAATTATTTTGATAAAATTTGTTGAAGGAACAGTATAATCAAATGAAAGAAAATGTTAGACAACTAGAATCAACTTTCCCCGTCGTCAGAGGCGGTAAGTAATTATCTTATGAGGAGTATTTCAATGTCAGCACTATATCGTAGTCATAATATGAATGCAGGACCAGGCGCATTGCCTCTTGAAGTTTTGCAACAAGCGCAAGCCGAGTTGTTGGATTTCAAAGGCACAGGCATGTCTGTGATGGAAATGAGTCATCGTTCGAAAGAATTTGATGAAGTGATTCAAACTGCCGAAGCCGATTTGCGCGAGTTAATTGGAATTCCATCCAATTATAAAATTATGTTTTTACAAGGCGGGGCATCGTTACAATTTGCAATGGTGCCGATGAATTTGAGACCAGCGAGTGCATCGGCAGATTATATTGTTACAGGCACATGGAGTAAGACGGCTGTAAAAGAATCTAAAAAATTGGGAACAGTTCGTTTAGCGGCGAATACCGAAAGTGAGGGATTTAAAACTTTACCGACAACATTAGACCTTGACCCGAAAGCGGCGTATTTACATTTCACATCGAATGAAACGATTCATGGTGTGGAATTTTTTAATGAGCCAACACCACCGAGTGGCGTGCCTTTGTTTTGTGATGCATCTTCTGATTTTATTAGCCACCCTGTTGATATTTCAAAATATGCTTTGATGTATGCAGGCGCACAAAAAAATGCTGGACCTGCTGGTGTAACCGTTGTGATTTTGCGTGAAGATATGTTGGAGCGCGTGCCAGCGAACTTACCTGTGATGTTAGATTATAAAATTCAGGCAGAGAGTGGCTCAATGCATAATACGCCTCCATGCTTTTCAATTTATATGATTGGTTTGGTTTTTAAATGGGCGAAAAAAGTTGGTGGACTTTCTGCGATTGAAAAAATGAATCGAGCAAAATCTGATTTGTTGTATAAAGCCATTGATGAAAGTGGTGGTTTTTATACTGGACATGCCAAACCCGAAGCACGTTCTTTGATGAATATTCCTTTCCGATTGCCGAGTGAAGAGTTAGAAGAGTTATGTGCGAAAGAAGCCAAGAAAGCAGGCATTATCGGGTTGAAAGGTCACAGGTCAGTGGGTGGGATGCGCGCTTCTTTATATAATGCGGTGACAATTGAAAGTGTAGATGTGTTGGTGAATTTCTTGAAAGAGTTTCAACGACGAAATGGGTAGTTGAAAATCATAGCCACAGAGCACACAGAGGTCACGGAGATTTTTTGAGAGAATACTTAATGGCTTTTCTCATTTTTCTCTGTGACCTCTGTGGCTTAAGAATTAAACTTAATTTATAAGGTATTTCACTCTTAATGATAACCACTCTACCAACTCTAAAAATTTTGCCAATTGATAACGTCATTTTGCATGAAGACCATGACATGCAAAGAAGTTTGCCATTAATTGAAAAACTTCGTGCGGCGGGAATTATGCGTAACCCGCCAATTGTGATGCCACTGACTGACGGTTCAAATCGTTACATGGTTTTGGATGGTGCGAATCGTGTCACATCATTATTAGAAATGGAATTTCCGCACATTGTGGCGCAAGTGGTGCAACCCAATGACCCCAATGTTAATTTGCAAACATGGAATCATATTTTGTGGGGCATGAATCCAAAAACATTGATGAGTGCTTTGAAAAAAATAAAAGGCACAAAACTTGTAAAAGTTAATTCTAGAAAATCAATGGATGCACCGAAATACATGCCTGTCAACATCCGCTTGCCAGATGGGACGTTGCATTTGTTGTTAGAAGACCCTGCTGATTTGCCGAGTCATATCAAAACATTACATTCAATTGTGGATGCGTATAAAACTCGCGCTTCATTAGATAGAACGAGTCAAACTTTAATTGATACTTTTCGTGGCATTCATAAAGACTTAACTGCCTTAGTTATTTTCCCGCATTTCAAAATTCGCACATTGCTCAAATTGGCTGGTCAACAAGTTGTGTTGCCAACAGGCATTACTCGTTTCACCGTTTCGCCGCGGGCTTTGCATTTGAATTATCCACTGCATGAGTTATCCAGTGGCAAGCCGATTGAATATAAACAAGAATATCTCCAACATTGGATAGATGAACGAGTCAAGAAAAAAGGCGTGAGACTTTATTCCGAAGCGACATTTTTATTTGATGAATAACCGCTTCTTTATCTGACTTCAACTTGATTTTTGAAATTAGGCTTTTTGCTTGCTTATATTTTTTTTTGCAAATACGAAACGCCACACAACGCCTTGTAGTACTGCTTAAAAATTAAGTTTGAGTTGTATCTTGACTGTATCGCCCTCTTCAAGATTTTCTTTTTTGCGAACGACAACTTTAAGTGGCACAAGGTATAAGCCATCTTTTGGGAATAATGAAGTAGTGAACTCTGTTTTCCCGATGCGAACTGTAACAGGAATCACACCCCAGCCATACGTCACAAGTGCCGAAACGGATTTTATCTCCTGACTTTGTTTCTTTGGAACTTGCACAAAGAAAAATGGAGAGGGTCCCTTCCAAAAAATAATCTTGCCAGAAAATTTTATATCCATAGTGGATAGTATATCAAATAAAAATTATTCAATATTTTCCAACTTCTTTTACTTCCACTCATCTTCTATAACTGCTACATCTGCTAACTTATAAATATCAGATGGCTGAAATGCCTCCCAATCCACTTTTTCGAGTTTTGATTTATTGAAGCCCAAGTCTATTACTTCTATTTCAAAATTACTACCAGACTCGTCTGGTATCGGAAATGTTCCAATCAAAATGACATAAACAAAGCGGGTTTTATGTTCCTCAAGAATCTTAAGAATATTTGTAGCATCTATTTGAGCATTGACTATTCTTGAACTTTGAATAGCATGGTAATTGATTGTCCAAATGATGGTTATATCAGCGCGTTCGGGATAGTTATAGGAAATTTTTGTAAGTCGCGATACATCTCTATTTCCATCACCTAATGCTTGAATAAGACTTTCTTGCAAAGCAATCTTTTCATCAAAAGCCTCCGTAGGTGATACGACATTAATTGCAGTAGGCTCAATTTTTGCCTCACAAGAAGGCATAAGAATATAAATCAATATAGTAAATCCAATCCTTGTTGATTTGCTTAACAGATTGCTGAAAAAATCTTTGATTGAATTCATGTAAGTTTTTTTGTCCAGTATCATCTTGTTCTGCGCGTAGGCATACGCTTTCCCTGCACATACTACTTCACAACTGAAACAATAATATAAAAAGAACTCGGAAGCCTTTAAAACTTTCGAGTTCTTCTATTTTATAGACCTGACATGTCTTACTAGAAGTTTTGCAAATCAAATCCTATAATGCAAGCTTTGTGATGGATATTCATCTTTCTTAAACTTTCACTATGATAACATCTACAGACTAATTTTTAATAGTAAATTACACAATTGGCAGTCGCTTGGTATATTCAATAGAATAAGAGACATTGAATTTAGTTGCTAGATACTAATGGCCCAACTAGGTGTTATACAGAATAATTCTGTATAATAGACTATGTACAGAATTGTACAATCAGTTAGATTCAGAAGCAAGAAACTGACCACTACTCACTCTGACCTATCCCCTCACTGGACAAACCACATGCAACCTCTTAACGGAATCCGAATACTAGACATGACCCGCGCCTTAGCAGGTCCATACTGCACCATGATGCTCGGCGACTTAGGCGCAGATGTTATAAAAATTGAACGACCACAAGTTGGCGATGAAACGCGTGGCTGGGGTCCGCCGTTTGTGGGCAAGCCGTATGGAAATTATCCAGGTGAGTCCGCTTATTTTATTGCCGCGAATCGGAATAAACGAAGTATCACAGTTAACATTCAAAGCAAAGAAGGGCAAGACCTCATAAAAAAACTTGCTGGCGAATGTGATGTGTTTGTAGAAAATTATCGCACTGGCGATTTAGATAAACTTGGTTTGGGTTACAACGATTTGCACAAACTTCATCCCAAGTTAATTTATTGTTCAGTTAGCGGATATGGTCGCACAGGTCCGTATGCCGAACGCCCTGGTTATGATGCCGTACTTCAAGCCGAAGGCGGCATGATGAGTATTACAGGTCCAGCCGATGGTGCGTTATCTCGCGTGGGTATTCCAATCATTGATATTACGTCTGGCATGTTTGCATCCACTGCAATTCTTGCGGCATTGCGTGCGCGTGATTTAACGGGCGAAGGTCAGCTGGTTGATATTTCACTTTTTGATTCGCATCTCGCTTTGCTTACCAATGTCGCCTCAAATTATTTGGTCGGTCAAAAACCGCCAACGCGTTTGGGAAATGCGCATCCAAACCTTGTGCCGTATGATTCTTTTCGTGCGCGCGATACTTGGTTTATTCTCGGCGTTGCCAATGAAAAGCAATGGGGCATTTTGTGCGATGTTTTGAATCGCCCCGAATGGAAAAATGATTCGCGTTTTGAATCGAATCGTAAACGAGTTGAGAATCGTACTACTGTTGTAGATGAATTAAATAAAATATTTTCAAGTGAGAATGCTGAACATTGGCTTAATCAATTACGAAAAGCAGGTTTGCCTTGTGGAAGAATTAATACTGTGCCAGAAGTTTTTGACCTTGAACATGCTCGCGCGCGAGAAATGATTCTTGAAACCCAACACGCTTCAGCCGGGACTTTGAAGTTGGTCGGTTTTCCCTATAAATTATCCAACACCCCAGCCGATGTGTTAAAGCCGCCGCCCATGCTTGGCGAACACACAGATGAAGTGTTGAAAAGTTTATTAAATTATTCAAGTGAAGAAATTAATTTGTTACGAGATAAAAAAATTATATAAAAGTCATTCCGTCATTGCGAGCCGCGCTCTTGTTTTTTGCGGCGAAGCAATCTCATAGCAATTAAGTGCGTCGCGCCATTTTTTTCAAAATTAATCTAATCTGTTAAGCGCGACGCACCCTTTGCTTGCGCGACATCAAGAAACCCCATCAACGCATCTGAGCCAGATGTTTCCCCAACTGAAATTATTTTGCTCAACGGTAAATAAATATTTTCATCTTCAATCAACGCCTCAAAAAAATCATGCCATAATTCTCCCGCTTCACCCTTCGCCGCTGACTTCAACCATGCACCCGAAAGGGAAGTTGTTAATGGGGTTGCTACATTTGCAATTTCTTCTGAAATTTGTTTTGCAATTTTTTCTGGATGAATCATCCAAGCCGCATACATCGCTCCCATCAGAAAATCATCACCAGCAGGGGTGAGACCGATTCCTAAGCCAGCAAGTTTTGATGAAATATTTTTTATTGTGGGAATATCTGCATTGATAATTGCACTTGATAAAGAATTAGCGAATTGAAGAATCGTTTCGTTTTCATGGTCAATTTGTAATAGCGATAAATGATTAATGATTTCATCTTTATTCTTTCGAATTTCCTCCCACCTTGGCATCGGATTCCACGCTTGCGCGTAGCCAAACGAGATTGCCAAATCCCCAACTTTGATTTGCTTATCTTCAATCGAAATTTTAGAATGGACATCAAGATGTTTTGTAAATGATACTGGTTCTTTGATAACTAAACTAAACGGTCCATTCCCAATATCTGCATTGACAATAGACAGAATTTCTCTTTTCTCATTAATTAAATTACAAACTTCATCAAACACATGCAAAATTTTTGGTTGATCCGAATTGTTTATCCAATTCGTTGAAATATTTGTAAGAGATAAAGCATTAATATATTGCATTATTAACGGATTGATAATTGTTTCCAATTGTCCTCAGTTTTTCCATTTGCACTTGTATGGGAATATTGACCATCTGCTCTTAATGTAAAAACTTTACCTGAAGGCTCATAAAGAAGCCAAAGTTCACTGTCTAAATCGTATTTTTTATGATTGGGAATGCTAATTAATTTTCTACCTAAATCAAATTCAAATGTAGTTATAAAAGATTTATCAATCGTTACATTAACAAGTGCTTCACCATTAAGCTCGGCTGTTGCTTTTTGAATTACTTTTCTACTTGAAGAGTGATTTGCTACTTCTTTTCCTAAAATAGATATTTTCCAATTGCAGATATAAATCCATAAGTGCCATTTCCCATGAACATATACTTGTCTTCGAGTTGCTCTTCTCTTAACGCTTTTATGTGCTTCAGAGGTAGCTTCCCTTGGCACATAGATATGCAAGCGTGGCTCTCCAAATTCAAGAGTTAGAAAAGAACCATAACCTTGTTTAACTTCCCACGAAGGTTTTCCATAAACTGGTTTGAAGACTTTTTGAATAATATCCATAGAATAAGAGTATTAGTTATTAATTCTATCAACAAAACCTTCTAACGAATTTGATTCTCTTTTCAGAATCCATTTCAACACATTTGAATTTCCAGCCAATCCCCATTTATCGTAATATTCAAACATCCTGACCAAATTCTCCAAAGCATATTCACTCGACCCAGTTACCCCAAGTCTCCAGTCTCTAATCTCCATTTTTTCAGCCTTCACTTCACGTTCTAAAACTTTGCTGAAAATTTCTGCCACTTCAATATGTGACATGGGCATTGTTCCAGATAATTCATAAATTGCGTTTTTATGATTCGGTTCTGTCAAAACTATTTTTGCAACTTCGGCAAGGTTTTCTAAATCTATAAAACTGAATTTTGACTCGATAGAATATGGCACTTTCAATATTCCATTTTCAACAATACTTTTCCAATTGGCTAATAAATTTTGCATGTAGGGAGCAGGCTGTAGAATCGTAAAAGGAATCCCAGACTCAAAAATCATTTCTTCCACTCGCATCTTTTGCCAGTGGTGATTCATTATTTCAATTTGTGGATGCAAAACGGAATGATAGACAAAATGTTCAACTCCATTTTGCTTTGCTATATCAAGCATGATTTTCCCAATATGCACCTCATGCGGATTCATGTTGGGGCAAATGTGATAAATAGCTCTGATATTTTTTGTGGCGGACAGAAGTGCAGATTTATCCTCCAAATCTCCAATGAAAACTTTTTCAGATCCAAGAGACTTTAGAATATCAACATGTTTTTTGTCTCGAACAAAGGCGCAGACACTTTCAACTTGTGAAAGTGTCTTGATAACTGCTTTACCTGTCTTTCCGCTTGCACCTGTAATGAGAATCATATTTTGACTATAATCAATTATACAAAGGATTTAACATGACGACTACAAAACATAACCCTAAAGAACTGTTTCCGCCTTATCGAAATTATAGCCATGCCATTGAAGTGAGCAGTAATACTCGACTTTTGTTTATCAGTGGACTGAATGGATATTTGGCTGATGGAAAAACAATGCCAGATTCGTTTGAAGAACAAGGTGACTTGATTTGGAAACATATTGGCAGTATTCTTAACTCAGCAGGTATGACCTACGACAATATTGTTTCATTACGAACTTACTTAGCCAGTCCTGAGTATGATGAGCCGAATGTCAAATTGCGGATGAAATATTTAGGAAACAATCACCCTGCTTCAACAGTGATTTGCTGTCAATTGTTAGAGTCGAAATGGAAGTTAGAAATTGAAGCGGTTGCGGCAGAATGAATATGTTTTCCATTGAAAAAATCCCTGCACCTGAAAATACATTCCTTAAGAATTATTTGGTAGATGGAAATTATGTTGATTGTTATACCACAACGATTGATAAACAAATTTCTTTTTCTGAATTTGTTTTTGCATTTTACACAACTTGGCTTTTCAAGACAGAAGCATTTATTTTGACGTACACTGTCAGAAAGCCATCGTCTGATTTGGAAGCAAAAAAATTAGCAAATGCTGAAATTGACAAATTCGCCGCATGGACAGTTGAAGATAGAAACGAAAATCAAATATTGATGTGTGATTTTGTTGGTCGCACACGCTCGTGGTTCATGGTCGAAAAGGCTGGGGTTAAAACAAAACTATACTTTGGGTCGGCAGTTGTCCCCAAGAAGAGAGGCGAGGGTTTGGGTTTCATCTTCATTATTTTGTTAGGGTTTCATCAAATCTATTCGATATTGTTGCTGTGGTTTGCAAAATCAAAGTTGCAATGAGCGACCCTTACTCTCAATTATCATTCTTCTGGTACAATAGCCTCCGCGATTTCAGCCCGCACCCTCTCTTTAGTCTCTAGTGCCTGTCTGAAACGCAAACTACATTAAAGGAGCAAGTTTAAGATGGTTAGATTACGTTTACGTCGTATTGGCTTAAAAGGTCAACCCACGTACCGCATTGTGGCAGCCGAAAAGGAAGCCCCACGCGATGGTCGCTTTTTGGAAATTTTAGGGATTTATAATCCTCGCACCAACCCAGCGACAATTAAATTACAAGAAGACCGCATCTATCACTGGATGAAGAATGGTGCACAACCTTCCGAATCTGTGGCGCAGATTTTTAAAGCGGCAGGCACGCTCGAACGATTTGACCGATTCAAAAAAGGTGAAGCAGTTGAAACCTTAGTGGCAGAAGCGGTAGAAGCAGAAGCCAAACGCGCGGCACCAGTTAAGACGCGAAAAGATTAATTCCCTCACCCCTGACCCCTCTCCCAAAACAGGAGAGGGGAATAGAAAGCATTTATTATGAAAGAACTCATCGAATATATTGCCAAAGCACTCGTTGACCATCCTGAAGAAGTTTCTGTCAAACAAAATGGCGGAAATCGCGCACGCATTGAGTTGAGCGTTGCCAAAGAAGATATGGGGCGCGTGATTGGCAAGGGTGGTAAAGTGGCAAATTCCATTCGGACTTTGTTGCGAGTAGCCGCCGAGAAACAAGGCAAGCAAGCCACCTTGGATGTATCTGAACCAAAATGAGCGAAAAGAAATCAGGCTCGCCAACAAAAGGCGAGTCTATTTATTTAGCAGTTGGATTTTTACGCCGCCCGCATGGTGTGATGGGGGAAATGATTATGGATTTGCATACGGATTTTCCTGAACGCTTCAAACCTGGACGTAAAGTGTATCTTGGACCTCAACATGAAGCCGCCACTTTGGGCAGTGTTCGTCCACATGCTGAAAATTTGCTTGTCAAAATTCGCGGGTGTGACACGCCCGAATCAGTTGGTAAATATCGCAATACATGGGTATATGTAAAATCATCAGAAGTGCCGCCGTTGCCAGAGGGTCAAGTGTATAAATATGAGTTAATCGGTTTAAATGTAATTGATGATGCTGGTAATTCGTTAGGTAAACTGACAGAAATTTTAGAAACTGGCGCAAATGATGTGTATGTAATCAAGAATGATGAAAAAGAAATTTTGTTGCCTGCCATTCCAGATGTGATTTTGAAAATAGACATGGAATCAAAAGTAGTAACGGTTCATTTAATTGATGGTCTTGTTTAGCAAGGGTGCGTCGCACCACACGGGTAGACATTTTTGAGTTAATCAGGCACAATCTAATTGTATGGATTTTTTTATTAATAAAGGTGCGACGCACTCTCTCACTATGACTGATAAAAAATATTGGATTGGTTTCAACTTAATCAAAGGCATTGGCGCGGTGCGGATGCAGAATCTCGTTGCCTATTTTGGGGATTTAGAATCCGCTTGGAATGCCGATGCAAATGAATTAGCACAATCAGGCTTGGGGGCAAAGCTAGTAGAAAAAGTTGTCGGCGCAAGAAAAGATATAAACTTGAATCAAGTATGGGCGAAGATTGAAGCGCAAGGAATCAAAATCGTCACATGGGCGGATGAAGAATATCCAAATCGTTTACGAGAAATTGACCAGCCTCCTCCTATCTTATATATTCGTGGTGAATATTTACAAGATGATTTATTTGCTGTTGCAATTGTTGGCACAAGAAAAGTCACAGCGTATGGCAGGCAAGTGACGGAAGAAATCGCTTCATTCTTAGCCTCGAATGGGATTACTGTTATCAGCGGCTTGGCGCGTGGCGTGGATGCGATTGCTCATCAAACCGCATTGCAAGTTGGTGGAAGAACGATTGCAGTTTTAGGCAGTGGGGTAGATAAAATTTATCCGCCTGAGCATCGTGGGCTTGCAGAACAAATGATGGAACGCGGCGCGGTTATCAGTGATTATGCTGTTGGCACTCCACCGGATGCATCGAACTTTCCGCCACGCAATAGAATCATTTCGGGTTTATCACTTGCAGTAGTTGTGATTGAAGCCGCTGAAACAAGTGGCGCGTTAATCACTGCTGAGTTTGCGGCAGAACAAGGGCGAGAAATTTTTGCAGTGCCGGGCAGTATCCTTGCGCCACAAAGCAAAGGCACAAATCGATTAATTCAAAAGGGTGCATTGCCTTTATTATCGCCAGATGATTTAATGCAAGCATTAGATTTGACTCGCGTGGGCGAGCATAAATCTGCTAGAAAAATTTTACCCGCCGATGAAACGGAAGCGAAAGTATTAAGTGTTTTATCTAGTGAGCCGTTGCATGTGGATGAAATTCGAAACCAAGCAGGTTTGCCAATTGAGAAAATATCTGCTACGCTTGCTCTCATGGAATTAAAAGGTATGGTTCGTCAGGTTGGTGGTATGAATTATGTTTCTGTAAGAGAAGAAGTTGGAGAATATAAAGTAAGTGGTAAATAGTAGGTATCCTTAAGTTCTTTTGACAGCGGTCTGTGGTCGGCGGTCAAAAAATTATTTGTTTTACTTAAAAGGATTTAACCAGAACTTATGTCAAACAATCATCATTACGCAATCATCATGGCAGGTGGAGGTGGGACGCGCTTGTGGCCCATTTCCAGAAAAGAAAGTCCAAAACAGTTATTGCCATTATTAGGTCAAGAGACTTTGTTTCAAAGCACTGTTAGGCGTTTGGAAAATTTATTTCCACCTGAAAGAATTTTGGTGGTGACCATTGAAGAACAAGCGCGTGAGATGAAAAAACAAGCGCCTGAAATACCCGAAGAAAATTATATAATTGAACCTGCTCCGCGTGGTACAGCATCTGTAGTTGGGTTGGCGGCGATGGTATTAAAGAAGCGAGACCCCAATGCTAGTATGGCAATTTTGCCGTCTGACCATTTCATTCGCAATGTGGATTTGTTTCATTATTTGTTGAAGACGGCGTTTGAGGTGGCAGAAAACAAATATTTAGTGACCTTGGG
>JAEURH010000370.1 GCA_016789365.1 Anaerolineales bacterium
ATTTCTTTTACGCGGTGAATGGCTTGCAATTACGGTTGGGGGAAGTTTTGCCGCTTGAACTGGTGTGTTACGTTTTGCAATTTGACCCGTAGCAAAATCACGTTGAATGGTCGGTACGCCGGCAGGTAAAGGCGGTAGTGAAAGTTTTTTCGGTGCGGGGGTTGTTCCTAATGCCGATTCAAGCGCTTGCATTAATTCTGCGCCACTTTGATATCGATTCTTTGGGCTTTTTTCTAACGCATGAAGTAAAACCGCCTCGACTTCTTTTGATAGGTTTTGATTCACGCTTCGCGGCGGAAGGGGAGGCTGGGCGATGTGCTTTAGAGCGACTTCTTCCGGGATGTCATCGCTAAAGGGCAGAGTACCTGTGAGCATTTCATATAAGATAACGCCGAAAGAATATATGTCTGATTGTGGCACTGCATCGGCAGACCTTCTAGCTTGTTCAGGCGAAATGTAATGCGGTGTACCAAAAACATTGCCTTGTGACCCATCTCTCAATTCAAGTGCCATGCCAAAATCACCGAGGAGGAC
>JAEURH010000371.1 GCA_016789365.1 Anaerolineales bacterium
AATGAGTTGATATTGTCCCTGCGGCTCATAGACGGCAACCTTGCCATGCACTTCCACAGCGGCGCCTTCCTGAATGTTCGGGCGCGAACGCATGGCATCCGTTTTCCACATGACGCACTTTAATGAAGCATTCTTGTCTTTGAGCGTGAAATAGATATGCCCCGAAGCAGGGCGGGAAAGATTGGAGACTTCCCCTTCCACCCACACATCCTGCAACTCAGGATCGCCCTCCAACAATTTACGAACACGGAAGGTGAATTGCGAAACGGTGAGATGATTGGAGGAAAAAAGTGTGGGTTGCATCAGGCGTAGGATAACTTAAAAAGGATGATGGGTAAAGGATAAATAAAAGTAACAAGAAAAGTGAAGTTGGTAGTTTTAGCCTATAATTGGATAAACATAAACCTTTCAAACCAAACTCCTATGAATCACCTTTGGTCACCCTGGCGCATGACATACATTGAAAAAACCGAAAAAGAATCAGGCTGTGTCTTTTGCAATGCACAAGCCAAGGCAGATAATGCTGAGAATCT
>JAEURH010000372.1 GCA_016789365.1 Anaerolineales bacterium
CTCATGACAACAGGAAAAAATTTGAATGTTTGCCCTGACTCACGATGTTCGACTTTTAATTGCAAATCATCTAATATTCCAATTTTTGCTCCTACATTTTCAAAAAAACAAATTAAGACAAATGCAGGGTAATTATTTACATAAGTTAAAGCAACATAATTTCCTGGCCATACTTTCCCATCAAATTTACGGAAAAACGCTTGATAAGCAGTCACGCCGCTAATTGCAAAAGAGAGAACAGAAACAATAATTGGTATAAGGTCTTTAGATTCCATAATTACTCCTTACTCATAATAATTTTTCTTTATCCAGCCAAACATCCACGCCGTCGGCTGTCAGGCGTATGTATAAGTCACGCACGCGGGTTTGTCCGCAGAAGCGTGGCAGAGAAATACTTTGAGAGGGCGTTTGGTTTCTGGCATTTATTTTTCACCACTAAGGACACGAAGGGTCACAAAGGTTTTTGGTCAATCTATACCTTATACCTGTTACAGCAATTTCTTAAATTCTTCTATGGTCAAACCTGCGTCT
>JAEURH010000373.1 GCA_016789365.1 Anaerolineales bacterium
AAAGCCCGATTATGGAAGAAGATGCTTTGAATATGAAAAAAATCTGGATGAAAATTAGTGGTGAAAAAGAATAAATAAAAATCCCGTTCAATTTTGAACGGGATTTTTATTAGTAGAGTTATTTCGTCAACCCGACATTTAATTCAAATTCTGCTGGGTCATTATTTCCAGCTATTTGGTTATCAGCATAAGCATCGTAATAGCCTTGTGCTGAATACACCAATGTAAATTCTGTATTGCGTGGGATGCCGGTGATTTTGTATTTTCCGTCACTGCCGGTTTGTAAATAAGTAGAGATATATTTATCGGCATAATTTTCATTTGCCCATTGTTCGTACGTTACACCCGGGGTGAGAATAAACACATAGGCATTGTTGATGGGTTTGCCAGTAGCATCATCATAAACCAAGCCATAGACTGTAATCGTATCCGCATTGGATTGTGGCTGTGTGGGTTGAGAGGTGCCGCCTTGTACAGTCACTTCAGGTGAAACACCCATAAGCGTGAGTTGGTCTCCGGCATATAGTTCT
>JAEURH010000374.1 GCA_016789365.1 Anaerolineales bacterium
TTATATAAAGATGATTTAGTCGCACGGCTTGACCCAAAATTTGACCGCACGACAAACACGCTTCACATTCTTGGATTTTGGCTTGAAGATGATGCCCCAACAGATTCTAAATTTGCAGATGCTCTTGCAAAAGGATTAACTCGCTTTGCAAAGATGATTGATGCCAAGAAGATTGATTTGAGTGGTATCAAGATTGCGAAGTTGAGAAATCATCTTAAGTCTAAAATAAGATTATAATTTTGCTTGATTTTTGTAATTGAAAGCTTTTTTTAATGAACAATTAATATTTTCTCTATAACACTATCTTGTTTTGGTGAGGATATAAACCCTTAAGATGAATACTACTGAAATTACGGCTTGGTTAGGTTTACTTTTTTCCCTTATTGCTCTCTATTGGCAGTGGAATGATAAAAGGCCAAGGTTGAACATTTCGCCTCGTGTAGTATTACGACCAATGCCATCACTGTCTAATAACAAGGATGCCATAGTATTATCCATTTATCTTTCTAACCCAGGTGAGAAACCAGTT
>JAEURH010000375.1 GCA_016789365.1 Anaerolineales bacterium
GTCAGCCTCCGGAGCTGAAGAGTGCAGTTCGAGTCTGCATGGGGGTACTTTTTATTCCAACCCATTTGTCTCATTTCAAGCAACCTATTTATTAGATACAATTGTGCTTGTGTATCTTAAAAGAATGGTTGCTTTGATTTCAATATTTTGCATCAGTTGTGGCAGTGTAGACGTAGCTCCACTTTCTACATCTACACCCAATTTTGTGACGGCAACTTTGCCGCCAACTTCTGCCCCATTACCAACGCAAACGTTACCTCCGCCCAGCCCAATTCCAACCAACCAACCGATTGAAGGGAGAACGACAACTCAAATCAATGTGCGAGTTGAGACAACGACAGCAAGTGCGTCACTTGGAGTTGTGCCTGCGTTTTCAACAATTCAAATCATCGGTAAAGAGTCTAGCGGAAATTGGTATCAAGTTATTTATGAAAATGGAATAGGCTGGGTACGAGCAGAATTTGTGCAAGTAGATGCGTCGGCTGAGATTCAAGTTGTCGGTATAGAATCAGGTGTACCCGCAGAAA
>JAEURH010000376.1 GCA_016789365.1 Anaerolineales bacterium
TAGGAGAGGGGCAGGGGTGAGGTCACTTTCGCCTTGATGTTCAGTCGGAATAATTTCTGACCAATTTGTTGTGCCAAAAGGAATGTTTTTCATTTGCATAATAACTCCAAATATTTTATTTTACTTTGAATTAAAACCCCTCTCCTTTAGGAGAGGGGCAGGGGTGAGGTCGCTTTCACCTTAATTTTCATTTGCGACAATTTCTGACCAATTTGTTGTGCCGAAGGGAATGTTTTTTATTTGCATATTTCATTCCTAACTATATCAATAGTAGATAAATTTATACTATATTTATTCAATTTTTCGATTATCTATATCTTTCAAATCTGGATCATCTTTTATCATTTCCTCAACTAGAGAGAAATCGTTTGTTGGGCTAAAAATAAATCTGTATGAATCCTTAACTTGGAGATGATTATTGAAAATAATATTTTCTGTTTTTTCGGATTCAATCATATTAGGATATAAAATGTAATAAATTGGATCCACAATTGCTAAACTCAGTTTTGCGCTTAAAGGAAAATG
>JAEURH010000377.1 GCA_016789365.1 Anaerolineales bacterium
TTAAATGAATCCACTCGCAAAGAGGCGGGTGGTTCGTTTATTCAATTATCAGATGGAATCACACATTATCAACTGGGTGGAGACGATTCCCTTCTCCCTGTGGGAGAGGGGCTAGGGGTGAGGGAAGTTGTTCTCGTTCACGGATTTTCCGTCCCATCCTTTATTTATGACCCAACTTTTGAATTTTTATCCAAACAAGGTTTTCATGTGTTGAGATATGATTTATTCGGGCGTGGATATTCGGATAGACCGAAACTTCAATATGACATTCATCTTTTTGTGAAACAACTCAAAGAATTGTTAGATAAACTCAATTTCAAAAAAATAAACCTAGTGGGTTTGTCTATGGGGGGACCGATTACGGCAAAATTTGTTGCGGAATATCCACAGTATGTATCCAAACATATTTTGATTGACCCCGCAGGTGCAAAACCAATTAAATTATCAACGCTGTTGAAGATAGTGAAAATTCCGTTGCTCGGCGAACTGTTACTTGGTCTGTTTGGAAGCGTAAGTATGGTTAA
>JAEURH010000378.1 GCA_016789365.1 Anaerolineales bacterium
TTTGGTCAAGTTGAAATACAGTTTGACGCGGACGATGAAATGTATCAAGTGATTGTAGAAACTTTGCAAAGAATATTTGAATCATCTGATGTTTTAGAAGTTAAATAATGCCCCCTCCGTCCTTCGGACACCTCCCCCAAATCCGCTGGATAGATCTGCAGAATTTTATATACTTTCAGTTGCGTATTTGGGGGAGGACGGGTGGGGGTTGGGGTCAAGAGATACTTGTCCCAAACAATCTTCCAACCAAAAATGTTGCAATCATCGCGACTAAACCCCAAAACGTGACGCGCAAAGCACCAACCCAAATGTTTGAGCCACCTGTGTTTGAGGCTAACATGCCCATGCCTGCTAAAAAGAATAAGGAGCTAATCACTACCACTGGGATAATTAAATTTGTTGGCGAAAGTAACACTGCCAATAATGGCAATGCCGCACCTAACGCGAAGGATAAAGCAGATGTCCATGCCGCTTGAAAGGGTCGAGCCGTGTGAACTTCAGTTAATCCAAGTTCATCACGCGCA
>JAEURH010000379.1 GCA_016789365.1 Anaerolineales bacterium
AATTGCTTGCAAAGGCTCTCAGGTTTAATGATATGGAATCAGGGATCTTGCTCCCGTAATATGCCAGCAAACTGGCTGACTCCATATTTCCTAAACTGAATTTGATGGCTGAGTAGAAGCCAATTGTTCGATGGTTTCTTGCGTGCGCGCGGACTGTTCCACGAGCATGTGGCTAAATGAATACAGTAAAAGAAATACGAATAAAAAGAAAATTGTGTATAAAACGGTAAATGCCGCAAGGCGCATGCTTGGGTCAATCACTAAGCCGAGGAGTTTAACCGCCGTTTCGGATGGGTTTTGTAAAATATCCCATGAATTGAGGCGTACAAAACGACCGACATACATGGCAAAGCTACTAGCGGCAGAGATGACGAACACAAATATCCAACCTGCCCATCTTCCAATTGCGCGAAAGATAATATCTTGCATGAGATATAACGAAATAATCCCGAGCAACATACCCGTCCATGAACACCAGCCGACAATAATGACATCGTACCAAAGCGGCGCACCAACTCCGCCA
>JAEURH010000037.1 GCA_016789365.1 Anaerolineales bacterium
CTTAATCGTTGCTGAAATGATTATCCATCGCCGACGTACACCGAAGAAATTTGTAAACGCAATTCAAGCACAAGTACAAACTGGTTAAGAATTATGACGAAAATCTTTAACGGGCGTTTTACAGCCAAAACAGAAGAATCATTTGTTCTCTTTCTGATTGGAATGCGAATCAACCAATGGTGGCGCATCGACAAATGGCTACCTGTATCCAATGCCATGAACCCTATGATGCAGGCTTTATATACATATCCTGAAAAAGGATTTTTACATGCAGAATTTTTCTGGAATTTCAACGGTCCTGTTCTTATTCAATATTGGCGTTCATTTGAAGATTTAGAAAATTTTGCACGCAATCCCTCTGACCCACATCTTGAGCCATGGAAAAAATTTAATCAAGCCATTGGCTCAAATGGTACAGTCGGAATTTGGCATGAAACGTATGTAGTCAATCCGAATCAATTTGAAAGTGTATATGGCAACATGCCAAAGTTTGGTCTCGCCGCCGCAACGGAACACGTCCAAGCCATTGGACGAAGAGAAACTGCACGCTTGCGATTGAATGCGAATAAAGAGTAATTGATGATGGTCGAGTAGCCGCGCTCTTGCTCTTTGCGGCGTATCGAGACCATAGATTAGAGAATAAAAGTATGGAAATTATCAAAATTAAATTATCTGTATCGAATGCTTATTTGGTGAAAGATAAAAAATCTATTTTGATAGATACAGGCTCACCAAAAGAAGCCGACAAGATTTTATCTGCTGTGAAAAAAGCAGGTGTAGATGTAAAAGACTTATCTTTGATTTTGCACACACATGGGCACGTTGACCATGCAGGTTCAACGGCTGAATTAAAACGCAGGCTTGGAATTCCATCTGCTATTCATAAAGAAGATGCGTTTATGTTGCAAACAGGCACGAATGGTTTGGTGAATGCGATTAATTTTGAGGCAGAAATTTATAAAAGAATTTTGGTCAAGCCGTTTGAAGCAAGCAAACCAGATATTGTTATTGAAAATGAAATGTCATTAACTGATTTTGGCGTAGATGGAAAAATTATTTTTACGTCTGGTCATACCAAAGGTTCAATTTCAATTTTGTTTGGCAACAATGAAATGATAATTGGTGACGTGATGATGGGTGGCTTTATGGGTGGAAATTTGTTTGCCTCACGTCCAACCTATCATTATTTTTATAACAATCTTGATGAAATCAAAACAAGTATTAAAAAAATTATAAACCTCAAACCATCAAAAATGTATGTTGGGCATGGTGGTCCGCTTTTGTTAGAAGATGTGCGTAAAAGATTTTCAGAAATTTTGTAAATAGGAGCAAATAATGAATCATGTCATTTTAGGAACAGGCGCAATTGGAAGAGCAATTGCAGAAGAATTAATTTCACGAGGTGAATCTGTGCGCATGGTGAATCGTTCGGGCAAGATGGTCGAAGCACCTGCTGGGGTTGAAATCAAAGCCGCAGATTTATATGACCAAGTTCAAGTCAAGGAAGTGACGCGGAATGCTCAGGTGGTCTATCAAAGCACTCAGCCAGAATACACGCAATGGCAGGAAAAATTTCCAGCGTTGCAATCATCTATCATCAATGGCTTAACTGGAAGCAATGCAAAATTGGTGTTGGTTGAAAATTTGTATATGTATGGCGAGACCAACGGCAAACCGATGACTGAAGATATGCCACATAATGCTCATACGAAAAAAGGAAAAGTTCGCAGTGAAATGAGTAAAGCCGCGTTTGAAGCGCATCGTGCTGGAAAAGTTAAAGTGACTTCTGCACGTGGCGCAGATTTTTTTGGAGAATGGGGTTTGCCATCTTCAATGGGTGAGCGTGCGTTTTATCCGTTATTAAAAAATAAACCTGCAAAATTGGTTGGAAGAATTGATATTCCACACACACATACCTACATAAAAGATTTTGGAAAAGCATTGGTGGTTTTAGGTGAACGTGACGAAGCGGATGGTCAGGCTTGGCATTTTCCGAATGATTTACCAAATATGACTCAATCTGAAATGATTCGCATGTTTGCTGAAGAAGCAGGCGTAGAACCAAAAATGAGTGGCATGGGCAGAATGATGATGTGGATTGGCGGCTTCTTCATTCCTGAAGCCAAAGAGTCTTTAGAAATGATGTATGAATTTGAACAGCCGTTTATTGTGGATTCAAGTAGGTTCGAAAAAACATTTGGTATGAAAGCCACACCAATGCGTGAAGCAATGAAGGCGACTGTGGCTTGGTATAAAAGTCATCCAGAAAAAGAATAAAAGGAGAAAATTATGTTAATCAATTCAATTATGGCAACCTTACATCATATCGCCGCTTTTGCGGTCGCCGCAACTTTAGTGTATGAATTTGTGGCATTTCGTAAAAATTTAACAGTCCACGAAGCTCGTCGCATTTTGCATGTTGATACGGCTTATGGTATTTCAGCGGCAGTCGTGATTATTGCTGGCTTGTTACGCGTGTTTTATTTTGAAAAAGGTTCTGCTTTTTATTTGAATAACACCATGTATTGGGTAAAAATGGGATTGTTCATTCTTGCTGGTTTGATTTCTATTTACCCAACCATTCGTTTTATAAAATGGCGAACAAATCTAAAAGAAGATAAGGCACCTGAATTTTCAGATGATGAATACAAAAAGATTCGCCTCTCGATTCACTTGGAACTTGTTTGTATTTTGCTGATACTTTTGGTTGCCCCAATGATGGCACGCGGAATTGGCGCATAGCGCGAATCGTCCCGCAGGTTTCAATTTAGAATAATGTTGAGCAATTAAACCTGCGGGACGATTTTTACAAATTCTTCTCTAAATCTTTCAGACGAAAAGCGAGCCGCATTATCCGATGCGGCTTTGCTATTTAATTTCATAGACTCAAATTTCCTGACCGCTTCAATCAAACTTACAGATGTTTGCTCTTTGAACAATAAACCTGTTTCACCATCTTTGACTATTTCACTCGCGCCGCCTTTGTAATAAGCAATGACGGGGCATCCTGCCGCTTGCGCTTCAGCCATCGCGATTCCAAAATCTTCGGTTGCCATATACACAAACGCTTTGGCGCGATTCATTAAATCAGTCACAACTTCATCGGGCTGATAACCCAATATCTGAATATTATCTTTTGCGATTTTTCTTAGGATTTCAATATCTGTCCCATCGCCAACGACAATAAGAGGAAGTTTCAATTCATTAAATGCTTTTACAATTTCTGGAGTCAGTTTGTATGGCACAAGCCTTGAAACGAGCAAATAAAAATTCTCTTGTTCTTTTGCTGGAGCGAATCGTTTCACATCCACTGGCGGATAGATGACTTGCGATTCCCGATTCCATGCTTCTTTAACATGTGATGCTGTCCAATGTGAGTTTGCAACAAAAAAATCCGTGCGAGACGAAGCGCGTTTATCCCAACTTCTCATAAAATTTAATATAACTTTTGCTAACGGATAAATGACAGGTTTATTCAAGTTATGCAATCGTAAATAATCATCTTGCAAATGCCACGCATATCGCATCGGCGTTGAAATATATGAAATATGTTTTTGATTTTTATGAGTTCTCACGCCATGTGCCACCGCATGTGACAATGAAATCACCACATCATATTTTGAAACATCCAAAGATTCAATTGCTAATGGCATCAGTGGCAAAAGTTTTCGATACAAATTTTTCACATTTGGAATTTTTTGCAAAAACGAAGTTTGGACTTTTATATTCTCCAGTGGCGTGTTGACGAAATTTTCACGGAAATGCGTTAAAGCAAACACATCCGCTTGCGGATATAAATTCAACAACTCAATCAATATTCTTTCTGAACCGCCCAACGTACTTAACCACTCATGCACAATTGCAATTTTCAAAGTCACTCCGAGATTATAATAATCTTTACCCTCACCCTCACCCTCTCCTACTGGAGAGGGAACTCAACTCCCTTCTCCCTTTGGGAGAAGGGCTGGGGATGAGGGAATTATATGGCACACTTCTTCAACATCTCTTCAAAATTCTTTTTCGCACTCACCATCATCCTCATTCCATTCCGCTGGCGGTTGGATTTATGGCTTCGCCCCATGCCGCCTTTATATTCCGATTACACAAACTTTCAATTATTTCTAACCGACATTACATTAATCTACTTGCTCACATTTTGGCTTGCTTCTTTGATTCTTCATCCACGAAGAATACAAATAGGCAACCCTGTCATTTTTATTTGCTTAATCGGTTTGACGGTTGCAGGCATGGTTTCAACCTATGGCAGTGTGGATTACATTCTCTCGCGTTATCATGTTTTTCGATTTATTTTATTACTGCTATTGTATCTTTACATCGTCAATGAACTGCAATCCCCACTTTGGGTGATTGTGCCAATCGCGCTTCAAATTATCATTCAAGCACCTGTGGCAATTGGGCAGTCATTCGCGCAATCTTCTTTGGGATTACAACCCTTCGGCGAACATCTGCTTGACCCGCAGATTCTGGGAACAAGCATTATCCCCATAGATGGAATCCGCTTCTTACGTGCCTACGGCTTGAGTGACCACCCCAACATTCTCGGTGGCTCGATTGCTTTTTCATTAATCATTTTGTTTGCAATAATTTTGTATGGCAAGAATCGTTCACCTTTATTTGCTTCAACTATATTTTTAATTTCATTCCCCGCATTGATGATGACCTTCTCCCGCTCGGCATGGTTAAGTTTTGGGTTAGCAACCAGTTTCATGGTCGCTTTTGAAGCGTTTGCCCGAAGATGGGATTCTATCAAACGCGCGAGTCTGCTGGGGATGTTGAGTCTGTTTGTTATCTTGCCAATCATATTTCAACAAACATCTGTATTTGAAAAACGAGTCAATGCGGGCGATATATCAAGCGATGGACCGATGTTTGAACGCGCTTATTTATTAGAACGAGGCAATACTTTGTTTGTGGAACATTCCACATTTGGAATTGGATTAAGCGCAACACCGCTTGCTTTGGAAAGACGATTTGATAATTTTCCATTGCCCTATCAACCACCGCATTATGTGCCTTTGTTGGTTGCTTTAGAAACAGGCATACTTGGCGGAATTTTTTATTTGATTTTATTTTTCTTGCCATTGATTCTTTTTATTGCCAACTGGAAAACTTACATTCATAAACCGTTTGTTATGGCTTCACTAGCTTTGATATTTGCAATTTCAATCGTCTCACTTTTTGACTATTACACTTGGTATGTGACGGGGCGGATGTGGCAATGGCTGGCTTGGGGAATTTTTTCCGTTGCGCTTCAAAAGGCAAGTGAATGAATCCACTTTCGTATTTGCTCGCGCCAATTGTGGTTGCTTATACCTTCTCAATGGGGGTCTTGATTGTTTACCTCAGCAACATGGTGTACCTTGCTTTGTTAGGCATACATAAACAAAAATTTTTGCAAGCAAAAGTCTCATTAAACTCCGTGTTCTCTGTGGCTAAGCCTTTGCCTTTCGTCACCATTCAACTTCCAATTTACAATGAAAGATACGTCATTGAAAGATTGATAGATGCTTGCGCTTCATTAGATTATCCGAAACATTTGTTTGAAATCCAGGTTTTAGATGACTCTACTGATGACACAAAAGAGATTGTTGCTAACAAAGTAAATCAGATAAAACAAAAAAATATCAACATTCATCACCTTCACCGTGATAACCGAAGCGGATTCAAAGCGGGTGCACTCGCCAATGGATTACAGTTTGCAAAAGGTGAATTTATCGCCATCTTCGACGCTGACTTTCTACCCCAGCCCGATTTTCTCAAACGAATGCTTCCGCATTTTGAAAATCAAAACGTCGCCTTTGTTCAAGCCCGTTGGGGACATTTGAATCGCGATTATTCTTTATTAACTTTATTACAATCCTTCGCGCTCGATGCACACTTCGCCATTGACCAACTCGCGCGTTCCACATCAAATTACATTTTTAATTTCAATGGCACGGCAGGGATATGGCGCAAATCTGCCATTCAAGATGCAGGCGGTTGGCAAGCCGATACATTAACCGAAGATATGGATTTATCCTATCGCGTTTTTCTAAAAGGCTGGTCTGCTTATTATGCAGGCGATGTTGAAGCCCCTGCTGAATTGCCCGTAAGTTTCACGGCTTATCGTCGTCAACAATATCGTTGGGCGCGTGGCAGTTTAGAATGCGCCATCAAATATATTCCTATCATTTGGAAATCAAATTTTTCTTTCGCTAAAAAATTTCAAGCAACATTGCATCTCACAGGTTATCTTTTGCATTTGCTAGCTATCTTGCTCATGTTCTTTTACCCTTTGCTTTTATCATTTGCATTGCAATACCCAAGTTTGCTTGAACCCATCGGCATTGGTTTGTTGTTAAACGCTTTAGTTTTATTGCCTGCTTTTTATTTTACAGTTGCGCAACAATTATTAAAAAAAGGTTGGCTTTTTTCTCTCCCATTAATTTTTCTAATGTCCATGTTTGCATCAGGTATGGTGCTGAACACCGCCCGCGCTTTATTTCAAATTGCACAAAAAAAGTTAGTGCCATTTGAACGCACGCCAAAATTCGGCATCACGCATCGCGCACAAAATTGGCTAGGCAATCGTTACCAAATCAAAATTGATTATCTGATTTTGTTTGAATTTCTGCTCGCCTTTTTTAATCTCTGGACTGCTTGGTTTGCATTTCAACTCGGCTATTATTTAATGATGATGTATGCTTTCTTTTTCGCTTTTGGATTATTCTTCTTTGCAGGCTTTACTTTATTTCAATCTATCTCTGCCCGCTTCTTTCGTGACGTGAAGCCTGATTCTGCATAAGGAACATTTATCTTGTCTTTGACCTTTACCTCGCCAGCCCCTACGCTTGACGCTACAAAATCGCTTTCCCAAGCGATTCTCGAAACGCTGGCATATTCCGATATTTTTGATTATCCACTCACGTTAGATGAACTTCATAAATATTTGACCATTTCTGCTACAAAAGAAGAGATTAAAAATCATGTTTCAAACATTAATCATGTAGGCTTCAAAGAGGGTTATTATTTTCTTGAAAATCGTGCTGACATTGTAGGAATCCGTAAAACGCGAAGCATTAAGTCAATCAAATCATTAAAACGCGCCTTGTTTTATGGAAAAATACTCGGTCTCTTGCCTTTTGCTCGCATGGTTTCTATCACGGGTTCATTAGCCGTCTTGAATCTCTCCAAACTTGCGGATATGGATTACATGCTCGTCACGCAACCCAATCGTTTGTGGCTTGCCCGCGCCTGTGCTGTGACTTTTGGCAGACTCATGCGTTTATTTGGAGATAAAATTTGCGTGAATCTTTTAGTTTCAGAAAATGCTTTGCTTTGGCCCCTACATGATTTATATTCTGCCCGTGAGATGTGCCAAATGATTCCTATAACTGGCTTTGCAACGTATCAAAAGTTACTTCATCAAAATCAATGGACAAAAACATTTTTGCCAAATGCTTCACTCGAATTAAATCATTTTCAAATAAGTTCGCAAGATAAATCATCATTACTTCAAAAGCTTTTGGAATTTTTATTCAAAGGAAGATTTGGTGATTTTATAGAAAATTGGGCGATGAAACTTCAACTCAATCATATCTTCGCTACTTACGGCAAAGGTTTAGAGGCAAATTTTTCAGCGGATATTTGTCAAGGTAATTTTCATGACCACCGCAAATGGGCAGATGAAGTTTTTGCAGAAAGATTAAATGCCCTCTCCCTTTGGAAGAGGGGTAGGGGTGAGGGATGACTCAAATCCTCTTCGGGCAATCTTATTATTTACGTTTTGACCCAAAACTTTTTCGGGCAATGCAACCCTATCCACCATTGGGGACGATGTACGCCGCCAGTTATATCCGCGAGAAAGGATATGGCGTGGCGATATTCGATGCCATGCTAGCGGAATCCGAAAATGAGTGGACGAAATCTTTAGATGAACATAAACCAAAATATGCAATTATCTTTGAAGATAATTTTAATTATTTATCTAAGATGTGTTTATTGCGAATGCGCGAAGCCGCTTTCACGATGATTCAAATGGCGAAAGAACGCGGGTGTATTGTCATTTTGTGCGGAGCAGATGTCACTGACCATTATGAAAAATATTTAGAACAAGGCGCGGATTATTGTCTGCTAGGCGAGGGGGAAGAAACATTGTCAGAATTATTGCACCAGCTCGAAGCGAGTCAAGAAGCGAAGTTAGAATCAATTTTGGGATTAGCATATAAATCTAATTCTCAAATTATAAAAAATCTAAAAAGACCTGACATCAAAAATTTAGACTCACTTCCATTCCCCGCATGGGATTTGATTGATGTGCAAAAATATAAAAAGATTTGGAAAGAAAAACACGGATATTTTTCGATGAACATGGTCACGACACGTGGTTGCCCGTATCATTGCAATTGGTGCGCCAAACCGATTTGGGGGCAGAGATATAACTCGCGCTCGCCTGAAAATGTTGCGGCGGAAATGAAATGGTTGAAAGAAAACTACGCGCCAGACCATATTTGGTTTGCCGACGATATTTTGGGATTGAAACCAAATTGGGTAGAAAAATTTGCAGACCTGTTGCATGAACATGATGCGGTGATTCCATTTAAGTGTTTGAAGCGTGCAGATTTAATTAATGAAAAAACAGCCAATGCTTTAGCAAAGGCTGGATGTAAAACCGTTTGGCTCGGCGCAGAATCTGGTTCGCAAAAAATTTTAGATGCCATGGATAAAGGCGGAACAGTTGAAGATATTTATCAAGCCGCTGAGTTGTTACAAAAAAATAATATTGAAGTTGGATTCTTTTTGCAATTTGGTTATCCGAGTGAAACATGGGACGATGTGCAATTGACTTTGAAAATGGTGCGCGAGTGTATGCCTGATGATATTGGCATTTCAGTTTCGTATCCTCTGCCTGGCACAAAATTTTATGAGCGCGTCAAATTAGAATTAGGCGAAAAACAAAATTGGATTGATTCGGAAGATTTGGCAATGTTATATCAAGGTCCGTTCCCGACTGAGTTTTACAGAATTTTGCATGGACGCGTGCATTATGAATTTCGTTTGCGTCGTTTGTTGAAAACGTTTTCGCTGAAGGGTTTTATCACTGTTCCACTTAATTTGATTGGATTGCTAAAAAACACATTGCAATTGAAAAAATATGTTAATGAGGTTTCAATATGAGTAATAACATTTTATCAGGCACGTCGTTTGAAACAGTTGCCGAAGCCTACGACCGCAACGCGGATAAATATGATGAATTTATTGAGAACAACGAAAACTTAGCGCGGATGCGAAAACGTGTTTATGATTTTGTCACTGCTCGCATTCCAAAAAATGCCCGCATTCTGGATTTGGCTTGCGGCACTGGCACAGATGCTGTTTGGTTTGCTCAACATGGATATTCAGTTTACGGCGTAGATATTTCAGGTGAAATGCTCGCCCGCGCCGAAAAGAAAGCCAAAGAATTAAATTTAGAAGACCGTTTAACGTTTGAGCAAATGTCTTATACCGATTTGAAAAATAAAGCAATTGAGCCGTTTGATTTAACGTTTTCCAATTTTGGTGGCTTGAATTGCGTTTCAGATATTTCTTTAGTTGCCGAAAATGTACGACCACTATTAAAACCAAATGCACGAGTCATTTGGGCAATCATGCCGCCATTTTGTTTGTGGGAAACCGCTATGCTTTTGCGTGGAAAATTCAAACTTGCCACGCGCCGTTTTTCAGGCAAATCCACAGTTCGCAAAGAAGGTTTGGAATATCCAGTTTATTATTACACCGCTTCGCAAGTCGCAAATGCTTGGGGCAAAGAATTTCAAATGGAATCTGTCGAAGCCTTATCAGTGATAACGCCACCTGCTACCAGCAAAGATTTTTCTGTAAACTATCCGCGCATTTATTCCGTTTTGCAAAACCTTGATGATGCACTCGCAACTCGCTGGCCCCTCAAACATTGGGGAGATTTCACAATCCTTTCTCTCGTCCGAAAGTAATTTGATTTTGCAGAACAACCTGCGCAAAAATTCTCTATATTTATTTCTGGCACGCGCTTCGGCGCAACTGCTTGCTATTTTATTTACTGCAATCATTGCCAGAAAATTCAGCATAGAAGATTTTGGCCATTTTGCATTTATCGCTTCGATGATTTACATTGGCAACACCTTTACAAATTTCGGCACAGATACTTTATTGATTCGTGAAACATCACGTGCCAATAAAATTACACAACTCGCCACACAAGCACTTACTTTACAAATTTTATTTTCTTTAATGTACTGCCTAGCCATGCTTGCATTACGAGATACTTCATTATTTGTTTATTCCCTAGCATTATTTCCGCTTACAGTTTTTTCGGTGAACAATGCGTTGCTCCGCGCCTTTGGGCGTATGGATATTTTTAGTTTTCTCAGTTTCGGCAGTGGGGTTATGCAAGTTGTTGTTGCGCTTCTTACAAAAGATATTTTGCATTTATGTTTTTATCTTTTGATTGGACAATTTCTACTCACCATTATTTCTTTTTTGATTTGCCGCGCCTCTTTGCCTGACTTCAACCTGTTTCCGCTTAGCGACTTTTCTCCCATCTTCAAATTGACTCTGCCTTTCGCTTCACTGACAATTTTGCTTGTTCTGATTCAACGCCTCGGAATTATCCTTGTTTCCATATTACTAGACGAAACCGCAACAGGCTTTTTCTCTTCTATTGTTCGTGTTGTGGAAGGGCTAAAATTAGGTCATTATGCAATTTTAGGCGCATTGTTACCCATCCTTTCTCGTGGTGGAGAGAATGCAACACAAAGTTTTCGTAAAGCCTTTCTTTTTTTGATGATTGCCAGCTTTTGCTTTGTCATTGCATTATTAATATTTGCATCTCCAATCATATATGTTTTGTACGGAAATGATTTTGTGCAAATGTCTCCTGAACTTTCTTTACTGGCTTGGTCTCTTTTGCCATATACCGTTTCCTCTTTTATATCTTATGCATTAATAGCAAATGGATATGAAAGTACAATTGCAAAATCGGCTTTCTTTTCTCTCATCGTCTATTTTTTTCTTTATATCTTATTAATTCCCATTTACGGAATTACAGGCGCAGTTTGGTCTACATTAATAGGCGAGTTTTTACAAATGATTATATTTATCATGTTTTATATTCGTAGCGACAAAGGCATATCAAAATGAATGTAGATGAACCCATCTTAACCCCAAAGGAATTGTTAGCATATCGCCGTGCCACAAAAACTTTGCAAGATTTTCCTCCACCTGAAACTGTTATCTTTATTCCTCAAAAAAGTTTAGCCAAATATATTTTAAGAAGATACTTTACCAAACAAATCAAGGGCTTTCTTGGCGAGTTTTATTTGCTGAGAAAATATAAAGGCAAGATTGCTTTTTCTACAGGTTTTGGGCTTGGTGCACCAGTGGTAGCTGGGTTAACCGATGAATTTTGCGCCTTAGGCGTAAAACAATTTTTTATTATCGGCATGGCAGGCGGATTGCAACCAAATCTACAAACGGGAAGTTTAGTTTTATCAAGTGGCGCAATTCGCGGAGAAGGAGTCTCCCGTCATTATTTACACGAAAATGAAATTGTAGAATCGAATACAAAATTGCTTGAAGGTTTTAGCCAATCTCTACATGCAAAAAATCATTCACATTCTATTGGAGTTACATGGACGACAGATGTGCCTTTCAGAGAGATGAAAAGCCAAGTCAATGCTTACCAAAACAGAGGCATATTGGCAGTAGATATGGAAGCGGCGGCGATGCTATCAGTCGCAGAATCAAATTCAAGGTCAGGGCTGGCGGCGTTTTCTATCAGCGACTCATTAGCAGATGGCAAATGGTCAATGCCTAAAGATTTAAGTCCTGCTCAAAACGGTCTTTTTATTTTGTTTGAAGCCTTAATTAATTTTCTTTCTAAGTAACCAGCAACCTTTTCAATTTCTGAGCGTATATTTTTCAGGCTTTCTTTTTTTACAAAAAAGTTATACACTAAACTAAAACTGTTTTACAGGAGATTCAACAATGAGCGGAAATCGTTCACAACTTGCATTAGGCGTCATCCTCGTTTTAATTGGCGCATGGTTTTTACTAGACCAAACCGTACCAGCCTTCAGCAACTTTTTTGATAAATACACCGAATGGCCCGTCAACTTGTTGTTGATTGGTGGTGTAATTTTCATCGTTGGGTTGGTATTAGGTGCGACGGGCTTATCTGTCCCTGCCGCAATTGTGGCTGGCACTGGCGGAATTTTCTATTATCAAGAAATGTCAGATATTGGACCTCAATCATGGTCATATATGTGGACGTTGTATCCGGGCTTTGTCGGCTTGGGTAGTATTTTGGCAGGTTTACTCGGAGACCATACCGCTCACAACCTCAAACGTGGTCTCAATATGATGGTTTTCAGTGCAGTGCTGTTCCTTATCTTTTCCGCATTTCTTGGTGGATGGGATTTGCTCGGTAATTATGGTCCAGCCATTTTGTTGATATTGCTTGGCTTGTGGGTGTTGGGGCAAGGCTTGTATCGCACTTACAAGAGAAATAATAATCAAAGTGAATAGCATGAAAAATAATTCTTTACTTTGGGGCGTTGGATTACTTTTGCTAGGCGGGTTAATGCTTGCCAATGCAATGGGCATTCGGCTTCCAAATGGTAATTCGCTAACCAGTATTTTCTGGCCCCTTACTCTAATTTTCTTAGGTGTATGGGCATTGGTCAGCGTGTTTTGGAAGCGTGATGTGCAAACCGAATCCGCAAGTATTGGTTTAGAAGGTGCTAGTGAAAGCAAAATAAAAATTCATCATGGTGCGGGTGAATTGAAAATTCATAGTGGCGCAAATGCAAACGAATTACTGCATGGCACATTCACAGGCGGAATGGAGCATTCGGCTGAACGAAGCGGAAACAAGTTGAATGTCACATTGAGAAGCGGAAGAAACTTTTTTGATTTCCCATTTTTCACATCTCGCATTGAATACAATTGGGATGTAGCATTAAATCAAAATATCCCCACTTCGTTAAGATTCAACATTGGCGCGAATAAATCAGTGATTGCATTGCGTGATATGAATTTGATTGATTTGAAGATAAAAGGCGGCGCTAGTGATATTGATTTAATTTTGCCCGAACGAGGTCGCTTCAGAACTGACCTCGACTTGGGTGCCGCTTCGTTGACATTAACTATTCCCGAAAATGTTTCGGCACGCATTCGTGCTTCGCTTGGCGCGGCAGATTTGAATATCGACAAAAACCGTTTTCCAAAAGTGAATGGCGTTTATCAATCACCAGATTATGAAACCGCCACAAATGCAGTTGATATTTACATCAATGCTGGTGCAGCTTCGATAAAAATAAAATAATGAAAGGTTTGCAATGAAACGATTTGATACAAGAATCATATTTGGCTTAATGCTGATTGTAGGCGGTGGCTTAGCCCTCGCGCAAGCCATGGGATATTTAGAAAATGTATCTAAATATTTTTGGGGCATCGTGTTTGCTATGGCTGGCTTGGCTTTTCTGTTTACGCTTTTTGGTGGCGAATGGTGGGCGGCGTTTCCGGGCTTTACTTTGCTCGCACTCGGCGCATTGATTTTGCTTCCAGAATCGCTTGAAGATATTGGCGGCGGACTCTTTTTAGGTGGCATTGCACTTTCGTTTTGGTATGTCTATTTCACAGACCGTGCTGGCAAGTGGTGGGCAATCATTCCTGGCGGTGTGCTGACCGCGCTTTCGCTTTTGGTATTCGGCTCTGCTTATTTTGAAGAATATTCTGGTGCCATTGTGCTAGGCGGCATTGGATTAACATTTTTTGTTTTGTATCTCACGAATCCTAACGAAAGATGGTGGGCGTTAATTCCATTTGGTGTGTTATCCACTTTAGCAACTATTACAGTTGTGGCTGATAATGTAGGTGAATTTCAAACCGCAGGCGTATTCTTCTTTGGCTTGGCAATCACATTTTTATTAGTTGCTTTACTCGCCAGAATGCAGTGGGCATATTGGCCCGCATTGATATTAGGCATTATGGGTGTTTTGGGTCTTGCTTCACTGTTAGACATTGCTAACTATGTTTGGGCAGTTGCATTAATACTTGCTGGGGTTGTACTATTATTCAGATACTTTACAAAACAAAGTTAATCAATAGGTAACCGTCCCGCAGGTTTAAGAATTACTCACACGAATTTTTATAAAACCTGCGGGACGTTTTTTATGGATAATTTGCATTTACAGCCGTAAACGCATCGCCACATTCACAAGCAATCACAGTTAAATTCCCTTTGGTTAAAGTTCCTAAATAAGCACGGCTTCCGTTATGTGGAATCCAACCGTCCATGACAAACGGAATTGCACTATCAGCCAGTATCCATTCACCATTGTACTTTCTAGCAACGTGTACGTGTGTACCAGTTGAACGCCCGCCTTCGCAAGATGGATAACCGATTAAATCACCAGCATTTAAGTTTGCGCCAACCACCGCGCGTTGATTTGTGGCTAAATGCAAATAATAAATCACCCAACCTGTTCTTTCATCACCATCTTTATCCAAATCCAAGACCACGCCTTCATTGGCAGATGAACGCACAACTAAACCGTCTGCAATGGCGACGGCGTAATTTTCTGACTTTGCAGATACACAACCTGATTGTTCAGACGGTGGTGCGAAATCTAAAGCGGCAAACGGTTCACCCGTGCCCCAGCCTGTGTGCGGACCTCCGGTATAACTCCACGTTTGAGCATTGGGAAACGGCAATGTTAATTCGGGTTGCGTGAGACTGCCCGGAATTAATTCAAATGAATCATTCCATGGGTTACCAAAAAGATTTGCGTATGTTTGATACAAACCTTCTGCTCCAATGGCGTGAGCAAATTTATCACCTGCATACATTCTTGAAAAATAATATTGCAATGCGGCAGAGCCAGCATTTTGCCATGGGTCTGGACGGTATAAATTTCTATTGGCATCTTCAAATTCAAGCAATGAACCGTTTCGCCAAGCATAATATCCGTTGTTAAGTGTATTCGCGGCAAGAACTAATTGCAAATAATGTGATTCCCAAAATGCGCGTTCAAGCCCAAGTAATTTTCTATTTGTCGGCGGAGAGTCTTGCGTCAATGCGCCACCTTGATATTCTAAGATGGCTAATAACAAACGTGGATTGATACTGTAATTAATAGCAACATAATCCACTAACTCTGCGCCTGTGCGAATTTGCCCAGAGACGTAAGCGCGATAATTTTTCCACCAGCCATTTTGTGATTGGACATACGCGGCAGTATTAAATCCCGAACTTGTAGGTGAGTTAACAAAAGCATGGTCTGGGATGGATTGAAACGTTGTTCCCCATAATGCCCGATAATAAATCGGGATTTGCATAGGCATGCCTTGTGGCATGGTAGTTGCGTCGCGCGGAATAAATGTGTTTGCGGCTAATATCTCATCTACCGTTGTGTTGAAGCGTGAAGCAAGTGCTGGCAGTGTGTCACCAGTTTGGGCGGTGTACTCTACCAATTCGCCGGGAGCGTATGTCTTGCGAGTGGGCAGAGGCGTAGAATCAACGCTTGGGTTCTGCACCCAAGTTTGGGTTAAGGAAGAAGCGGGAGTTGAATTTTGATTTGTAGTGGAGCGACAAGCCGTCAATGTAACAGTCACAATCAAAAAGATTGGTATTAATTTATTCATCTTTTTCACGAATGATATTTGAAAACGCCTGACCTTGTAAATCAGATTTGATAATTTCATCGCCACGCACAAGTGTGCCTTGATAGGGTTTATTGCCTGCTACTACACGCCAGCCACTTAACACAAACGGAATCGGTCCATCAGCTGTGACCCATTCGCCATTATATTTTCTGGCGAAATGTAAATGCGTGCCAGTGGAAACACCGCCTTCACATGAAGCATGACCAATGCGGTCGTTGGTTTCAAGCCATGTGCCGACGGGAACGCGGTCTTTTGTAGCAATATGTAAATACAATAAATTCCAACCTGTTTGTTCGTAGCCATCGCCATCAAGGTCAACCATGACGATGCCATTTTCAGAACGAACAACTAAGCCCGGTGCGGCGGCTGTAACCCATGTAGTTGTGGGCCAGCAACCTGTTTTATCTGCGGCGGGTGCAAAATCAATTGCGGAATAAACGCTGTGCGATACGCCATAAATGTTTGGGTTGATTTGTCCCCAGCCGTTGTGTGGTCCGCCAGTGAAACTCCACTTTACACCGGGTTCAAATGGAAACACCAAAGTTGGTTGATTTAATGCGGCGGGGAAAAGTGGGTTTACTAAATCGGCACGCGCCCAGGGGTCGCCAAACATTTCTTGATACATGGCAGGGAATCCACTTTGCGGATTAATGATTTGCGCCCATTGGCTTTGACTATATAATTTTGAAAACAAATATTGAATAGCAACCGTGCCAGCATTTAAGCGCGGGTCTAATCGTAATTTTGAACCATCAGGAAATTCAAGGTGGGTGATAGTGCCAGCCCGCCAGCCATAATAAGCAATAGACATGTTATTAATCGCCCAGACCATTTGCACGCTCAAACCTTTGTAACGATAATCGTTGAAGCCCATTGGGAATTCTGTGCGTAACAAGTCAATGGGTTGACCACGCACCCAACGGCTTTCAAATTCTAAAACTGCTAATAGCAAACGCGGGTTGATTGAATTTTCAATGGCAAGTTTTTGAATGGCGGCGTGACCTGCAATCCAACCTTCGGAGCCGAGATAATCTCTGTAACTGCTTAAGTATCCTTTTTGTGATTTGACGTATTCTTCAATATCGAAATCTAATGCGGTGGGCGAATAAACGATTTCGGCATCGGGTATTAATTGAATATTGGGTGTGGTCGGTTCGTTGATTCGATTTGGAATTACTAACAAAACACCTGTATCAATTAATGTCGTTCTGGTTAAATCTGCATCGGAGATAATTTCCGCTTCATTGACGTTGAATCTTGATGCAATCGCGGAGAGCATATCTCCACTTTGGGCGTAATACAAAAATGGTGCGGCATCATTGAGCGGGGATGTGCTGGTCGGCGTAATATCAAATGAAATGATTTGTGGTGTAGGTGTGTAGGCAGATTGTGTTTCAAATTGCGGTGGCGTGGTGGAAGTGGGGAAGATAATGGGGTCACTAGCACCCGCTAGAGGGTCAACAAGAGGCGTTGGTTGAATAGCAGAATCAGGTGTGGGTGTAGGGGCAACTCCCCAAACAGAAGAATTTCCGCAGGCTGAAATAATCAAAGAAATAATAATGAATGTTATAAAGACACGGGGCATGTTGAATGAATTATATCGTCAGTCGGGTGCGTCGCGCATTTTTTCTAAAGGTTCTCTTAATTCACAGAAGCGCGACGCACTCTTATCTTGAAATTAAGTTAAAGGCATTGGCACTATCCCATGCCTCAATGGTTTGTGAGCCGCGTGTGAGGAAACCATTATATTGAATGCCGTCACCACTGGAAACCCAGCCACTCAGATTAAATGGAAGCGAGCCATCGGCTGAAATCCATTCGCCGTTATATTTTCTGGCAACGTGCAAGTGCGTTGCATTGGATATGCCGCCTTCACAAGATGGATGACCAATATTTTCATTAACAAAGATATATTCATTGGGTCGCACGCGGTCTTGCTCAGCGACGTGCATGTATAAAATCACCCAACCAGTTTGTTCATAACCGTCATTATCTAAATCTTGTGCTACTGCGCCATCTGAAGCGCGGATGATTAATCCGCTTGCCATGGCTGTTATCCAATTGGGGCTAACGCCACAATGCCCATCGGTGTTATCTGGTGGGGCAAAATCTAATGCCGCCCACGCAGAGCCAGCATCCCAGCCGCCATGTGGTCCGCCAGTGAAATACCAACTTTCACCAGCGCGAAATGGCAAGTGCATTTCTGGTTGTGAAAGGTTTTGAGGAATCAAAGGTTCAATTGCATAATTAAATGGATTGCCAAAGAAAACAAAATAAGTGACGATGACTCCTGACGCGCCGACATCAATTTGCCATGCACCTACATCCGATAGTTGTGAAAAGAAATATTGCATTGCGGCTGTGCCTGCATTGATGGTTGGGTCAATTGGAATGACTTGACCATCACTTAAGATATAAGTTGAAAGTGCATTTACTTTCCATAAATAATATCCGCGGTTAAGCGTATTTGCCGCCCATGCCATCTGACGATATAGTCCGTAACGATTTTCATCTAATAAGCCCATTGGGTAGGATGTGTTGAACGGCGTAGGGTTTGTCACCCAGCCACTTTGATATTCTAAAATTGCAAGCAACAAACGTGGATTAACTGAATAATTTGTAGCAACCAATTCAACAATCTGCGCGCCATTTAAGATTGTTCCATTTACATCTTCAATATAACTTTCAAGATAACCATTTTGGCTTTGGATAAATTCATTCATATCAAAATAAATGGTGGCTGGTCCGTACACCAATTCAGAATCGGGTATAAGTTTAAGAGATGAACCTAAACCAATTGGGTTTGGCGCAGGGATAATTAATACTTGACCCACTGCCAAAAGATTTGGGTCAGTCATATTGTTGGCTTGCATCAATGCTTGCACACTGATTCCATATCGCAGAGCAATATCGCCTAAGGTGTCACCAAATTGCACAACATATTCATCAACATTTTGACGCGGTGTTGGTAAAACGCGAGCAGGGTCTGGCGTGGGTGTGGTTTGAATTTGACTCGTTGTACCAAAAAATGGTGGCACGTTAGCAGGTGCGCGCGTAGGTGTTGGTTCGCGCGTTGCCGTAATGGTGGGGGAAGGTGTTGGGGAAATGCTTGGGTCTATTGCTTGCGGCGTTTCGTTGTTAATCGGTAAGAATGGGTCATAAGTTGGGAAAACCGCAGGCGTGGATTCGGCTGAGGTGCAAGAAACAAGCAGACACGTTAAGAGAAGCGTTGAAATGAGTCGCTGAAAATTCATAAGGCGTGAATTTTATCATGCGATTCTTTGTATGTTTGAATACACATTGAAGCGATGCCTGCGTGCATATCCAATTAATGTGATGCCATATCTTTCAGCCATTTCAATGGAGAGCGATGATGGTGAAGTTCTTGAAATCAAAATCGGCGCTTCGAGTTGCGCGGCTTTTTGTAACATTTCAGAACTAATTCTGCCCGTTGTAATCAAAATACGATTTTCAGGAAAAATATTTTTCATCAAACATAAGCCTGCGATTTTATCGAGCGTGTTATGTCTGCCAATATCATCTGCCGCGATGACGACTTTTTCGCCATCAGATAATGCGGATGTATGCACGCCGCCTGTATCTCGATATAACTCTTGCGACTCAAATAATTTTTCGACCATGTTCATTATCGCTTCGGGCGTGACCTTGAACCTGTTTTCTGCAAGTGAGACATTTGGTTTGGCTAACAAATCCACCGCAGTGACGCCGCCTGTACAACCTGATGTTCGTCTCCAATTTGTTGGCTGTTCAGCAGAATGATGAAGCCAGACATCAACATTATCACCATGTTCGCATACGCGTGCGTCAGCGACTTCATCCATGCTTTTGATGATGCCTTCATTAAATAAAAATCCAATTGCTAATGCTTCCAAATGAATCGGCGTACACATAAACGAAATCCACTCTTTGCCATTGACGGTTAATGAAACGGGAGTTTCAACGATGGTTTCGGCATGATGATGCTCCCATTTTTGAAATTCAAAACGTTCGTATTCAATCGCTTTTCTTGGAAGAATCATAAAATTTTCTCCATGAATCTAAAACTGATGCAAGTTCTTGTTGAATTTGTTGGGCAGTTTTCTCTGATTTCAAATGCACTTTGCATAAAACACTTGGTTCTTCTAAAAAAGAATCCAAACAAGATTGTGAACAAAGCATAATTTTTTTGTTTCGATGTTCGGCGGATGGATAATCTTGTGGGTTTGCGTTGCGGATGATTCTTCCGCAGAGTGTAGCGAAGGTTTTACTCATTTGAAATTTCTAACTTTCCTACAATCACAACGCAATCATGCTGAAACACTTCTTCTTTATGTGGGGCTTCGGGAAATTCATACGTCAAATCTTGACCGGGGAAATGTAAAAACTCGTGCAAGCCTGTTTTCCATTTTGGGCAATCCGTCACATCATAGACGATGCCGTCTTTGGCAATCCACATACGCGAGCCGCGTTCTCCAGTGTTGCGTTTGAGTTCTGCTAGAGTAATTATTTTTTCGGGAATCATGTTGCTTTTATTGCAATACCTTCTGGTAAATATTGCTTCATATATTCCAAAAGCGAATAAATGATTAACGAGCAACCAATCATTTCAATCGATTCTTCAAAACTAGCAACAACTGCATAAGTGAAATTTCTTTGTCCCAAATTCGAGGCGAAATATCCGCTGAGCATTTCGCCGCCGATGACTCCGCCAATATATACGCCAAGAGAAAGCAAGAAAAGAATTTTGAATTTTTTATCAAGATGTAAAAAGAAGATTAGATACAGCAAGCCGAATAAAGCAACACCGATTAATCCCGGAATGACCCAGGTGAAATAAAATAACCCTTGTGCGCCAGCAATTGCACGCATTGGTTTAATGAGACGTTCATGCAATACAGCGGCTTCGTCAAAAGATAATAAAAGAAAGATGATTGCCAATACGAACCAGTGAAACCTAAATTTATCTTTTATCGAATATTTCCATGCGCCAATTATTCCTAACATAACAGAAGGGATAAACAACAACAACGCATTCCAGTATGATGGGATATTTCCTTCGGCATCTAAATAAAAAGCAGACATAAGTAAGTCCATCAAAAACTCATGCCAGTAGCCACGAATGTCAGCCACGCCGAAGAAGCGGATATGTTGCCCCCAAATGCTAAAACCGACAAGCACGAAAACGACTCCGATGAGAGCGGCTAATATTTTTTTAGAATTGATTTTGACTTCTGGAAATTGATTTGTCATAATTTAATTATATCTCTTATATCATGGCACGATAACAGTTCGCACATCACTGCTGAAATTTTCTAAGTCATCTAATACTTGATTAATTTCTTCTGCATCTAATAGAACAGTTTTAGTGACAATTTTTGAGGTGTCTAAAATTTTTCTGCGTGCCAAATCTACGAGCAAAGGCAGTTCAGCCAAATGATGGTCATTTGAGCCAATCAACTCGACTTCGTTGCCCAAAATTTCAGTATAAGTATTGACTTCAATCGGTTGGCTTGATAAACCTACAATAATAACGCGTCCCATCACGCCTGCAATTTGAATCGCCTGCTTCATCGTTTGACTTAACCCAATCATTTCAATGGCGACATCTACGCCTTTGTTGTTTGTCAACTTTTTAATTTCATCTACTGGATTAACTTCTTTGGCATTGACTGGAATCGCGCCATATTCTTTCGCGAGATTTAATTTCTCTTGATTAATATCAATTGCAAAAACTTCAATTGCGTCAAATGCTTTTGCTAATTGAATCGCTGATTGACCCAAGCCACCAACTCCAAAAATAGCGACTCGTTCACCTGCTTTAATGCGAGATTTTTTCAGCGCGTGAAATGCTGTTGCAGAGGCACACATCAAAGTTGCACCTTGCTCAAATGGAATTTCATCAGGTAAATGTATTGCGTTGCGAGCAGGGATAGAAATATATTCCGCATAACCGCCATTTGTATAATGACCAAGCATCAAAACTTTTTCACAGAATTGGTCATTGCCTGTGGAGCAGTGATAACAATCTCCGCAGGTGATGTTGTAATGCAAACAAACTCTGTCACCAATTTTTACTTTGGTGACTTGTGAGCCAATTTTTTCAACTACACCTGCCACTTCGTGACCTAAAGTTAATGGAACAGGTTTTACAGGCGAAATACCTGCTCGATAATGTGCATCGGAATGACAAATCCCTGCGGCTTTGACTTTGACTAAAATATCTCGTTCACCAATCTCTGGAACGGGAATGTCTTGCATTTCCAATGCTTGCTTTACACCTACAAAGCGGACTGCTTTCATTATTTACTCCTATGGAAGTGAGATTATACAAGGGAAAATAATTTATTTGTAAATTAAACAAAGTGACAGTCACCTTTAAGGTGACTGTCACTTATGGTGATTGAAAATATCTAAATTTGCACACCAATATCAAACGTTGCCGCGTAACCTGTTGAAGTGGGATTTACTTGCAATGTCAATAAATTTCCACTGTTATTGAAAATCCCATCTTGGCTATTGAGCGTACGATTTCCAGTGATGTATGGCGCTTGTGAAAATACATTGTCTGAAAATGCATCATCAAAGAATAATTGCGATGTAAATTCGTAATTCCCTAAACGAATCTTGAAATGAATATGCACGGCTCTGCCGGGATACCAACCGGGGTAAATGGTGACAAATTTTACAACGCCATTTGAATCGGTCAATTGATAGCCACGTAAAAATGTTTTGCCAACCGTGTTGAAACTTCGGTCAACTGCGTCAGAGTAAACTCCTGCTGCGTCGCAGTGCCAAATATCCACTTGGGCAGAGGCGAGTGGAACACATCCATTTCCATTGACTTGAGTCACATTGAAAGTCAAATCAAATTGTGTGCCTTGCACTATTGAGCCATCGGATGTATCTTGACGAATATCCGAACGATTCAACATTTCATCCACAAAATATGGACCTTCTGTTAATTCAGGCTTCACCACGCAAACGGGAATGTTGGTAACACTTGTTGCTTCTTGCAAAATGGTTTGCGTTGCAGGAATAATGGTTGGCTCAGATGGCGATAAAGTTTCTATCACTTCTGGCGCACAAGCCGCTAACAAAGTTGCCGCACTGCCCACACCTAAAATTTTTAATACATCCCTGCGATTTAAAATTTTTCCTACTGGTTTATCATCGTTATCCATAATGTCTCCTTATTTATGATTTGCGAGTATATAGATGTAAGATAATAAAACGCTGAAATTTTGATATGAAAATTTTAATAGATTGATTTACCAAAGATGATGCACATGCGCTTTGACTTGTTCGTTATAAAGCGCTTCGACTTGTTTCATAATTGATTCTGAAATTTCAGGTAAGTCTGCCGCTCGAACATTTTCTTCCACTTGTGATGGACGCTTGGCACCAGGAATAGCGCAAGTGACGGCAGGGAACATCAAAATCCATCGTAATGCAAATTCAGCCATGGTCATGTTATTTGGAATAATTTTTCTTAATGTTTCAACGGCTTTCAAACCTGTTTCATAATTAAAACCTGAAAAAGTTTCGCCTTTATCAAAGCCAGCCCCATCACGATTAAATGAGCGATGGTCTGTTGATTCAAATGTTGAATTGACATTAAATTTACCAGTGAGCATGCCTGATGAAAGCGGAAGCCTTGCTAAAATTCCGATATTCTTTTTAATGGCTTGCTCAAAAAATAAATGGCTAGGGCGTTGACGAAATATATTAAAAATAATTTGTACCGTTTTGACGTTTGGATATTCAATTGCTTTTAGCGCCTCTTCTACTTTTTCAACACTTACACCATAGTTTTTTAATTTGCCTGCTTTTACTAAATCATCTAACACATCAAATGCTTCGGGCATGTAAAAAACTTCGGTCGGTGGGCAGTGAAGTTGTAAAATATCAAGAGAATCTGTTTCAAGATTTTTCAAACTTCGTTCAACAAAGGCAGTTAAGTTTTCTTTGTTGTATCCACTCGCCACATGCGGATTTAATCTACGACCTGCTTTTGTAGCGACATAAAATTTTTCACTGCGTTCTTTACGAAGTTTTGCTAACAATCTTTCGCTATGACCATCTCCATAACCATCGGCGGTATCGAAAAAATTCACGCCACAATCTAAGGCTTTGTGTAATGCCGCCATTGATTCTTTATCATCTACAGTTCCCCATGTACTGCCAATTGCCCATGCCCCAAAACTTATTGTTGAAACTTTAAATCCAGTTCTTCCAAGTTCGCGGTATTGCATGTTATCCTCCAGTGTTCCAATAATTTTTCATCAATTCACTTGCCCATGTTGGTTGATGAATTTCTTCGCGTGGTAGAAATTCTTGCATGACAGGTTTGATGTCTAAGATGGGTGTGCCGTCAATTGCATCTAACCCTTGAACATATAACTGATTCCCTTCACGCTTCAGAATCTTAACCATAGTTGTTCCTATTCTATTCGGTCTGTTCTTTCCCCTTTGAGCGAAAATCCCGACCTTTGGCAAATCTTTATTATTTCTTGGGTGGCGTGACTTTGTTTCGATTTTATTTTCATTTACTAAATGAAAATAAAAGATGATTTCTGCATGTGAAAACGATTCGATTTCATACAAGGCTTCTTCATTAAATTTTGGGTCCAACTCTATGATTGAAGTGACATTTCCCCAATTGTCATCTTCAATTTCTGTGCGGGTGTTTTTGACTGTGGCGATGGGTTTTAGTTGAATCATAAAACTTTCCTCATTATGCCCGCACGGGGATAAATCCCCGCGCTACAAATACAAAGCCCGCTAAAGCGGGCTTGCGCCTTGCTTTATATTTTTCTCACAACATCGCCAACTTTAATTTCACCTGCTTGAATTACTTTGGCATTCACGCCACGCATTCGCAAGGCTTTTCCTAACGGCGTGCTGATAAATTCAAGCGCTTCGATGCCAAAACGACCTGAGAATTTTTTGCATCCAGTATGGGGCTTGGCAGAGATTTCAAGAATCGCTGAACCAACTTGAATGCGAGAATGAGGCGGAAGGTTATCAATGCTTAAATCCATATCTACAAACAATTGGTCGCCAGCCCATTGCCAATCTTTTTTATCGCCTGACAGCAATTGAATGACGCGCGTGTTCATCAAAGTGATTTGTGCTTCGGGGTCAGCAGAACCATCGGGTGTATGGTCATTACCGCGTGCTTTCCAATTATCACCTGCGAGTCCATTTTCTACATTGATTTCACCTGCATTGATAATTTCTCTGGTTTCGGTTTCAGGTCTGCGGACAATCATTTCTAAAACGCCGTTATCTTTTGGTGAATCTTTTATTTCGTCAATGCCTAGTTCTAATTCTGAAATGGGATATTGTTTGAGCATAGTTTTCTCCTTATAAATTTAAGTATACTGCAACCTATTTACTCATTATTTTCAATATATTTGATTCTCTTTTTATAAGCCGTGACGGTTTCGTCTTTTCGCCTAAGACGAGAAGATGCGATAAAACTTAGCGTAAGCCAAACTGCAATGCTGATTAATAAAATAAACGGTGATTGATTTTGTGTAAGGCGATATAGAATGGCAACAATAATTCCTCCGAAGATAAATATCCCCAAGGCTTGCAAAAATAATTTTTGTTCAAATTTTTCAAAAGAAGGTTTGGGTTTCAAAATTAAATCTCATTTGGATTTTGTATATAAATTATTTTACATCAAATTAAGAACCCCTCTCTTTTTTTAGGAGAGGGGCAGGGGTGAGGTCGCTTTCACCTTGATGTTCTGTTGGGATAATCTCTGACCAATTTATTGTGCCAAAAAGGATGTTTTTCATTTCCATGCTGTAACCCTAAATTTTCTTAACACATAACACAAAGAGAAATTGGGAAAGGAGTGAAAGCAGGGGAACAGCCAAACCTGAACATTGTAGAACCTAAAATAACTAATACCATATAAAAAATAATCCCATTTCCTGCTGAACGACTTCTTTTTTTGCTTACAATATTACTTGCAATTATTGAAACAACAGCATAAATTAGTAGCGCATAATATTGTTGTGTATATGCTGGTGCGTCAAAATGAACAAAAAAAGATAAAATAAGCACTATCAGTAATGTAACAAATATCCATAAAAACAAACCGAAAATAAACTCAGCCTTATCCATTTTAGGTTTTTCAATTTGAGTACTCTCGCTTGCGCCCAATTTATCTAATGCAACTTTAGCTATTTCTTGCACACCTTCGTTAGTATCAAATTTTTTAGCAGTTCGCAAAGCACTCAAAACCCGATTACTTTCACTTCCTAATTCCCCCAATTTTTCTGCGGCGTTTTTTCTTACTACTACATCCTTTGATTTTTCTAGGTCTTCAATAAGATTTTGAATTTCATCAGTTAGTTGATTGTTCATATTATCTCCTTGCTTTAATTATTCCAACATTAAATTAAACCCCTTATAATTGTATTTAGTTACTTTATAACCCGGACTATTCAGACCAATCAGACCAATCAGACCAAGAGACCAAATGACCAAACTAATCGAATGTATCCTTAACTTTTCCGAAGCAAGGCGAAAATAAAAGCCCCTGATTTTCAGGGGCTTTTACATTAAAGTTCTGTAATTTCAGGCACATGCTCATCTTCATATTTTTCAATGAGCACGCCTAAAACTTCCATTAATGAAGCAAGTGGATGGTTTTCTTCTTCACCAACTGTGTCAATTAAATTATCTAGTAAACGAACAGCTTCTTGATATTCCTTTTCAGTGTGTGGAATATAAAGAATTTTAGATACTTCTTCCCAATGTGAAGAGGCTTTTTCAAGTTTCGAATCTAACATATTGGCGAGTATAACACCGCTTTATTTTGAGTCATTTCATCCTTTATAATTACCTAATTACTAATCCCTAATTACCCAACTAGGAAACTAGCTAACTATATGACTACTCAACTAATAGAATGTATCCCCAACTTTTCCGAAGCACGACGACCTGAAATCATAGACCAAATTGTCGCTGCCATCCAAACGGTCGCGGATGTAAAACTCCTTGACCGTTCATCCGACCTTGACCACAATCGCACAGTACTTACGTTTGCAGGTTCACCAGCAGGTGTGGAAGAAGCCGCCTTTCGTGCCATCAAAACTGCCGCCGAATTAATTGACCTCGACAATCACACAGGCGAGCATCCGCGTATTGGCGCAACGGATGTTGTCCCGTTTGTGCCGTTATCCAATGCCAGCATGGATGATTGTATTGCCATCGCCAAACGATTAGGTCAACGTGTGGGTTCAGAACTCAGCATCCCCGTCTATTTGTATGAAGCGGCGGCTACCAAACCCGAACGAACGAATCTCGAAAACATTCGCAAAGGTCAATACGAAGTTTTGAAATCCGAAATCGAAACCAATGAAAATCGCAAACCAGATTTTGGTCCAAACAAACTTCCCAAAGCAGGTGCAACCGTTATCGGCGCAAGAAATCCGCTGATTGCTTTCAATGTTTATTTAACAACTGATGATGTTGACATCGCCAAAAAAATCGCAAAGGCTGTACGACAATCATCGGGTGGTCTGCGTTATGTCAAAGGTTTGGGTTTACTTGTCGATGGTCGCGCGCAAGTTTCGATGAACTTAACAAATTTTCGTGATACGCCCATTGCGCGTGTTGTTGAAATGATAAGACGCGAAGCCGAGCGTTATGGCGTTGGCATTCATCACAGCGAACTCGTTGGATTGATTCCGCAAGAAGCATTGATTGATGCGGCGGTTTGGTACACACAACTGGATGGATTTGATAAGTTGCAAATTTTGGAGTCAAGACTTTTTGATGATAGACCGCGGACGGCAGACGGCGGTCAGCGGTCAGTGGTCAGTGGTCAAGATGGAAACGCTTCAACCTCTAATCTGCAACCTGTTTCTTTTCTCGACGAATTAGCCTCCGCCTTACCTGCTCCTGGAGGTGGCTCCGCCGCCGCGTATGCAGGTGCAATGGGTGCAGGACTCGTTGCTATGGTCTCAGGCTTAACCATTGGACGAAAAAAATATGCCGAAGTCGAAGCCGAGATGCAAGCCGTGCACGTCCTCGCTGAAAAACTCCGCGCCGAAATGACTCAAGCCGTAGACGATGATGCCGCATCGTTTGAAGCCGTGATTGGTGCATTCAAATTACCGAAAGAAACGGAAGAACAACAAAAAGCAAGAACTGCCGCGATTCAAATTGCAACCTTGAATGCCGCTTATGTGCCTTTACAATCTGTGCAACGCTCTGTAAAAATTATGGAACTCGCCATCAAATGTGCTGAACATGGAAACCTCAATGCCATCAGTGATGCCATGTCTGGTTTTGCTATGTCACGTGCCTGTTTAACTGCCGCCGCATACAACGTGAGGATTAATATTCATTCCCTGCCAGATAAGTCCGCTGGCGATGAATATTTGAAAGAACTTGTAGAATTAGAAAAGAAAGCCGACAAGCTCGAAAAAGAAATTAGAAAGATTATGAAAGATAGAGGTGGAATTTAATATGTCATTGCGAGGAGGGCATTTGCTCTTCCCGACGAAGCAATCCCCAAATTGCAAGGAGATTGCTTCGGGCAAAAAACAAGAACGCCCTCGCAACGACATATATTTAATTAAGATTATTTATGTTTTGTTTCTATTTTCATTAACTGCTTGCAATGCACCAATTCAACCAACACCTGTTGAAGCAACCTCAACTTTTACTATCCCAACTTTTACACAAACTTTTACTCCAACTTTAGAACCAACATTTACACCTATTCCACCCTCACCAACAACAACCCCAATTCCATGCAACCCACTGATTACTGATTACTGCATTTCAAACTGGAATTTTCTTTTTCAACGCCCAATCTTCCCACCTGATAATGATTCAATTGACATAAGTTATCCGTATGCTTCGACTCAAAACGGTAGGCGTGACCCGCATCATGGCGTGGAATTTCAAAATGAATTTGGGACTCCAGTCTATGCGACAGGGGATGGGGAAGTGGTTTTTGCTGATACAGATAAAGTGACACTGTTTAGTCAGTGGTCAAATTTTTATGGCAATCTTGTTGTCATAAAACATGAAAATGATTTTTATACGTTATATGCCCATTTATCCGCGATTCTCATTAAAGTTGGAGATGTTGTAAATACTGGAGATTTAATCGGTCAAGTGGGGCAGACGGGTGGTGCTACAGGATCACACCTGCATTTTGAGGTCAGGCAAGGAGGCGATATGTATGACCGTTTCTCGACTCAAAATCCAGAATTATTTTTTATTCCAAAAAATGGCACAGGTGCATTGTCTATCACATTGAACACGCCGTATGAAAGGAATTATGAATTCTCTTTAGTGATTACAAGATTTTCAGATGGGTTTGTGATGTATGTTTCTTCATACACAAGAGGTTTTGAGGCTAACCCCGAGGACGCTGTTTTGAATAACTTACCCGTTGGCGATTATAAGATTGCGTTCAATGACCAAACAGGTTTGAATGAACGCATTGTAAGAATTGAAGATGGAAAGTTAACCGAAGTTGTTTTTGAAAATGTAAAATAAAAAATCACCCCGCGATTTTCATCACGGGATAATTCTCTAATTACTTGTGGTCTCGATACGGCGGCGATGGTTGAGTAGGACGAAGTTTGTATTGAGACCCGCCGCCTACTCGACCACCGATTACTCTTCCAACGTACTGATATCTCCTTCAGGCAAACCCTGAGCTCGGGCTTTCAACACCCGCCGCATAATTTTCCCTGAACGCGTTTTCGGAAGTTTATCTACAAAACGCACTTCTTCTGGTCTAGCAATGGGTCCCATGTGAGTCGCAACATGTTGACGTAATTCTTCAGCCAATTTTTCTGAAGCCGTTTGACCCGCACGGAGTAAAACAAATGTATAAATTCCTTGCCCTTTAATATCATGTGGCAAACCAATTGCGGCGGCTTCTGCAACGGCTGGGTGACTGACCAAAGCCGATTCAACTTCTGCAGTTCCCAAACGATGACCTGAGACTTTAATGACATCATCCACACGACCGATAATCCAGTAATAACCATCTTTATCACGCTTGGCTGAATCACCTGTTGTATATTTGCCCGGGTGTTTGCTCCAATATTGAGTTACATATCTTTCATCATCACCATAAATGGTTCGCAACATTGAGGGCCAAGGATTTTTCAAAACAAGATAGCCTTCGGTTTCATCTGCTACGGGTTTTCCATTTTCATCTACAATCTCCGCTTCTTGACCAAAAAATGGCTTGGTGCCAGAACCAGGCTTGAGCGGTGTAACAGGCAGAGGCGCGATTTGAAACGCACCTGTCTCCGTTTGCCACCATGTATCAATAATCGGAAGTTTATTATTTCCAATCACACGGTGATACCACTTCCACGCTTCTGGATTAATCGGCTCACCAACTGTGCCAAGTAATCGCAATGAAGATAAATCATGTTTTTGGGGCCACGCATCACCAAAGCGCATCAATCCACGAATGGCAGTGGGGGCGGTGTAAAAAATTGTAATGCCATAACGTTCAATACATTGCCACCAACGATTTGGCTCAGGGAACGCAGGTCCGCCTTCAAACATAAATGATGTTGCACCATTAATCATCGGACCATACACTAAATATGAATGTCCTGTAATCCAACCGGGGTCTGCAGTACACCACCAACGGTCATCATCACGGATGTCAAAACAATATTTTAAAGTTGCATACGTGCCGACCATGTAACCACCATGCGTGTGCAAAATTGCTTTTGGTTTTCCTGTTGAGCCGCTGGTATACAAAATAAAAAGTGGGTCTTCCGAATCCATTTGTTCGGTTTCACATTTACCTTCCGCAATCGGCTGTTCCAGTAAACTGTGATACCAATGATCGCGACCCTCTTCCATATTGACTTCGTTGTTGACTCTTTTTACAACGACGACATTTTCTACACTTGGGCAACGCTTCAATGACTCGTCGACGATTGATTTAAGCTGGACGATTTTTCCATTCTGATAGGAACCATCGCATGTAATCACTAATTTGGATTTGCTATCTTCAATGCGCCCTGCCAGTGAATCGACAGAAAATCCACCAAACACAACAGAGTGAATCGCGCCGATTTTTGCACAAGCCAACATTGCAAAAACAATTTCAGGTACACGCCCCATATAAATGGTGACGCGTTCGCCTTTTTGAACTCCCATGGCTTTGATGATGTTTGCCATGCGAGTGACTTCACGATTCAAAGCGTGATACGAATAGGAACGATGTTCTTTGCCGTCTTCGCTTTCCCAAATTAAAGCAAGTTGATTCTTACGATGTGTTTTTAGGTGTCTATCCACTGCATTGTGGACGATATTTACTTTAGCCCCTGTAAACCATTTGAAAAATGGTTTTTTGGAATCATCCAACACTTTCTTCCATTTGCTGAACCACTCTAATTCAAGCGCTTCTTTTTCCCAGAATCCTTTCAAATCTTTGCTAGCAGACTTGGCAAGTTTGTCCCAATCTTTGAGGCGGGCTTCTTCAATGGCTCTCTTAGATGGATAAAAAACTTCCCCGCTGAGTTTTTTCTGTGTCGTTTTCTTCTTCACTGGAGCAGACTTGCGGCTTACTGATTTTGTCTTTTTGACCTTCTTTACAGCCATATTTCTCTCCTTGATTTTTTATCGGAGTGCAGACTTTAGTCTGCTAATTGTTTGTTAGGCGGACTGAAGTCCGCACTCCGAAATATTTTTGTAATTTTACTCCCATTTTTATCGGTCTAAAAGTAAGGACACAGCGACGCTGTGTCCCTAAACATAATTAAGCTCTTTTGCTTTGACAGTTAACTCATCTCGAAATTCAGGGTCTGCGACATTAATCAATGCCTCAGCGCGTTGACGTATCGTCTTGCCGTATAAATCTGCAATGCCATGTTCAGTGACAACATAACGAACATGATTACGAGAAGTTGTCACACCTGCGCCGGGCTTTAACATCGGCACAATTTTGCTAAAACTTTTTTCGCCTTTCACTAATTTACTTGGCAATGCAATCACTGGCACGCCACCTTTTGACCTCGATGCGCCATAAATAAAATCAATTTGCCCGCCTACGCCACTGTAAAATCTTGTGCCGATGCTATCTGCACATACCTGACCTGTCAGGTCAATTTCAATAGCGGAATTAATCGCTACCATCTTATCGTTTTTAGCAACAATAAACGGGTCATTCACATATTCAGTCGGGTGCATTTCTATCAATGGATTGTCATGTGCAAATTCATATAAGGCTTGTGAACCGAGCATAAAACCAGCCACAATTTTTCCAAAATGAATGGATTTTTTCTCGCCGTTAATCACGCCTTGTTTTACTAATTCAATAATCCCATCTGAAAATAATTCGGTATGAATGCCTAAATCTCGATGATTGGTTAATCGCTTCAAAAC